>CAYPJS010000044.1:0-7586 GCA_964411135.1 uncultured Anaerolinea sp.
TATTCCGACTTTAGCAGCCTTTATCGACCTGAAAACTTCCCAGGGCTTTCAAGTCACCCTGACCCCTGTATCAACCCTTGGCTCCACCAAAGAGGAAATCAAGTCGTACTTGCAGAGCTTTTCGCCCCGCCCGGAATATGCGTTGTTGGTCGGCGACACGGACTTTATTCCAGCCTGGGATTCCAAAATCGCGCTGGGCGGGGCAACTGACCTGTATTACACAACCTTCGATGGGGACAAGGATATCCAGGCGGATATCATCCTGGGGCGTCTGCCGGTACACGACACGGCTCAGCTGACAGCGGTGATCGCTAAATACATCGCCTACGACCAGCTCCCGCCAGGTGTATTCTGGCGCAGGAAAGCTTCTTTCATCGTCGATGATGATGGTGCCAATTATCTGCTTGGCGAGTCTGTTCACAATGAGGTCATGAACATCTGGACGGCTCCCCTGGGTTATTCAGGCACATTTACCGGAAGAGAAGGAACTATGGCCCCCACGCTGGGCGGTGACCGGCTCTATGCGGTCAGCTACCACGCCAACTCGGAAGACCTTTCTGCTGCTTTCAATGCCGGCCGGGCGCTGGTCCTTTACAACGGGCTGGGAAGCACTGCCGAATGGGATTGGAATTTGGACGATGCCTTCGGGCATTCCGATGTGGCTGCTCTGACCGGCCCGCCTATCCCGCTGGTATTCGCGGTGGCTCAACCGACTGTTGATCTGGGTCCTTTACCTTCTATGGCAGATGCCTGGGTGCTGCACCCAACCTCAGGTGCTCTGGTTTATATCGGAGCTAATGCTATTTCCGTGGCAGCCTGGGATGCCTATGTTGAACGCTACTTCATGAAATATTTATTCATCAGCCCGCGGAGTTTTCCATCCGTCGGCCAGGCCCTTCGACTGGCTTTAGCAGATGTGGTCAAATTGTTCTTGCCCAACACCGGTCTTCCCACCCAGTACAGCGAGATGTACCAGATCCTCGGCGATCCAAGCTTGGAGCTGCCAGACCTCTACCCATACAAATATTATTTCCCATGGATCACAAATTGATCCTGAAATTGGCTTTCGCGAAACGATCACCCAACACTTCTGGCAAGAATTAATCACAAAGTAACCAAATCTAAAGAAAATCTGAATATCAGTTTGCTATCCTGATGTCATTCCAGCGAGGAACGTGTGTTCCTCGCACACAATACAACAGGAGAAAACATATGCACAAAAAAGTATGGCTGTCTATCCTGGCCGTTACCGTACTGGTTGGAGGTATCTTCCTCGGCGTCAAAGCCGTCAGCGCTGATACAGCCGGACCCGGCGTCATGCGCGGTATGATGGAAAACGGCCGAGTCGGCGGCGGCATCGGCGTGACCCAGGAAGCCCTGGCGGCTGCCCTTGGCATCAGCACCGATGACCTGCAGGCTGCTCAATCGGCTGCCCTGGACAAAGCGCTGGAACAGGCTGTGGCTGCCGATCTGATCACCCAGACCCAGGCTGACCTGATGAAGGAACGCTCCATGCCAAGCCTTGGCATGCACATGGGCGGCGGGTTCGGCGGGCAGATCGACTTTGAGGCTCTGCTGGCAGCAGAACTGGGCATCACCACCGATGAACTGCAGGCTGCCCGGACCGTGGCGCATACTACTGCCATTGCAGATGCAGTGGCTGCCGGAGATCTGACTCAGGAACAGGCTGACCTGATGCTGGCTCATTTTGCCCTGCGCAATTCGGAAGCCTTCCAGACCAACATGACCACCGCCTATGAAGACGCCATCAACCAGGCACTGGAAGACGGCACTCTGACTCAGGCTCAGGCGGACGCGCTGCTGAGCAACCTTGAAAGCAATGGTTTCTTCGGCGGACGCGGCGGCTTTGGCCGCATGGGTGGAATGGGCGGTATGCACGGCGGACGCGGCATGGGCGGGATGCGGTAAACCTTTCCCACAATTGAACCACCTCCGGGGTGAAAGGCAGGTCTCTCATTCGATCGGGCAACGCCCTGATTTGAGAAACGTCTAACGACCCCGGATCCAGATGTGCAAAAAGGGCGAGAATTTTCTTCTCGCCCTTTTTGGTTAAGTCATGTTCCAATCTGCAGCAGCCGCCTGGCAGCACTGGGTTGATCTAGCCAGGTCCGATCACCGTTCCAGATGGGATTACAGTGCCTTTGGCGATGACCACAATGCCATCCCGTACTACGCACAACGGCAGGTCAAGCTCGGTACCGCGCGGAAAGGCCTGGATGGTTACATTTTCGCCAATCTGCGCATTCTTATCGATGATCGCGCCGCTGATCCGGCTGCCGCGCCCGATCCCGATGGGAATTAAACCTGCTTCCCGGGATTCAGCCGCCATCGGCAACTTACGGGTGTAATAATCCGCGCCCATCATTACGGTATCCTGGATGACCACCCCCTCCTGGATGATGCTGCGCAGACCAATGACTGAATGGCGGATCTCAGCACCGCGAATCCGGCAGCCTTCCGCCAAAAGCACATTCTCCAGGACGGTCTGCTCTACGATCGAGCCGGGCAGGAACCGGTTGTGCGAGAATATCGGCCGCTCGGAATCATAAAGATTAAAGGGCGAATCTGGCATGGTCAATGCTAAATTGGTGTCATAAAAGGAACGGATGGTACCGATATCCTCCCAGTAGCCCTCAAAATCGTAGCCGAATACACTGGCATTCTGGATGGCGTGCGGAATAACGTCCCCGCCAAAATCGTCGAAGGTGCTGTTGTTTTCCAACAGGTCGATCAGGGTGCTGGTGTTAAAAAGGTAAATACCCATCGAGCCGAGGTAAGGGCGCTGCGGGTCGCTGCGTGAGATCATTTCGGTCAACAGCCCGGGATCCTTTGGCTTTTCGGCAAAATTGGTCAGCCGGAAGGTGTCGTCGCGTTTAAGAATGCCGAAGCGCCCGGCGTCATCGCGCGCCACTGGCTGCACCGCCACCGTGATATCCGCCTGGTGGTTGAGGTGGAACTCGAACATGGGCGTAAAGTCCATGGTGTAAAGGTGGTCGCCGGCCAGGATCAGTACGTATGGGGCGCGCGTCGAGCGGATCTCGAACAGCTGCTTACGCACCGCATCAGCCGTGCCCTGGTACCAGGCAGCACTGGAAATCGTCTGTTCCGCCGCCCAGATCTGCACCCAGCCTGTATGAAAGGCGTCAAAGACGTAGGTATTGGCGATATGACGGTGAAGCGACACCGAATTAAACTGGGTCAAGACCGCGATACGGTAAATGCCGGAATTGATGCAATTGCTGATGGGGATGTCAATCAGGCGGTATTTGCCGGCGATTGGCACTGCCGGTTTGGAACGCACGGCTGTCAAAGGGAAGAGGCGTGTGCCGCGCCCGCCGCCGAGCACGATTGCCAGGATGTCATTGGTTGATGGCATTTTACTGCTCCATGCCGGAAAGAATTAAAGGTTCATATGAAGTCATACGGCTATTGTAAGGGACTGCAGCCCGAACATGAGGTGATTTAACCGAGCCTTAACGTTGGAACAGTATAAAACCGATTTCCCTCGCAAATCTTTGCGTTCTTTTTCACAAGTTGTGACATCCTTCCCTTGACACGACCCCTCCGGCTGACTATACTCGATTTAACTAAATACTTTGGCCTTCGGGGCAGGGTGCGGGACCACGGTCCCAATTCCCGATCGGTGGTGATAACCCACGAGCACACTTTGTGCAGGATCTGGTGAAATTCCAGGGTCGACGGTATAGTCCGGATGAAAGAAGGATTTTCTGACCAGCTGTCTTGTGCTGCGTCAGGTTTGCCCCGAAAGCAATGCGTTTTCGGGTTTTTTGTTGTTTCAGCCAGACCCGAAATAGAAAGGAATGGCATGGACGTGAGTATTCCAAAAGCACTTCGCCCGGCAGCCACGCGAATGGCACGCCGGACGCGGCTGTATCTCACCCCCATTTCGCTGGTCCTGGCGCTGCTGATCTGGGACACTCTGGCAAGGGTCACAGATTTGCCGGCTTTCATCCTGCCGACCCCCGGTCAGGTCTTCCAGCGCTTCATCCTGGCTGTCAACGACGGCACCCTGCTGCGCAACGCCGGATACACCCTGCTGGAAGTTTCCCTGGGCCTGATCGCTGGGACCACGCTGGCAACTTTCACCGGCTACTGGATTGCCCGCTCGCGCATGTTCGAGGGCATCGTGGCACCCTACCTGGTCGCCAGTCAGGCCATTCCCATTGTGGCCATTGCGCCGCTGCTGGTCATCTGGTTTGGACCGGGGTTGGGTACCAAGGTACTAATCTGCGGTCTGACTGTTTTCTTCCCGGTACTGGTCAATACGGTGGTTGGGCTGCGCGCCGTGCCAGAAGAACTGCGCGCCTTGATGCGCTCGCTGCGCGCCTCACGCCTGCAGTACCTGCGCTACCTTGAAATCCCCTCAGCGCTGCCTGTCTTCCTGGGCGGTCTGCGCGTGGGAGCTACCCTGTCGGTTATCGGTGCGGTCGTTGGTGAAATGGTCGGCGCGAACCGCGGGCTTGGCTTCCTGGTCAATATCGGCCGCGGTCAGTTCGATACAGCGCTGGTATTTGTGGCAGTCTTCACCCTGGTCACGCTGGCAATCCTGCTTTACGGCCTGGTGATGCTGCTGGAAAAACGACTGCTCTCCTGGCAATCGGAACCTCATAAATCATAAAGCGGAACAGTCCATGAAACCTTCATCCTTCCACACAATTGTTGCCCTGATCCTTGCCGCAGTTTTGGCGGCTGCCTGCACCCCTGCGGTCACCCCCATACCCCCCGCTGAATTGACGCCCATCCGTCTGCCAGTGGGCTTCATTCCCAATGTGCAGTTCACGCCGCTGTATGTGGCGCTCGAAAAGGGTTACTTTGCCGATGAAGGACTGGACGTCAGCCTGGATTACAGCATGGAGAATGACAACGTGGCACTGGTCGGTGCCGGGCAGCTGCCCTTTGCCATCGCATCTGCTGACCAGGTGGTCCTCGGGCGCGCCCAGGAGCTGCCGATCGTGTATGTGCTGGCCTGGTATGGCGATTATCCGGTGGGCATCGTCTCGTTGAAATCGGAAGGCATCACCCAGCTCACCGACCTGCGCGGCAAGAAGATCGGCACACCGGTCCTTTCGGGCGCCAGTTACATCGGTGCGCGTGCGCTCCTCGCGGCAGGCGGGTTGACCGAAGCGGATGTTATGCTCGACGTTATCGGTTACAACCAGGTCGAGGCACTGACCGCCGGAACAGAACAGGCCGCCGTGGTGTACATCACCAACGAGCCCATGCAGCTTGACAGCCTGGGGTACGAGATCAACCTGCTCAAGGTGTCCGATTATATGTCGCTGGTTTCCAACGGCCTGATTGTCAACGAAACCGTGCTAAAGGAAAACCCGTCCATGGTACG
Organism: uncultured Anaerolinea sp.; assembly: GCA_964411135.1. GTDB lineage: Bacteria > Chloroflexota > Anaerolineae > Anaerolineales > Anaerolineaceae > Bellilinea. Next base: position 5,384 of record CAYPJS010000044.1, read on the forward strand.
CGGCATGGTGCGTGCTATCCTGCGCGGCATCCAGGACACCGTCGCTGACCCGGATGCGGCTTATGAGATCGATAAAAAATATGTTGAAAACCTGGCTCAGGCCGACGAGAAAGTCCAAAAAGCTGTACTGGCTGCTTCGATCGAGCTCTACCAGCTCGACCCGCCCGGCTGGTCGGACCCGCAAGCCTGGCAGAATCTGCACCAGGTGCTGCTGGACATGGGACTGATTACCGCACCTATCGACCTGAGCAAAGCCTATTCCAATGATTATTTGCCTGAAGGACAGTAAGCATGGCTGAAGAACTAAATCAGCTGGCGGTGCGCATACACAACCTGAGCGTGACCTTCCCCAACGATAACGGCGGGTTGAAAGCGCTTACCGATCTGACCTTTGATGTGCACGCCCGCGAGTTCATCTGCATCCTGGGGCCTTCGGGGGCAGGCAAGACTACGCTGCTGCGGGTATTAGCCGGGCTGCTGCTGCCGACCAGCGGCGTGGTGCGCTTCACGGCTGAGCGGACACCGTGTATCGGCTATGTCTTTCAACAGGCCAATCTGATGCCGTGGCGTACCGCGCTGGAAAACATCATGCTGCCGTTGGAAATGCAGAACGTGCCGGCTGTAGAAGCGCGCCACCAGGCTGAGGAATTGATCGAATTGACCGGATTGAAGGGTTTTGAAGACGCCTGGCCGCGCGACCTTTCAGGCGGCATGGCGCAGCGTGTGGCGATTGCGCGCGCGCTGATCCTGGACCCCGACCTGCTGCTGCTGGACGAGCCTTTCGGCTCGCTGGATGAGCTCACCCGCGAGCGTATGGGTGAAGAGCTGCTGGAGATCTGGCAGGCACGCCGCAATACGGTACTGATGGTGACCCATTCCATCTCGGAGGCATTGCTGCTCTCTGACCGGGTGCTGGTACTGACACCGCGCCCGGCTCGGCTGGCGCTGGATTTCCCGGTGCCGCTGCCTCGCCCGCGCAGCGACTCGATGCGCTATACCGCCGAGTTCGGCGAGATGTCGCGCCAGCTGCGGGCTGCCATCATTGAATAGCTCCTAACGATTTAAACCTGTTGACACGAAGAACTCAAAGGACGCTGAGGTTTTAAATATCCCGTTCTGTTCTGCATGGTCTTTGTGTTTTTATGATTTATCGTGTAACCTTAGGGCAGACTCGTATTCTCAGATCTGGTTACAACCCTTCGTGTGCTTTGAGTCTCTTTGCGTCCTTCGTGTTTAGATGTTTTTTCTACATCCAGATCATCCCATAATTTATGAGAGTCCCATGAAAACCATCTTGATCCTGACCATGCATGGCGCGCCGCCCAACGACTTTCCCCGCCGCGAGCTGGGCGAGTTTTTCAGCCTGCACACCCAGTACGAGCGCGCGCCGCAGCGCTTGGACGATGCCTCGCGCCAGCGCTATCTGGAACTTAACCGCCAGGTACGCGCCTGGTCGCGCACACCCGCCAATGATCCCTTCCATGCGTCCTCGCAGGCCATGGCGCTCGGTCTAGCCGCCGAAAGCGGTCTGGAGACGCTGGTATGCTTCAACGAGTTCTGCGACCCGGGGCTGAGCGAAGCCGTCAAGGCGGCGGTTGAGGAAGGGGCGCAGCGGCTGGTGATCCTCACGCCCATGATGACCGGCGGCGGCGAGCATGCCGAAGTCGAGATCCCTGCTGAAATCGACAGCCTGCGCGCCCAATATCCGCAGGTCGAGATGATCTACGCCTGGCCGTTCGATCCGGGTGCCGTATCAAAATTCCTGGCCGGGCAGGTGCAGCGCTTTATCTAATCCGTAATCACGCCTGCTTACTGCGGGTAGTGCAGCACCATCACGTTGCCGGCGGCGGTCTGTGTCAGGCGTTCCGGTAAATCCCCCAGATTGGTCAGGAAGTGCTTGCGCGATCCGCTGCTGGGCACCACGATCATATCCGCCTCGCCGACAATCTCCAGCGCCCGCCGCAGCATATTGCCCTTGATCGGGGTAACCTCGATCGGCTGGTCTGATTGAAGGTGCTCCACCATGCCGAATATCTTCTCCTCGTAGATGCCGTCCACCAGTACCAGTGCAGGTACATTAACCGCGTTTGAAAGTGCGGCCACAACTTCCAGCGTGCGCCTCAGTGTCACCGGCTGCAGGCTGTTGGATGGGATGACCACTACCACCCGCTGCATGCTGTTGATCGGCGAGGATAGCTTGCCC
>CAYPJS010000045.1:0-38346 GCA_964411135.1 uncultured Anaerolinea sp.
CTTTTGTTTATCGTGCGGAGAGGGTGGGATTCGAATAGCATCTCCTCAATGGAGACCCACGGCGGGACTGGCTTTTGATTATCTAGCGGAGAGGGTGGGATTCGAACCCACGGTGGCCCGGAGGACCACAACGGTTTTCGAGACCGCCCCGTTCAACCACTCTGGCACCTCTCCAAAAACTGCACGGCAATTATACCTGAGGTCAGGCTAAATTTCCAAAGATTGACCCCAGCCGGGATAATGGACGTTTCTGAACCCAAGCATGGTTAATTGTTTAATAAAAATATTGGCCGCATCTTCCTCGCCATGGATAAGATAAATTTCCCGCAGGCTGGATTGGCTGGCTCTGGCATATTCCAACAGTTTCGTCTGACCCGCATGAGCGCTCAATCCGCCAATCGTTACAACCTCGGCCCGCCGGTCATAAGGCTCGCCGAAAATACGCACCATTTGTTCGCGGTCTGCCAATCGACGGCCCAGGGTGTGCGGTGCCTGCCAACCCACAATCAAGACCATGTTTTTCGGGTTTTGAATATTGTTGCGTAGATGGTGCAGGATGCGCCCGGTTTCCGCCATTCCCGAAGCAGAAATTATGATCATCGGCTCATGCCTGTCGTTAAGAGCTTTAGACTGATCAACTGATTCGATGTAAGTCAACTGCGGGAAATTCAAAGCCGGGTGCCGTCCCTGGTGGACGAATTCCTTGGTCTCAGCATCGAACAGGTGAGAATATTTCATGAATACTTTGGAAGTCTCGACTGCCAGGGGGGAATCGACAAATACCGGAATGGCAGGAACTTCACCAGCCGACATCATCCGGTTAAAGTCATAAACCAGTTCCTGCGTTCGTCCGACCGCAAAAGCCGGGATAATAATTTTCCCGCGCCGTTGAACTGCACGCTGGACCGAATCGCGGAGTTCAAAATAAGCTTCTTCCGGGTTGTCGTGCGGTTTATCGCCGTACGTACATTCCATTAAAAGGTAATCTGCATCCCTTGGCATGACCGGATCCTGTAACAGGGGGAGTCTATCCCGGCCGATATCCCCTGAGAACCAAAATCTGAATTTTCTACCTTTCTCTTCGATATCCAGCACAATCGCGGCAGAACCAAGGATATGACCCGCATCCACGAAGGTAGCTTTTACTCCGGGCACTGGTTCGACGGTTTGGTTATATTCAACGGGTCTGAAGTAATCTTTGACCCGCGCTGCATCCTCTTCGGTGTAAAGGGGTTCAACCGGGGGTTCACCCCGTTTGGCGCGTTTCTTATTTAAAAATTCGACATCCGATTCCTGAATACGTCCTGAATCGCGCAGCATAACATCTGCAAGCCCAGCTGTCGCACTGGTGGCGTAAATGCTGCAGTTGATGCCGTGCTTAACCAGGTTGGGCAAATTGCCGCTGTGATCAATATGGGCATGCGAAAGCAGTACGGCATCAAGTTTTGCGGGGTTGAATCCAAAAGTACGGTTACGTTGGTAGTAGTCCTTGCGGTGACCCTGGTACAGCCCGCATTCGAGCAGGATCTTCGATCCATTTACTTCCAGTAAAAATTGAGATCCGGTTACGGTTTGCGATGCACCGTTGAAATGGATGATCATTTCGTCTCCTTGTGATGGATGGCAGTCAGAATCCGGGTTCCAAACCGTTCAAACCGCCAGGGGAGGTCCTTCATAATCGTCTGCAGGGCTTTTGCATTTGCCGGTGCCTGGATGGCAATGTCTTCTAAAATATCTCGCGGCAGCACTACATCTGACTCAACGCCGAGTTTTCGCCCGGTGACTTTACGCCATTCGCGTAATATTTCCATCCGTTCCAGAGTCGCTTCATCACGCCGGTGATTACTGGGCCGGGATGGCGGGGCCATTTTCAGACCCTGTTTGACTGCTGTAACCAGCCCTTTGGCATGCCGGTCTCGGAGTCTGGCTGACAACCCGGGCATGTCTGCCAGGGCATCCCAGGTGATGGGCATTTCTGTGGCTATTGAGAGCAGGACATCGTTCGAAAGCACCTTGAAATGAGGTAGGTTAGCCTGCCTTGCCTGCAGGTCGCGGTACTCAACCAAAGCTTGAAGTACCCCGCATTGCTGCGGGGTTAATGCCTGGCTGCCAGGCAGCCGCCAGTAAAGGGGCGGTTCCGGTTCCAGTACACCAGGGGCCACACGCGTTACCCGTTTAAAATCTTCGCGTGCCAGCTCAAGCAAACCTTTCTGCTGGAGCTCCTGCTGGAGGATATTCCGCAGCGGGATAAGGTAATGTGAATCAACCCTTGCATACGAGACCATGGCGGCAGGCAGAGGTCGTTCGCCCCAATTTGCCCGCTGGAATTTTTTCTCAATTTTGATGCCCAATTCAGACTCCAACATACTGGCCAAACCGACGTTTTCACGGCCAAGAATGCGGGCAGCCTGCATTGTGTCGAAAATATTGTTTATCTGAAATTCAAAATCGCGTTTGAGACAGATCAGGTCGTATTCAGCGGCATGAAAAATTTTCTCGATTTTTGTGTCGGCGAATATCGGTGCCAGGACGGTTAAATCGGGCAGAGCGATTGGGTCAATTAAGTAATCATCTCCCAGGTCTGAAAATTGGATCAAACATACCTGTTCCTGGTAAGCATAAAGGCTGTTGGACTCTGTATCCACCGCTAAAAGGGATTGCCCGGAAAATCGTTTTGCCAGCTGTTTTAGAGTTCCAGGTTGGTCGATCCAGTTGGTAGGCTGTGAAGTGAGGTCAGTCATCCGGTGTATTATAGCGTAATTTGACGCCTTATCCTTTTCACCGTAAAATCCCACGCTTATTTCGCCCCATTTTTTTTGGGTATTCGGTACAATAATCTTAACTAAGAAATTCTTGTTCGATGGTCCTGTTACATTACGGGTAATCCAGCTGCATTCAAACCAACCTATCAGGACGTAGGAAACCGGAGGGGCCATGAAAGAAAGAATACTCATTATCGAAGACGATGACGCCATCGTAAGAGTGCTAAGGCGAAGCCTCGCTTACGAAGGGTATATGGTCGACGCGGCATTTGATGGCGAAACCGGACTTTCATTAGCCCGTGACGCCCATCCAGACCTTGTGATTCTGGATTGGATGCTGCCGGGGATGGACGGTCTCGAAATTTGTGCACGGCTGCGTGGTGGGGGGAATGTACCCATCCTTATGTTAACGGCGAAGGATACGGTTCAAGACCGCGTACACGGGCTGGATGCCGGGGCTGATGATTATATGGTCAAACCCTTCCAGTTGGATGAGCTGCTGGCCCGGGTAAGGGCGCTGCTGCGTCGGACCCAGCCGGAGAGAATTCCCGTTTTGACTTTCGCTGACCTTTCGCTGGATACTGCCACGCGTCTGGCGATGCGCAAAGGCCGGGTAATCTCGTTAACTGCCAAAGAGTATGATTTACTTGAGCTGTTCCTGCGGCACCCTCGCCAGGTTTTGACGCGCGAAATGATTTTTGATCGCGTGTGGGGCTATGATTTCGGCGGGGAAAGCAACGTTTTAGATGTTTATATCCGTTATCTGCGGCAGAAGCTTGAAACCGAAGATGAAACCCGGCTGATTCACACTGTGCGGGGGGTAGGATACGTCCTGCGGGACACCGATTAAGCTATGTCTTTAAGAAAACGCCTTACCCTGCTCTACACCTTTATCCTTGTAGGTGTTCTGCTGGTATTCGGCACATTAATTTATGCCCTTCTGACCGTATCTCTGTTGGACCAGATCGATGGGCGGTTGGAAACTGCTTCTCTACAGATTATCGACCGTCTGAGGATAACCTCCTCCGGTCAATTTGATCCGCGTTCGATTTCCGGCTATCAGCCTTCAGAGAACCTGTTGATCCAGGTCTGGGATAGCGACAGGAAAATTCAAATCACACGCCCGGTTGGCCTGCTGGATCCGCTGGATCCGGCTGGAATAGAGATCGGGCAATCTTTTTACTCGTCCAGAAATATCGATGACGCCCGCGTACGGGTACTCTCGGTTCCGCTCCAAACAAACCGCGGACCGGCAGGCGTGCTCCAGGTCGCATTGAGCCTCGGGTTGCTTGATCTTTTACAGCGCACCATGGTCGGCATCATGGTCCTCCTTGCGGCTGTTTTATCACTGGTGGTTGGCTGGAGTACCTGGTTAATGACCGGTCAGGCTCTGGCACCTCTGGAGACCGTTACCGAGGTCGCCACACGCATTACACAGGCTGACGACCTCTCCAGGCGAATCCCGCAAGCGTCATCTTCCGGCGATGAAGTAGGAAGGTTGATCGGTGCTTTTAATGAAACCCTTGAGCGCCTTGAGAATTTATTCAATACCCAAAGGCGTTTTACGGCTGACGTAAGCCATGAGCTGCGCACCCCCTTGACAGTCATTAAAGGCGAGGTAGGGTTAATGCACCTCACCGGGACGATCGATGATGAAGCCATCGGTAATATCGAACGTGAAGTGGACCGCCTGACACGTTTGGTCGGGGATCTTCTGCTGCTATCGCAGGCCGAGTCGGGCCGCTTGATGCTGAATATGACAGAAGTTGACCTGGACACTGTGCTGCTCGAAGTTTTCCAGCAAGCCCGTACCCTGGCCAGTGATAAGCTGACCGTTGAGCTGTCTGAAATCGATCAGGTCCAAATCATCGGAGACCGCGATCGATTGAAACAATTGCTGCTAAATCTGGCGGCTAATGCCATTCAATATACGCCAGCCGGTAAGAAAGTTACGCTTGGGCTTCGACGGGGCGAAAGTCAGGTTGAACTCTTCGTGCAGGATACGGGTCCGGGAATTCCGAGCAAGGATATTCCACATATTTTTGACCGGTTCTATCGAGCAGAAAGGTCACGCAAGCGAAGCGCGACCAGCGGGTTCGGGCTCGGTTTGTCGATCGCAGACTGGATTGTAAAAAAACACAACGGGAAAATTGATGTGGCTTCTGTCGAGGGGGAAGGTACACTATTCACTGTCCGGCTCCCGCTTGTCCAACCTGGTTCTGATAATTAATAACCGGGCTTGCTGGCAGCGGAGGCAGCCAACAAAGCCCGGGAAATGCCTTAGACTGGATCTGATTTATAGATTGAAGGATGGCGAATTCTGATCGTTCCGGTCTGCTGAAGTGTTGCGTCCGCTTGGGCGCGCGTTCATACTGTGATAAGTCGGTTCCGGGCGTGGATTGCTGGGCGGGTTAGAAAAACTCGTCCGCTGTACTGTGCGTGAGGTCAAGCCAGCACTGCTTAAGCCAGATGCTGCGGCGGGTACAGTGCTGCGGATGCTGCGTGCAGGTGCCTGGGTGGTTACACCTGTCCGTTTTCCATCCGAGAATATCCGTTCGCCTGCGGTAGAGAGCGAACCAATCAATAGAATGCGGATGATCCAGATCATGAGGGACACGAATACAGGGACAATACCCGTGATGGTTTTTGAATCGATCATGGCCCGCGAGGCGATGGAATGGTTATTGATCGCCATCGAAACACCCCACCATGTCAGGACTGCGTTCATGGTAGCTGCCAGGAGCCAGGCGCCAAACATGTACCAGACTTCCTTGGGTTCGTGTTCACCCTGTTCAGGTGTGAAAAGCCGGGCAATTCCAGCGAAATCAATCCCGCAGAATGCCAGCGAAAGGATCGTTGCCCAATGGATACCGGCGAAGCGCAAATCGCCAAGCAGGTCGCGCAGGGCGTAATCCGTGGTCGAATAATTAAAGATTTCAAAGGCAATTAGCGCAGTCAGGATGATGATCCCCAGGGCCATCCCGGGGCGAGGTTTGAGCTTAGAGAATGACCGGATTATGGAACGGTTCGAAGAGTGGGTGGAAGAGAGGTTCATGGGTTAATCTCCTGGACGACTGAATATGCGAAATAGAACAAATTTTCATTATTATAGAACGAATGTACTAAATTGTCAATAAGGAATTTTTATCCAGATTTTTTGGGCCAGCATGGGAGGGAAAGCTGCTGGGGATGGTAAAATGGACACGGTTTTAATTTAACCATTTGCATTTCCAGCCGTAGAACATGAAACCTGAAAAATTCCAAACAATAGAAGAATCCCTTGCAGTGGTAATCCAACCTCTGCTGCATCATATTGCCGCACAATTGAGTGCCAAAGGCTGCCTGATCCTGATGAGGGATGCGGGTACTGAGAATTATTTGATTGTTTCGATTACCAATGCACATATTCTTGGGCCTGGTTCTGTTGTTCGGCCTGACGAAGACATGGTTAGCCGGGTTGCAATAAGCCGTGCGCCCTTGATTGTCAATAATTACCGGGAATGGTCAGGACGGTCGCTTGATTTGCGGCCTGACCAATTGGTTTTGGATGCGTACTTGTGTGTTCCACTGTTGTGGCAGGGCGAATATCTGGGAGGACTGGTTATATCCTCCTATTCAAATGAACGGCAGTTCACAGCGGAGGACATTCCGGCACTGGAAGTCTTTTCTCCGCTCATTGCCGCTTTGCTTTCCCATTGCAATGCTCAAGGGTTTCACCCTGATTATGAAGAGCATGTCCGCCAGGAAGTAAATCTGGAGGTGCGCGAGCTGATCGATGCCCGCCGAAAAATGGCAGAGGATGCTGATCAATTGCGGAACTTGCTGGCGGATACGGTGGTAATTCAGGAAGAGGAACGCAGCCGAATTGCCAGTGATTTACACGATGGGTCCAACCAGCTGGTGATCGGTGCGATTTACGAAATCCAGGTTGCGCAGCAGCGTTTGACCAGCGGACGCGTGCAGGAAGCAACAGAGAGTCTGGAAACTGCGAAAAGTTTGCTCAGGCGGATTGAGGCAGAAAACCGCGTTTTGATCAATGGCCTGCGTCCAACATTGTTAAATAACCACGGTCTGGCGGTGACAATAAAGTGGCACCTTGAAAATTTCTGCGAGCGCCACGGCTTCATAAAATCATTCGAGGTAATTGGTCAGCCCCAGCGGCTGCCTGAATCCATTGAAATTGCAATCTTCCGTATTGTTCAAGAGTCTCTCAATAACAGCCTGGAACATGCCAGCGCATCCAAATTAAGCATTTGTCTTGAGTTCCAGGAGAATTCTTTTGATCTGGTTGTGGAGGATGACGGGTGCGGATTCGACCAATCCAAAATATCCCTGACAAATCAATCGCATTTTGGGTTAATCGGTCTGAGGGAACGTGCACTGAGCATCGGAGCTCAGCTGGAAATCCGGTCGGCACCAGGGCAGGGGACGAGATTGCTGCTCCATGTACCGGTAACAAAATCACCCGAAGATCCAATGCTGCGCTTTGAACAGCGCCATAACATGCGCATAGCTTATACATACGGGTTGCAAAAGAAGCAGGATAAAAGTCAATGATCCGTGTCTTTATCATAGACGACCATCCTGTAGTTCGTAAAGGCGTCAGAGGTCTTTTAGAGGAGTTCCAGGATATCCAGATGGTAGGGGAGTCTGATGGAGCCCCGGGGACAGTGGAACTCTGCGCAGATGCAAAACCGGACATCATCCTGCTGGATATTAAGCTTCAACATGGGGATGGCATCATGCTCTGCCGCATTTTGCGTCGGAAACTGCCAGATGTAAAGGTGGTTATCCTTACCAGTTATGATGATGAAACGTACCTGTTGAATGCTCTTCATTCAGGTGCGCAGGGTTATCTGTTGAAAAGTTCGTCACCTGAAATTCTGGCCGAAACTCTGCGGGCTGTTAATAACGGCGAACGCCGGATCAGTACAAGCCTGATGACCGCTGCCCTTCAAAACCTTGAGCGCATGAGTGGTGCACAGGTTCTTTCCTCGGTGGGACTCACTGAGGAAGACCGCCAACTTTTACAAATGTTGGCGGAGGGGTCAGGGAACCAGCAAATCGCCGAGCAGCTTTTTATGAGTGACCGAACTGTAAAACGGAAACTTCAAGACCTGATGGATAAAATGGGGGTCACGACACGGGCTCAGGCAGTTGCTGAAGGGTTTAAGCGGGGAATTCTCTAATTCTTCAGTACCTGAGTCATCCATTGACCCAATTAGGACAAACCTTGGCCTGGATGACCTTTCAATAACGGGTACGGAACCATTATAGTGATTAATATCACAAACAATATTTGATAATCATTTGTTAACCAACCCTGGTTGACAAGTTTTGATTTTTCTCAAAATGAAACCTCTGACAGCTCTGCTGTCGGAGTATAGACCAATCCCCTGGAGGAAAGAATGTCTGAAGAAAATGAAAGCAAGCTATCACGGCGTAAGTTTCTAAAAGATGCCACCATTGTAACGATGGGCGGACTTGCAGCCGGCGTTATGGTCGGCTGTGCGCCAACCTCGACTGAAACACCTGTCCCGGCACCGACCTGTCCGCCAGCGGATCCTTGCCCAACCCCTGAGCCACTGACCACACTCCCGGAAAACTGGGACAAAGAAGCGGATATCGTCATCGTGGGGTTCGGCGGTGCAGGCGCTGCTGCAGCCATTGAAGCAGCCAATACAGGGGCGAAAGTTACCATCCTGGAACGCATGAAAGCCGGAGGCGGATCCACTGCAATTTGCGGCGGCCTGATTTATATGGGTGGCGGCACCCCCTTGCAAAAGGCTTGCGGGTTCGAAGATACCCGCGATGACATGTATAACTACCTTGTGTCCGCCATCGGGGAAGGGGCGGATACCGAGAAAATCGGTCTTTTCTGCGATAAAAGCATTGAATTGTATGATTGGTTGACCGGTATTGGATTGAATTTCAAGCAAAGCTTTATCCCCGGTAAATTCCCCACCCCGCCAACGGATGACGGCCTGGTCTATACCGGCAATGAATCTCTGGCTGAATTTAAGGCTGTGGCATTGGATGTCCCGCGCGGACACCATGCCCCGGCTGCTGGCTCCTCCGGTGCTGAAATATTCAAACCGCTGAAAGCTGCTGTTGAGGCTGCCGGCGTCGAAATTGCCTACGAAACTCTGGCTAAGAAACTGGTCGTAGACCTCGATGGTCGTGTGTGCGGTGTCGTTGTAGATGTTGCTGGCACCGAACAGATTATTAAAGCCAAACGTGCGGTCATCTTAACTGCAGGCTCCTACCATGCCAATATTGACATGGTAAAGCAATATGCCCCGGCGTGGTCGGGAGGTCAATCCTACACCGGCACAGAAGGTGACGATGGATCCGGGATCCGTATGGGTCAGGCCGTTGGTGCTGATTTGGATCACATCGGCACAGTGACCGGTTTCGGTGGTGTGTATCTGTTCTCAGAAGAATTTGTCAAGGGAATCCTGGTCAACAATGCCGGTCGCCGCTACATCGGTGAAGATGGATACGGCTCCCGGGTTGGTGTGCGTGTGGTCGAGCGCTTCCCGAATTCTTTTATTGTGGTGGATAGCAGCATATGGGCCAATATTCCGGATGCGGTCAAGGAAATGCTGGCTCAGGTAACCTTCCAGGGGAACACGATTGCTGAGTTGGCTCAGGCATCCGGTTTGCCCGTAACCACACTGGAAGGCACTTTGCGGGATTACAACACCATGGTTGCAGCTGGCGAGGATATTGAATTCCAGAAGGACTCACATTATCTCGTCCCGCTCACCACAGGTCCATTCTATGCGATCGCCTGGGGAACCTGGATTGTTGCCCGCCAGGCACTGGGCGGGTTGAAAGTCAACCTATCCAACCAAGTCGTTGACACCGCTGGAAGTCCAATTCCGGGTTTGTATTCAGCAGGCGCTAACACGGCTGGAATTATTTCACGATACTATCCAGCAAGCGGTACCGCAGTCGCACAGGCCCTGATTTTCGGCCGTATTGCAGGCATAAACGCTGCGGCTGAAACTCCCTGGGATGCTGCCTAAACTTTCCTTCCCAAAATATTTTTACTGGTGAAGTTGCGCGGGCAGCGGCGTCAAGCACTGCCCGCGCAACCATACTGAACGCGAGGTAACCCCAATGATGAAATCCCGGTCAATTAAAATTCTAGCTTCTCTGGTCATTATGGCAGCGGTACTCTCGGCCTGCGGACCTCAACCTACCCTAGAGCCAACTTCAACTCCAACCAGTGAACCTACAGCTACTGTTCCCCCGATAGCCACTCCAGAACCAACCGAAACCTCTACGCCAACCCCCACTCCTGCCCCGGTAACTTTTAAGGATATTGTTGTGCCGCACACGCTGGAAGATCGTGCTGAATGTGATTCATGCCACGGTCAGGGGGGTGCCATGCCCTTCCCTGATGACCATATCGGCCGGCTGAACGAGGCATGCTTGTTCTGCCATTTGCCAGCTGATACGGTCGATGTTACACCGGACGTGACCGTTTTCAGCCAAGTGGAATGTTTGATATGCCATGGTCCATTCGAGGAAATTATGGCGCTGAACGTCGAAGCGGTTGCCGAGGATGGCAATACCACCAATCCGCACGTGTTTGTGCCGCATGATTCTAAAGAAATCCTCGAGTGCGCACTTTGCCATCAACCCCATTCTCTGCCTGAACCGGCAGATCAGATGGATGCTGCTCCTGTGAACCTTGAAGCCTGTTACGAGTGCCACCATATTCGGAACTTCACTGACTGTCACCAGTGTCATCCGATCATCCCGATCAAGGATTAGATCTACCCTGGTTGAGAAAACAAACACGGGCGAGTTAATCGCCCGTGTTTGTTTACAGCAATCCCTGCAGGATTATTCCTCCCGGCGGGGCCATTTTATGCAGACAGGTGTACAATTTTCCGGCACCAGGTCTCGCGCCTGACCTAAGGGGATTCCATCTGCCAGGCAGTGAAGCGCACTGACCGATAATCCATGTGAGACGACCAATACCGTCTTACCCGCAAAAGTTTTGGCCATGTCGTCTGCGAAATCCCGCAACCGGTCCGCCAACTCCGCCAGCGATTCACCCCCCTCTGCACGGGAAAATACAGGGTTGGATCGCAATTCTTTTATTTCATTTGGCAGATTGGTTTTTACATCCATCCAGGTGCGGCCTTCCCAGGCACCCATATAGATTTCCCGCAGCCGCTGATCGAACATTATCGCGGCTCCGCGGTTTTCGGCCAGGATACTGGCGGTTTGAGCTGCCCGACTCAGGTCGCTTGAATATACTGCAGCAATTGGATTGCCATTCATTGCAGCTGCCAGGGCGCGGGCCTGGTCAATTCCGACCTGGTTTAGCGGTATATCGGTGTGGCCCTGAAATCGCCTCTCAATATTCCAATCTGTCTGCCCATGCCGGACGAGGATGAGCTCAACTTGCTGAAGCGGGTTTTTCTCGCTCATGAAGGGAAGATTTCCTCGAAGAGGCTGGGGGTGAACTTCTGAACCATATCGCTGGAGATGCCATTTTCGCGGCAGATTTCCTGGAAAATATCAGCACTGGTTCTGCGAGTACGAAGCTGGGTCACAGGATCTAGGCCCCATAAGCCAAAACGCTGCGACCAACCCCGTTCCCACTCGAAATTATCCACCAGCGACCAGTGGAAATACCCTCTGATTGGCCAACTCATATTTACCGCACGCCACATTTGGTGAATATGTTGGATGAGGTAACGCGGACGAAGGTGATCATCCACATCTTCGATGCCGTTTTCGGTAATGTAAATCGGCATCCCGTAAGACCGTGCAAATTTCATGGCTTCATGGAACCCTTGAGGGACGTTCGCCATATGACCTGTGTCGCTTACCTCAGCTCCTTTTGGATGTGATAACTTGAGGAAATTTTCCTGCTTATTTGTCAGGTCGATGGCTACGGTTGTGCGCGTATAGTAATTCAATCCAAAATAATCCTGGGTATTCCTGGCCGCAGGCAGGTCAACCGTCTTGAAGGCTAACTGAAATTTTCCGCTTTGAATCGTATTTGGAAAAGCGGCGTTGAAATTGGAGTGCAGAAATTTTGCAATCCAGCCCTCGACCGGCATCCAGGAATGAGCAGGTGTAAAACTCTGGTAATTCAATGCGATACCAACCATGGCTTCCGGCTGCAGGCTGTGAATGACCCGATAGGCGGCTGCATGTCCAAGAATTAAGTTTTTCATCACCAGAAAACAGGTGTTCAGGTCCTTCTTGCCTGGCGGGAAAACGCCGTAGAAGTAACCCATTACTGTGTAGACGTTTGGCTCATTGATCGTCACCCAAAGGTTGACAAATTCCTTCAGGGCTTCCACGATCTTCACCACGAACTTCTCGAACAACCCCGGGGTCTCATCGTTTTCCCACCCGCCCATTTCAACCAACCATAAGGGATCGCTGAAATGATGAAGGGTGATCATTGGGACCATGCCGCGGGCGCGCAAGCCTTTAACCAGCTGACGGTAAAATTCTATTGCATCCTCATCCCAAATGTCTTTTCGAGGCTGGATCCGACTCCACTCAATGGATAAACGGTGTGCGTTCTGTCCTGCTTCGGCGGCACGGTCGAGATCCTCTTTCCAGCGTCCACCCCACCAATCGCATGCCAGTCCGGCTTTATCGCCGTTTCGGATCCGTCCTTCTTCTTTTTCCCAGGCTGCCCAGTTATTATTGTTGTTGCTGCCCTCAACTTGATGGGATGCGGTAGCGGTGCCCCAAAGGAACCCTTTGGGAAAATGGAATGTCGCCTGTGGCATTGAACCCTCGGTATGTTTTCTATGGGAATGATGATTAAACGATTATACCCAAGAATAAGCCGATCATCTGATGCGGCACAGCCCATACCGCGCTGGCGCAAATCAATCTATGGTTGCCAGGTCAATCGGGTATAATGACCCTACCCTGGCAACAGGCAAAATCCGAGGACAGGAAGAATTTTTATGGATGGCGGTTCACTTGAAGAGCAAATTGGCCCGCTGCTTTTACAGCGCGGGCTTAAACTTGCAGTCGCAGAATCATGTACGGGAGGGTTAATTGGTCACCGAATTACGAATGTGCCCGGTTCCTCCGATTATTACCTGGGCAGCGTTACGGCATATGCGTACGAAGCCAAACGCTTTCTGCTAAACGTGGACCTGGAGTCGCTCACAAAATTTGGAGCAGTCTCGCGCGAGATAGCTCTCGAAATGGCTATTGGAGTAAGGCGCGCTTTTGCAGGTAGCGAAATTCCATTAGAAAAGGTGATTGGCATTTCTGTAACCGGTATTGCGGGTCCCGGAGGCGGTATGCCGGGGAAACCCGTTGGGCTGGTATGGATCGGCATGAGCACGCCAGATGGAGATTGGGCCTGGAAATTTGTCTGGGAAGGCGGACGGGTAGAAAACAAAATCTATTCTGCCGGAAAAGCCCTGGATTTGCTTTACCATTATTTATGCGGCGATCTTATCCCATAAATTTAATATATGATTTCTGCAAAAGTTGTGTTTTCAGCCATTGAAATGAAGGGATCGGAGCGATAATGGCAGAGCGCAAAAAGCGAATCCTTATTCTAACGGCTGACGCAGGTTTTGGTCATCGCAGTGCTGCCATAGCTATCCAGGAAGCCTTGAATATCTGCTACCCCGATCAACTTGAGGTGGAAATAGTTAATCCTCTGGACGATAAACGAGCCCCGGTTCTTCTGCGAGATAGTCAATCAGATTACGACAAGTGGGTTAGAAAAGCACCGGAACTTTACAAGTTAGGGTACGAAGTGAGTGACCAGGTCCTACCCAGCGCCATTCTGGAAAGCGGCCTGGCGGTTATCCTTTTTGAATTAATGCGCGACATTTTGAGGAAAACTCGGCCGGATGTGGTGGTGTGTACTTATCCCATGTATCAGCACGCATTGGTGGGTGTAACGACTGCTTTTAAAGCCAATATCCCGATCATCACAGTGGTCACAGATTTAGCCACAGTTCACCGCCTGTGGTTCAATGACAGAGTAACCAGTTTGCTGGTTCCAACCCAAATCGTATACGATCTGGCGGTTGAAAGTGGTGTAGCACCGGAAAAGCTGCATATCACGGGGATACCGGTACACCCAGGTGTGATCAAAGCCGAAGGATCTAAAAAAGAAATTCGCGAGCGGCTGGGTTGGGACCCAGACCTTTTCACCATTCTAGCGGTTGGCAGTAAGCGTGTGGAAGGTTTACCCGAAGCACTTAATGTGATCAACCATTTCGGGCACCCGTTGCAACTGGCGGTTGTTGCGGGCAAGGACGAGGAAATGGTTACTGAATTGAAGGGGGTCGAGTGGCATATCCCGGCATTTGTGTATGAATTTGTTACCAACATGCCCGAGCTCATGCATGCCGCAGACCTGATCGTGTGCAAAGCTGGCGGCTTAATTGTGACCGAATCGTTGGCATGTGGTCTGCCCATGATGTTGATCAATGTGATCCCTGGGCAGGAAACCGGCAACATGGAATATGTCGTTCAGAATGGGGCTGGAATCCTGGCAAATGATCCGATGAGCGTTCTGGAAAGTCTGGCGCATTTCACCTCTATTGGAATGAAATCTCTGGAAGAAGCAGCTGCCGCAGCAAAAAAGCTGGGCTGCCCGCAGGCCGCATACGAAGCAGCCGATATCATTTGGCAAACAGCCCAAATTGAACCAGATGTACCCGATCTTTCTTTCCGTTCAAACCTGATCAATCTACTGGCGCTCAACCAGATCCCGTGGATCGATGGGGAGCCGTTGAACGATGACAACAACACAGACAATAATTGAAAAACCAGTAGTTGTAGTAGTTTCCGCCAACAGCGAATGGAAGGTAGTGCGCGAAGCCTATCCGGGAGTGCAAATCTCTCACACTCCCTTTGGAGATACTTTCGAAATCAGGCTCGGCCGGGAACGCGGCGTTTTTCTGCAGGGCGGTTGGGGAAAAATTTCTGCCGCAGCCAGCGCACAGTACGCAGTGGACCACTGGCAGCCAAAAGCGCTTGTCAATTTAGGCACCTGCGGCGGTTTGGATGGAAAAGTTAGGAAGGGCGACCTACTCCTTGCTGAAAAGACACTGGTTTACGACATTATCGAGCAGATGACCGATGGCGCGGAAGCAATCGATTTTTATGCCACTCCATTGGATTTGACCTGGCTGCCTGATCCTTACCCGATCAATGTGCGACAGGTACAGCTGCTATCAGCCGACCGTGACATTATTGTTGACGATATCCCGGGGCTGGTTGCAAAATATGATGCAATCGCTGCGGACTGGGAAAGCGGGGCCATTGCCTGGGTTGCAGCACGGAATGGCATCCGTTGTTTGATCCTCCGCGGGGTGAGTGACCTGGTCGGGGTGCAAGGGGGCGAGGCATACGGAAATAGTCCGGTTTTTGAAGCAGGAACCCGTGTGGTGATGCGAGCACTGCTGGAAAGCCTGCCATCCTGGTTGATTAATCTGCCATAATCGGCAGGGCGGCGATCCAGGTTAAGGTTTGGCACCACAATAAATTCCGATAATATCTGTTATAATTCGCGCCGGTTCATGACAGAGTTCAAAAACAGTCCAATTTCCTTTGCGTAAAACCTAAACTATTAACCTTGTATTAATCCAAATGTGGAAAATTAAGGTATTGATGGTTTAAAGCCTTTATTGATCAAGTTGCTTGTCTTTCGCTATGGAGGTAATATGGGAGTTCCTGAAACCACAGCCCGGCCTGCATCACCGAATCGCGCTAAGTTTATTGTTGGCGGTCTTCTAATTGTCGCGGCGATCGTCTATCTGATTTTTACCTCAACAAAAGCCAGCGCTCAATATTTCCTGACTGTGAACGAATTATCCGAGAAGGGTAGTGAAGTAATTGATCGGGAAATTCGGGTCTCCGGGGCTGTCATCGGCGATACCATCCAATATGATGCGCAAAACTTACGCTTGACATTTGACGTTGCGCACGTTCCTGGCGACAACGATGAAATTGAGGCGCAAGGCGGGCTGGCAGAGGTATTGCATGCAGCTGTGATCGACCCCAGCCGGACCAGGATCCAGGTTGAATATAATGGTGTTATGCCTGACCTGCTGCGAAACGAAGCACAGGCTATCATGACAGGCAGAATGAACGAAAACGGCGTTTTCGTTGCCGAAGAACTCTTGCTCAAATGTCCCACTAAATATGAAGAGGCAGTTCCCGATCAGGCGGAGGGTGGATAAACCCTCCCGCAATCGATTATGGTACTTTAACGCCGGGTGTGGTTTGCCCGGCTTCGTCCTATTAATTAATCCTGTGGAGTGATCATGGTTTCGAATTTTGGATTCGGTGCGCTGGTAATCACCCTCATTTTATCGGTATATGGCATATTCGCTGCAGTATATGGAGCGCGTAAAAATTCGCTGGCCTGGGTGGAAAGCGCCCGCAAAGCCATGCTTTTAACCTTCCCCCTGATCAGTCTGGTTGCGCTTTCGATCATCGTTCTGCTGGTCAATGGGAATTATCAGGTGCAGTACGTCTATAACGTCACCAGTAGTTCGATGCCGACTTATTTAAAGGTAACAGCCTTGTGGGGCGGGCAGGCGGGCTCCCTGGTCTTCTGGTCATGGCTGCTGTCTGCTTTCGCCTCTGCAGTGACTTTACGCAAATGGGAGCGGGACCGCGAATTCCTTCCCTGGGTTATCCTTGTCTCCCTGGTCACGCTGGCATTCTTTATCAGCCTGAGCCTTTTCTTCGAGAACCCATTCGTCCGTTTCTGGCAGTCTGCCAGCGGCAGCCAATTGGTAGCCATGTTCAGACCAACCGGCGCCACAGACCTGGTACCGTTTGATGGCCGCGGTTTAAACCCCTTGCTGCGCCACCCGGGTATGGTTATTCATCCTCCCATGCTCTATTTGGGCTTTGTGTCTTACGTAATCCCGTTTGCATTCGCGATCGCAGCACTGGTTACAGGCCGGTCTGACGACCGCTGGATTCGCGTCACACGCCGCTGGTCGCTGGTAGCCTGGTTGTTTCTCTCCCTGGGACTGGTCCTGGGCAGCCGTTGGGCCTATGACGTACTAGGTTGGGGCGGCTACTGGGCCTGGGATCCGGTTGAAATTGCTGCGTTCATGCCGTGGTTGTCGGGGACAGCCTTCCTGCACTCTGTCATGATCCAGGAAAAGCGCGGCCTGTTCAAACGCTGGAATATGATCTTGATCATTCTGACATATTCCCTGGTGATTTTTGGCACCTTCCTGACTCGTTCTGGAGTGCTCTCGTCAGTACACGCCTTCTCCCAGAGCGCGATTGGACCGATGTTCTTTGGATTTATCGGCATCACCTTCGCCATTTCGCTGGCGCTGCTGCTCCAGCGGTGGAATACGCTGCGCTCTGAAGGCGAAATGCATTCCGTTCTTTCACGCGAAGCCCTTTTTCTGCTCAACAACTTGCTCTTCATGGGCATCCTGGTAGTTTGTTTTTGGGGCGTTATGTTCCCTCTGGTTTCCGAGCTTTTTACTGGACAGAAGGTAACCGTTGGCCCACCATTCTACGAACGTTCTGCAGGCCCGCTATTTGCTGGTTTACTGCTGCTGATGGGAATCGCCCCACTATCTGCCTGGGGTCATTCGACAGTCAAGACTCTCGGCAAAGCCATGTGGAAACCGCTGGTTGGATCGGTCCTTGTGCTGGTGGTTGTTTATGCGCTGGGGGTCCGTAATTGGGTTGCGATCCTGGCCTTCTGGCTGTGCGCCTTCGTCGTGCTGATTACATTGTATGAGTATTATCGGGCAGTAGCTGCACGGCACCGCCGCAACGGCGAAAATGTCTTCGCCGCTTTGTGGAACCTGGCCGGGCGGAACCGCCGCCGCTATGGCGGATACATCATCCACATCGGTGTGGTCTTGATGGCTCTGGGCATAATCGGTATCGAAATGTTCCAAACCGAGACGCAGGGGACCATCCCTCCGGGTGGCAGTATTTCACTGGGGGATTACACCGTGAATTTTGATAAATTGGACATCTTCGACACGATCGACGGCCGGAATGTGGCCCGGGCGGTTGTTTCAGTCGAGCGGGATGGAACCTATTTGGGGGAACTCTACCCCCGAAGAGATTATTATTACGACTCGCAGCAGCCTATGACCATCCCTGGCGTACGCAGCACCATGGAGGACGATCTATACGTCCTTCTGGTTGATTGGGAGCCAATTTCTTCGACGGGCGTGACCTTCAAGGTATATCATAATCCGCTGGTCAACTGGTTGTGGCTGGGTGCTTTCGTTTTCATCCTGGGAACCATGGTCGCCGCCTGGCCGGATAAAGACCCTGAACGGGTACGTGTTTCAGTTGGCGAACGCCGAATTGCAGCTGGCGGTGCAAAAGTTTCTTAAGTGGATTGGCAAAATCGCATGAATTTTTCTATAAAGAGGTCTCCGCTTAATTTCCTGGCAATTCTGTTGGTTAGTATTGCCCTGACCGCTGCTTTCTTTTCTGCCGCTCAAGCCCAAAGCCCGACGCCGTCTGATGATGAGGTCAATGCGGTTGCGAGGGATATGTATTGCCCGGTTTGCGAGAACATCCCGCTGGACGTTTGCCCGACAACGGCGTGCGCTCAGTGGCGCGCCCTAATTCGTGAGAAATTGGCGATGGGTTGGACGGCAGACCAGATTAAGGATTATTTTGCCACCCAGTATGGAGACCGAGTCCTTTCGCAACCTCCTGCACGGGGCCTGAATTGGCTGGTCTATATCCTTCCGCCCGCGTTTTTTTTGGCTGGCGTTTTTCTGGTTTACCGTGTTCTTCGAACCATAAAACGCAAAACCCCGGAAGCCGAACCACCAGCCCAAACCCCTGTAGAAAAGGAATTGGATCCTTATCTCTCCCGGCTCGAAGCCGAACTCGAAAACCAGCGAAAAAGTAATAAGTAATCCATTTTCGGTTTGAGGAACCAAGTATGACCGTTGAGAATGAAGTTCACACTCAGGAACATCAACGCCGACTGCCAACCTGGGTCGTTATAATCGCCTTCGCTTTGCTTGTCGGATTTTTAGTGATGGTTGGGCTGGGACTGCGCCGCGCGCAATCCGGACCGATCAGCGTGGGACAAAATGTACCCGGTTTTACGCTTACCACTTTCCAAGGTGAAACAATCTCCACCAAGGATCTGGTTGGGAAAGTGATTGTGGTCAATTTCTGGGCATCCTGGTGCCAGCCTTGCGAGCAGGAAGCCTTCGAGATGGAAGAGGCATACCAATCTTATAAGGCGGGGGGCGAGGTTGTATTCCTTGGAGTTGATTGGGTCGATACTGAGCCGGAAGCACTCGGATTTATTGAAAAATTTGGGTTAAGTTACGACAACGGCCCAGACCTCGGCACAAAAATTGCCCAGTTATTCCGTATTCAAGGTGTCCCGGAAACCTACGTAATTGATCGCGAAGGAAAATTGGCTTACGTTAAGAAGGGCCCATTCCTTTCGACAGCGGAAATACAATCTGTAATTGACCCACTCTTGCTGGACTAATCATAGAGGAGCGCATTTTCGATGGATCTCGGTTCGATCATGTTAATTCTGGCGCTGGCTGTTGGTGTGGGAATTTTCATCAGCCTGCCGCTTACACGACACAAACCCAACGAGAAACTGGTTATTGACCAAAAGAAAGCGGATAGCCTGGACCACGAACGCTCTATGCTCCTGGCAGAACGCGATAGGATCCTCTCGTCCGTCCAGGAACTTGATTTTGATAACGCCCTGGGAAAAATTCCTGCCGAAGATTTCCCCACGCAGCGAATGGCAATGATGGCCCGGGGAGCCGAGGTTCTCCGACGACTGGATGAAATCCAACCAGAGCCGCGCCGCAACGGCAAACGTTCCGCAGAGGATCGCCTTGAAGATGCAGTGGCTGCCAGACGTGCCGACCTCCGTCGGACCTCAGGTAATGGAGCGGATGATCTTGAAATGGCGATTGCTTCCCGCCGGCGTGAACGTGAAGAGAAATCCGGCGGTTTCTGCCCAAAATGCGGCAGTCCGGTACTAAATTCTGATGTGTTCTGCTCTCGCTGCGGAACTACCTTGAAATCATAAAATAATAGAGTCCTCAATGACATTATCGAAGCGCAATACTGTATTTGTTTTTAGCATTTTAATTGGGCTGGCTTTATCAGGCTGCGCTGTTTCGCTTGCCTCTGATATTACGCCCCCGCCGAATTCCGAAACCTATTCTTCCTCGGATACTCCCGTGCCAACTGAGTCGGTTTTTCCAATTGTGCCGCCGGATCCCCAATCAGGGCGGGCAATCTTCGATGAAAAATGTACACCCTGTCATGGCGAACTGGGGTTAGGGGATGGACCGCAAAGCGGAGAACTGCCTGTTCCGGTTCCGGCATTGGGTGATGTCTCCCTGGCATCTTCCGTAAAACCGGTTGAGTGGTACAACATGGTTACAAATGGTAACCTGGAACGATATATGCCCGGTTTTAAGAGCCTGGATGACCGGCAGCGCTGGGACGTTGTTGCATACGCTTTAAGTCTTAGTCTTTCCCAGCAAGACATCTCTGATGGCCAAATCATTTACTCGGATAACTGCCTCTCCTGCCATGGTGATCGCGGACAGGGCGGGCAAGAAGCACCTGATTGGGCGGTCGAGACAGGGCGGCTGGCACAACTTTCCCTGGACGAAATTGCACAGGTGACCAGCAATGGAAAAGGCGAGATGCCAGGTTACGGAACGAGCTTAAACCCGGATGAAATTGCGGCAGTTTCTGTCTATGTGCGTTCCTTAAGTTTTGTCTCAAATCAGGAAACCGTTGAAGCAACGGTTGAGGTTCCAACACCTACCTTGGGCAGTAGTGAGACCTCGGCGGGTGTGTTGGAACAGACGCCAATTGGTACTGCAGAAACATTCCCCCCGCCAAATGTTCCCGATGGACAGGCTGCCCCATTAGAAACACCCGTATCTGAAAACCCATCAACAATCACGATCACTGGGATGGTCAAGGCACCTGAAGGGATGGCTCTACCAGATGGACTGACGGTCACTCTGGTAGGCTTTGACAGCATGAGCCAGGCCTACGAGGCGCAGACTCAGGTTAAACCTGACGCTTCTTTTGAGTTTGAAGAAGTTGAATTTGTGACTGGGCGTGCCTACATGGCTACCCTGGACTATCAGGGATTAACTTTTAGCTCCGATGTTTATCACAGCCAGGATGGAGCACCAGAACCCGTTGTCGACCTTTCGATCACATTCTATGAAACAACCAGTGACCTGACCGATTTGAAGGCCAGCCGCATGCACATGTTCTTCGACTTTACGCGGAGCGGTGTGGTGCAGGTGGTCGAGCTTTTTATCCTGAACAACACGGGTAACAGGGCAATTGTCGCGCCCTCAGCCGGCGCAGGCGTCGTTGAGTACAATCTGCCTGAGGGGGCAGTAAATCTACAATTTCAGGACAGCGTTCTTGGGGAACGCTATCTTCAAACTGCTTCCGGTTTTTCAGACACATCCAGCATCCTGCCGGGTGAAGGCTCTCAAATCCTTTTTGCATACGATCTGCCTTATGAACGGAAATTGGAACTCTCCATCCCAATGCCCTTCCCGGTTGACGCCGCGGTAATCATGGTTCCTCAGGGTACGGTGGAGGTTGCAGGAGATCAAATCCAGGCTACTGGGACTCGTGATGTTCAGGGTATCAGTCTGGATATGTACACTGCTTCCAGCTTGCCTGGGAATTCAACCCTCGATATGACACTATCTGGCCGCGTTTCCAGTACCTCCGCAGTGGAAACCAGCAGTTCTACCGGGCTTTTGGTTGGCGGTGGAATTCTGGGGGTAGTGCTGGTCGGCGCAGGCTTCTGGCTGTGGCGGCAGCGCAAAACGATGGAAGCAGAGCCGGAATTGGAAGTAGAACAGGAAGAGCCGACAGTAGATTCGGTGATGGATGCAATCATCGCTCTGGATGACCGTTATCAGGCGGGTGATCTGCCAGAGGATGCCTACCAGGCACGCCGGTCAGAGTTAAAGAATAAACTGCAATCCTTGATGAAGTAGCCATATTCATGACAGCCATCATCGAAGTAAAGCGGCTGGTAAAAAGGTTTGGACCTAAAGTTGTCCTAAGGCAACTTGACTTTACGGTTGAACAGGGAGAATTTGTAGCGCTTCTTGGCCCCAATGGAGCAGGGAAGACGACTTTCTTACGCATTCTCTCTTCACTGTCCCGCCAGACTTTAGGGGACGTTACCATTGCTGGTCATTCGCTTCCTCACCATGCCGCGGCTGTCCGCCGTAGTTTGGGCGTGGTCAGCCATCTTCCGTTATTGTACGGAGATCTTTCTGCTGAAGAAAACCTGCGGTTTTACGGACGTCTTTATGCCGTGGATGGTCTTAACCTGCGGATCGATGCGGTGTTGGACCAGGTAGGTTTAACCCAGCGCAGACGGGATCTCGTCCGCACCTTTTCACGCGGGATGCAGCAGCGCCTGGCGATTGGTCGGGCGATTCTTCATGACCCCGAGGTCTTATTGCTGGATGAGCCTCATACCGGCCTCGACCAGGATGCATGCGATATGCTCGACCGCGCGCTGCAGCAGGTGGCTGTGAGAGGCCGTACCCTGGTCATGACCTCTCATGATTTAGCCCGGGCAGAGTCGCTGGCGAGCCGCTTTGATGTCCTGAGCCGCGGATCCATTCAGGCGAGCGTACCACGCGAGGCTCTCTCACAGGATGGATTGTTGGCGTTTTATCGTCAAACACTTGAGCAGGTGCAAAAGAACGACCGCAAGGTTAATGGGGTCGCAGGATGAGCGGGCTTACACCTTTCATGCGGACTCTGGCAGCAGTGGTTTGGAAGGACTTGCGTGCTGAATGGCGCAGCCGTGAGCTTGTTTCTGCCATGCTGGTATTCGCCTTGCTGGTCATCCTGATTTTTAATTTTGCGCTTGAATTGGAATCGACCGTGCGTGCCAATGTCACGGCTGGAATTTTATGGGTGACCTTTACCTTCGCCGGACAGTTGGGGTTGAACCGGTCCATGGCTGTCGAAAAAGACCGCGGCTGCCTGGATGGATTGCTCTTAGCACCAGTTGACCGCTCGGCAATTTACATGGGAAAAATGCTGGCCAACTGGGTCTTCGCGCTTCTGGTAGCATTAATCGTGCTGCCAGTTTATTCGGTCCTGTATAACACGAACCTGTTCATTCCTGGCCTGCTCTTAACAATCATTCTTGGCACCGAGGGATATGTAGCGGTTGGTACCCTGCTTTCGAGCATGGCTGTCCAGGCTCGAACACGCGATATTCTGCTGCCAATCCTGTTGTTCCCGGTGGTGATCCCGGTGGTGATTGCAGCGGTGAAGGCAACAGGCGGTTACCTCCAGGGGCTTGAAATGGTTGAAATACAACCCTGGATCAGTCTATTAATCGCTTACGATGTCATTTTTACTACCGTGGCTTTCCTGGTTTTCGATAGTGTCGTCGAGGAATAGTTACGAGTTATTAGGAGGAGTCGGATGAAGGCGAAACCAAAGTTACTGAGTGTGCTGGATGCAGTGGCCATTGCGATGCTGGTCCTTGCAACCGCCGGTGTATTTTTCTATGCGCCGCTTGAACGCGTGATGGGGTGGGTGCAGAAGGTGTTTTACTTCCACGTTGCCGCCGGCTGGGTGGGAATGGTCAGCTTTCTGGTTGCGGCAGTATATGGCATCCTATATTTAATTAAGAAGGATACGCATTTTGATCGGGTTGGGGTTGCGTCGGTGGAAATTGGGATTGCCTTCACCATGATCAATGTGATTACGGGTGCCATTTGGGCCAGGCCAATTTGGAACGCCTGGTGGACATGGGATCCGCGACTGACAACCGCAACCATCATGGAGCTGGTCTATTTTGCGTATCTGATGCTGCGCTCTGGTATCGAAGAGCCTGAACGCCGAGCCCGTTTTGGGGCCGTTTACGCTATCGTTGGATTCTTGAGTGTCCCATTAACATTCTTCTCGATCCGCTTATTCCGCACAATCCACCCGGTGGTGATTGGCAGTAACGACCCAGGCGCAGCAGGTGCATTCGACATGACAGCTAAAATGACCCAGGTATTTATTTTTAGCCTGATTACATTTACCGTTATTTTCTTCGATTTGCTCTGGCACCGCGTGCGCCTTGGCGCCCTGGCAGACAAAGTCGAGCAGATGAAGCTCAAGCTGCAATCATAAATGGCAAAACGGACATTGGGAGATTAGAAATGGAAGGTCCTGCGAATACCGTATCGTATTTTGTGGCCGGATATGTGGTTATTTTTGGCATCATGGCGTTTTATCTCGGCAGTTTGATTGTGCGTTGGCGCAATTTGAAACAGGATGAAGCGATGCTGCAACAGGTTGAAGATAAGGAAACCGACCTGGGGTAATATCATCTTAGCCTGTTTGAATTCACTTAAGCCATCCGTCCAACCGGATGGCTTTATTTTCGCAGCCCGCCAGAGGTGAAATCCAGTCTTTGCGAGCATAGATCCCGTCTCTGCCTGGCAAAACCCATGTCACTTATCGATTGGCGTTGGTATAATTATTCCATCTGAACAGCGTACCCTGAGGAGTAAACCTTGTCCTTCCCAAACCCTTTTTATCGTTGGCGTCCGCATCCCTGGCATGGTCTGGAAGTTGGCCCTAATCCTCCGAAAATAGTTTACGCGTATATTGAAATTACCCCCTTTGACTTGGTTAAGTACGAGGTTGAGAAGGCGACTGGTTATTTGAAGGTTGACCGGCCGCAGCGGAGTTCATCCGTGCCGCCCACGCTGTATGGATTTGTGCCGCGGACTTACTGCGGGAAACGTATCGGCGCCCTGTCTAATGGGACGGCACAGGGAGACGGCGACCCCCTGGATATTTGCGTTATATCAGAACGGCCAATCACGAAATCCGAAATTATCCTTTCGGCGCGAGTGGTTGGCGGTTTATTGATGATCGACAATAATGAAGCCGACGACAAGATTATCGCCGTCCTCTCGAATGATAAATTCTGGGAAAATGTGAATGATGTCAGCGAGCTGCCGCCTGTTCTGGTAGAACGGCTGCGCCATTATTTCAGCACCTACAAGCTTGTGCCTGGCAAAGAATCATTGACCTATATTGATTCGGTTTATGGTCATGAGCGGGCGGAAGAAGTCATCCGGGCTGCCATGGCCGATTATGACGAAGCATACGGTAGTTAGTTCAAATCCCCAGCTTCTCCCGCCAGGTCTTGATGGCAAGGGTGTGCTCGGTTTCGTGCTCCAGGATAAAACTCTCGATCAAATGTGCCAGCGAACGACCTTGTAGCCATGGAAATAAGCTGGTATTGTTTAAGTCAGCGTCAGTAAATTCAGCCAGCCGCTCAATGGTTTGGTCGCGGATGGCAGCGTAATCGTTCCAGACAGACGTGTAAGGCCGATCTTTAAATTGCTCGTACCAGATGCTGTTCTGCTCATCATCAGTGATGGTTTTGAAGTGAGCCGTTTGAGGCTTGTGCTTTAATCGTGCCATGTACAGCAGCTTGATCGTTTCAGCCTCCCAGATGAGCAGGTGTGACAACACATCTTTAACCGACCAAGTGCCCACTGCGCCAGGGCGGGTCAGTTCCTCTTCGGGTACATCATCCAACAGGACCATTAAATTTTCGTGTCCCGACTCCAGCGCCAGCAGCATGTCAGTTTTTTTCACGAGGAACTCCTTTTTGGTCTATTGCCTTGAGACATTTTTAGTATACCATCCCGCATTATTCGGGTTTATTTTTTGAGGTGATTTGTGGATGAATCGGTAATCTCCCAGGATGAATGGGAACAAGGGCTTTCGCTGACCGGGTTAATTTCCGGGATGACTGTCAACCGGGATCTGCTGCAGCGGCGATACAGCGCACTCGACCTTAGTGAAGCCGAAAAGCTGCGTCTGGGTGCATTGACCGTGCCTCGCAAGCTGCTGGTCATGACGGAAGAGTGGTGCTCGGACTGTATGATGAACCTGCCAATATTGGCTCGGCTGGCAGAATCCAGTGAAAAAATAGAAATCCGATTTTTTGTTCGAAAAGATTGGCCGCAACTGCGTGCCTACTTTAATTCCCGTGATATATTCAGTCTGCCGACCTTACAAATTATGGATGAAGCCCTGAATCCCCTGGGGACCTGGGTGGAGCGGCCGCAATCTGCTCACCAAAGCCTTGCAGCGTGGAAAGAAGCCCACCCGGAAGTGGAGCATACACGTCGGCGTGCAGATTTGACCAGCGAGGAGAAACGCGAACTCCTGCGCGAGATTAACGAGCAGTTGGTTCATGAAATGGAAGAGTGGTACGCGCAAACTTTGCAATCTGAGACGGTGCGCGAGGTTACGGAAATTCTGGAAGCGTTGGAGAAAGATACCCGGTCCGTCTAGATTTGGGCAAAATGTTCCGCCTCGACCTGCTGCCAGGTTTCTTCCGGGTTGACCAGAATATATTTCCCGAATAAAGGCAGCATTTCCTTGATTTGTTCGGCCATGCGCTGTGTCAAGCGCCGCAGTGAAAAATGAGCGTTGGAAGCACTGCGAAGCGAGACCAGGTGTAGCAAGGACCGTAAATTTGCCTGCAGCAGTACCCGGCGATTGTATGCATTCGGCACGAGATAACTGGCGACCTCCGGGTTCCAGGCAGCGATTTTCCCGTACGCATCGGCAGCGGTTAGCATCGCGGCTCTGAAATGCTCCTCCAGCCCGGCAGTGACGATGCGCCTTGGTACTGCATAGCCAAGGTTGGTGGTCAGCGCCTGCGGCGATTGGGTCATCATGCGGTGGCGTTTAAGTTCGAAGTAACCCCCTTGATCAAGGGTGACATCAAATAAGAAATTGCTGTATTCAAGTTCACGCAGAGGAATGGTGTATTTGTCCCGTCCGCCAAGGATTTCGTCTGCCAGAGATTGCCGTTCCAGGGCGCTCAGGGACCCAACGGCTGAAATTGTATGCGCATAGTCGATGCAGCCAAACCGATAAAGACCCGCGGCCAGTATGCGGTTCTCGATTTCATGATCATAATCTACAAGCTGGCACCAGTCACTGGGCTGGCACTCTTCCGGCAGGTATCGTCCAGCACTGTTGGATAGCTTGTTCCGAACGCTTTCCAGATAGGGTAGGGGATTGGCGTATTTTACCAACGTGGGGACCAACTCCTGGCTAACCTGCTTAATTTCGGCACCAATCGAGCGTACCTCGATCAATGGGTGCGAAAGCATTTTTGAGATTGCGTGCTCCAATGCGCGTGCATTAATGGTCACGCCAACATTGGCTAAAGCAGCCGCTGGCAGATAAAAACGGCAGATATCAACATATTTCGAGCGGATACGGCGTTCCCAACCTGCATCGCTCTCGCCTTCCTGCCGGGGATTTTCCCGCTCGATCACTTCTTTTACTGCAGGAAGGGCTTCTTCGTAGCTCCTGAATAGGGACTGGATGGTACGGGTAAACAATCCTTCCAGCGAATGGCCGGCTAATTCCTTGGGATGGTGGAAATCTTCCAGGGTCCACTTCTGATAGCGGGTAGATTTTTCAGTGTAGGAGGCCAGCCGGTTGGATTCGAGAACCTCAACCGCCAGGCGGGAAATATTTTCCACCGCGAGGTGCAGAACCGCATGCTCTGCAACGGATGCATGCCCGTAACCCACCACCCATTTCTCATGGAATTGGGCGCTTTTATCGTCATTTAATTCAGAGGCAATCTCGCGAAAACTCTGCGGAGAGCGGGATGTTTTTGCAAAGGTTACGGCAATTGTTTCAGGACCGAGTTTCTTTGGGTCAAGCAAATATACCTGTCGCTCATTGGTCATTTCTCAACACCTCCACCGCAAGATATTTATCCAGGTTCATCTGGTCGATCAATTCTCGGGCTGAATTGAACCGCAGTTCAGGCCGCTGCCAGGAGACAAATTCCAATCGGATTTCTCGGTCGTACAAATCCCCGTCGAAATCCATCAAAAAGGCTTCCAATCGCGGAGAGCTTGGATGAGTCTCGAATGTAGGGCGAACGCCCAGGGAACTGACTGAAGGGTAGCGGATGTCATCAACCCAGGCCCAGGTGGCGTAAACACCGAACGGCGGCATCACCCGCTCAAACCAGTAATCGATATTGGCAGTTGGAAAACCCAACAATTTACCCCGTCCGTCACCCCTGACCACCTTGCCAGTAACCGAATACCATCTTCCAAGCATTTTCCTCGCTTCACCAATATCGCCCTCGCGGATCAATTTGCGAATTTGCGAGGATGAAACCGGGGTTTCAGCGTGGGTAACCGCATGCTGCACATTAACCTTGTAATCCAGTTGTCTTCCAAGCTCGGTTAATCGGTCAATATTGCCTTCACGTTGTCGACCGAGGGCAAAATCGTAGCCAATGAACAACTGCTTAAGCCCAAGGTGGTTTTTTAATAAAGTCATAAACTCCAAGGCACTCAGGGCAGCAAGGTCTCGTGTAAATGGAATAGTAACGACCAGGTCAATTCCAAGCGCTCCCAACAACTCTGCCCGCTCATCAGCCGAAGTTAAGTATCCAATGTTTATACCCTTACCTAAAACGGCTGCTGGATGGGGGAAAAAAGTGACCACAACAGCCGGGGCACCCGCCTGGTGTGCCTGGTTGACCAGATTATTAACAATGACCTGGTGACCAAGGTGAACCCCGTCAAACGAGCCGATGGTCACCCAGGAGTTTTCAAGATGAACTGGTTCAATGGTTTGGAAGTGCTGCATGAACAACCTGTACAAGCTGTATTTTCGCCTGGTTGAAAATTATGTGCCAGGTTCTGGATGATTTTAACCGATATCGGTGTTCAGATTTATTAAAAATCCGGAGGTTATCCTCCGGATTCTGCAGGGTCAATAATGTAGATTAGGAAAATACTTTCTTGGGCTGCCACTCACTGTTTACCGGGTCAAATTCGAGCAGGGCGATTAATTCACCATCGGTGCTGATGCCGCGTGCCATCTTGCCTTTGCCGGCCTCACCTGGGACCCGGTGACCATGCCGGATGGAATCGATATTTTCCTCAGTTAGTTCAACAATCGGCCAGTCTGAGAGGGCCTCTGCTGCCGGGATGACATACTGGTACCATGAACCATCATCAAACGCCTCACGCAGCTTGCGCAGGGGTACGGCATCCCGCAAGGTAAATCGCCCACTTTTTGTTCGACGTAAACCAACCAGGTGTGCTCCACAGCCCAGTAATTTGCCCAGGTCATTAGCCAAAGAGCGGATGTAAGTGCCGGAGGAGCAATATACATCGATTACAGCTTCAGGCGGGTCCCATTCAAGTAATTCAAGACTGTAGACATTGATTTTGCGCGGTTGAAGGTCGAATTCTTCGCCTTCCCGTGCCATTTCATATGCCTTGCGCCCTTTTACCTTGATGGCTGAATAGGGTGGTGGTACCTGCTCAATTTCACCAACAAATTGGTGCAGGGCTGTTTCAAACTGCTCCTCGGTAATATTTACCGGGTTTGTGGCTAAAGTCTTTCCATCGGCGTCGTAAGTGTCCGTAGTTTTACCAAGCTGCACGACCGCTTGATACCTTTTGTCAGAAGCTGACACGTATTCGCTCAGCCGTACTGCAGGTCCGACCAGGACAACCAATACGCCGGATGCACGCGGATCAAGGGTACCGGTGTGACCCGCACGGCGAATATAAGTCCCGCGGCGAACAATTTGGACCACTTCGTGAGAGGTCAACCCGGTGGGTTTATCCACCACCAGAACCCCGGAGATTGAGTTTATGAAGTCTTCGTTTGTTTCCATTTCACCTCTTTCACACCATTAGTATGAAAGTTGATTAACAGCAGAGAACCGCTTCTGCACGAAACATTATCTGGATCATTGGCTAAGGCCGTTTTGCAGCAATTTTTCGGTCTCTGCCAGCACTGATGCCTGAACTTCTTCAAGGGAGCCGGATATTTCCGCACCGGCTGCCGCTGCGTGTCCGCCTCCGCCATACTGTCCCGCGATTTTGGAAACATCCAGGCCGGGTTTGGAACGCCAGCTTACCTTGATGAGGTTGGGCGCGTGTTCAATGAACAACACCGCAATATCCCCATCGCTGATGCTCGACAGTACGTTGGTAAGGTCAGCATCATCCAGACTATTATAACCGACCGTCAAGCGGTCTTCCTGGCGTAAAGTTGCCCAAATCAGACGGTCTCGCTGCTGCAGGCTGGATAACCCCATTCCCCAATAGCGGGCAGCTTCGATTGATCGGGCAACCAGACCCTGGAAGTAAAGCCTGGGTAAATTTGCCCCTGCATCCACCAGGTCCGCAGCCACGCGTAAAGCCTCTGAGTTCATATTGCTGGTGCGGAAACCCATGGTATCCGTGAGAATGCCGGTCAGCAGCGCGCTGGCTGCATCCTCAGTGATGGTCAGATCCCATTTCGGAAGGGACTGAGCAAGGATTGATGAGGTTGCAACGGCATCCGTCACAACCAGATTTATTTCGGCAAAAAGGTCGTTAGTTACATGATGGTCGATCTGGATCGCAGGTTTGTGAGTTGGAATGATTTCCTTCCCTATCCGTTTTAATTCACCAGCGTCAACCACAATGAAAGTGTCGTAATTAAGTGTGGGTGTGGCAACGATCTTATCGCTGCCCTTAAGGTGGTTAAGGTTGACAGGAAGTCCGTCGCGAACCACCATTTGGACTTCGCGCCCACTTGCTTGCAGTGACAACCCAAGCCCAAGCATGGAGCCAATTGCATCTCCATCCGGTCGGACGTGAGAAGCAATCAAGACACGCTTTGCGTGCGATAAACGCTGCCGGATGGCTGCATGAATCGCATCAAGCATCTTGATCTTCCTCATCATCCTCTAACTCGGATGGAACCTCATCTGTCCGCAGAGAAGCGAGCAGCCGTTCGATGCGGTCGGCTCGTTCCGGCGTCGGGTCCCAGTGGTACCGCAAGCGTGGAAACACCCGCAGCTCGATCCGCTCAGCCAGGGCCTTTCGGATAAAACCATTGGCCCGATTGAATCCCTGCAAAACTTCTTCAGCACGCTCCGAGCCTTCCACCGCTGATAGGAATACGTCGGCGTAGGCGAGCTCGCGGTCAACCTTAACATCCGTGATCGTAACCCCTGAAATCCGGGGGTCCCGGATTTCTCCCATTACGACCATTTCAGATAAATCCTGGCGAATCCGATCGCCAATCCGCTGCAGTCTTAATTTTGACGGCATTTTATTATCCTTCGATCAGGCTGACCTTAGCTGGCAGCCCGCTCCAAAACATAACATTCGATCTGGTCACCGACGGCAAAATCGTTGAAATTGCGGAAACCTGCTCCGCACTCGAATCCGTTGCGAACCTCTCGGACGTCTTCTTTTTCATGTTTCAGTGACGAGAATTCACCTTCGAAAATTACGGTGCCCTCCCGGCGCAGGCGTACTTTAGCATTGCGCCGGAATTCACCGCTGGTGACCCGGCACCCTGCAATGGCGCCCACCTTGGAAATCTTGAAAACAGCCAGCACATGCCCGGTACCGATCACGTTTTCCAATACCTCGGGTTCGAGCAAGCCTTTCATGGCTTTCTCTATATCTTCGATCAGGCGGTAAATGATGGTGTACAGGCGGATTGATACGCCTTCAGCTTCAGCGTTACGGCGTGCAGCTGCATCTGCCTGGACGTTGAAACCGACCACAATGGCATGCGATGCGGCTGCCAGCATAATATCGCTTTCGCTGATATTGCCAGCCTCGGCGTGCAGGATATTGATTTTAATGTCACTTGTGCCCAGTTCGTTAAGCGATGAAATGATGGGTTCAAGCGAGCCCTGTACATCGGCCTTGATAACCAACCTAAGCTCGTGATCTTCACCCGACTGGACCTTGGCAAATAATTCTTCCAGCGTGGCTTTAGGGGCCGCTGCAGCCCGTTTCTGGGCCTGGTGTACGCGATCCTCGACCACAGCCCGAGCTTCGCGCTCGTTTTCATACTTGAGGAAAATGTCGCCGGCAGACGGAACTTCATTCAGACCCATAATCTGCACAGGCGTGGAGGGACCGGCTTTCTTTACCTTTTTGCCGCGGAAATCAAACATAGCGCGGATTCGCCCAAAAGTGTGACCCGCCACGATAATATCACCAGGTTCAAGCGTGCCGTTGTAGACCAACATGTTGGCAACCACGCCCTTAGCGCGTTCGACCTTCGCCTCAATGACCGTGCCAAATACTTTTCCATCTGGGTTGGCTTTTATATCGATGTTGTCGGATACCAGTAAAATCGCCTCGAGCAAATCCTCGATGCCCAATTTTTGTTTGGCTGAGACCGGCACCACCATTGTGTCGCCATCCCAGTCATCGGGCGTCAGGCCGTTTTCAGCCAACTGCTTTTTGGTGAAATCCGGATTAGCGTCCGGACGGTCGATTTTGTTCATGGCTACGATGATGGGTACACGGGCGGCTTTGGCGTGAGCGATCGCCTCGCGTGTTTGCGGCATGACCCCGTCATTGGCTGCCACGACCAGGATTACAATATCGGCCCCTTGAGCACCGCGCGAGCGCATGGAAGTGAAAGCCGCATGACCTGGTGTATCCAGGAAGGTTATGGTCCTACCCTTGAGTTCCACCTGGTAGGCACCGATATGCTGTGTGATACCGCCAGCTTCGCCAGATGCGACATTGGTATGGCGTATGGCATCCAATAAAGTGGTTTTGCCGTGATCGACGTGACCAAGAATGGTTACAACCGGGGCGCGGTCGACCAGCTGGGACGGGTCCTCATGGGCGATTAACTGACGCCAATATGGGATTTCGCCGATTTCTTTCTCTTCAACGACTTCGTAAACCTCGGATTTGGTCTCGAATCCCATTTCTGAGGCTACGATCGATGCAGTATCATAGTCGATCAGTTGATTGATATTGGCCATTACCCCGTTCGACATCAATATTTTGATGATCTGGATAGGGCTGGCGGACATGCGTTGAGCAAGGTCTCGCACCGTGATGCTGACCGGTAGTTCGATTGTTTTTGACCCGTTATCGCTCATAAACACCTCTTTTTCCGTTATTGCGTTGCTGATTCCCCTGACAAATCTGCCGCAAAAGGTTCAAATCCAATGACCGGGGATGCGCGTCAATGACGATGAATGATCGGAGGGGTCAAATCAATCGGCCCTGAAACGCTCGATCCTAATGACAGGATCAGGACGTTCAGGCTTCGTTCATATCATCCACTGGTAGGCTTTCCATGAACTGTGTCAGAACGCCGCGGTCCTGCTCGGTCAACTCAGTTTTTAAGGCATGCACAAGCGCTCCTTTTAGAGCTTTTTCCCAGCACGAACGCTTATCATGCACATACGCTCCACGTCCGGAGGATTTCCCGGTTGAGTCAATAGCAACTCCAGCCGGTCCACGCACAACCCGGATTAAATTCCGCTTGGAAAGTACTTCCCGGCACCCGACACAGGTGCGCTGCGGAATATGTTTAACGTGTTTGGTAGGTCTCTTCGCCACCTTTCTTTCTCAAAACCTGCAATCCACTAAATTAGGAATCCCATTCCCAACCTTCTCCGTCGCGGCGGTGTTTGCGGTAAACGATGGTTTGATCTTTTTCGGGATCGTACTCCACCTGTACGTGCTTTTTCTTTTTCTTGCCCTTTTTCTTGGTTTTGTCGTCGGAGAGGTCCTCTTCCTCTTCCTCATCTGCAGCGGCCACCGGCACGACAGGTGTGCGCAGTTCGAAGAGCTTATCGAAGGAGGTTTCCTCTTCTTCCGGTTCAACCACCTCTTCCACGACTTCACTGGTTTCAATGGAAGCTTCGGCAACAGGTTCGGTCACTGGAATAACTTCTTCTTCAACAACCTGCGGTTCTTCAACTACGATCGGTTCCTGGATGGCTTCTGGTGCCAAAACTTCTTCACCGGGGGCAGCAACCTGTGCTGTTGCTGCAGCTTCTGCAGCAGCAGCCACTTCAGCGGCTTTGCGTTCGTCCAGTGCATTCACCAGGTTGGTGATTTCTTGCAGTGCACGCGGACCAATACCGTTCAAGCGCAGGATTTCGTCCGGGCGAACCTTCATCTGAACAGCCATCTCGCCGAGAGAGCTGAAACCAGCCTCCTGCAGGATGTACGCGACATGTTCCGGCAGACCGCTGTCCAGGATGCTCAATCCAAACGCGTCTACAGGGATCAGGCTGCGAGCAGTCTCGATCTCATCCACAACCGCTTTCTCGACTGCAGGACCCGCAGTTGTGCGGCGTTCTACACGGTCAACGAAGCGTACCAGAACCTCAAATTCCTCCGGTGCCAGCGGACGTCCTTCCGCTTTGCGGGCTAACAATTCCTCAACCCGCGTCATGGTGCTGCCTTCCTGTTCAGCGATCGCTGCCAGAGATTCTTCTTTTTGCAGCCGGTTGAGAACATCCGAGGCAGCTTCTGGCAGGCTCTTTATGTCAATCCGCCAACCCGTGAGCTTGGCTGCCAGGCGAGCATTTTGCCCGTCGCGGCCAATAGCAAGGCTTAGTTGATCCTCGGGGACTACCACAGTGGCAGTCTTGCCGCCAGCATTCCGGTCATTCAGGTAAACGCCATTAACACGCGCCGGGCTGATAGCCTTGGCGATAAAAGCCGCCGGGTCTGCGTTCCATTCGATTACATCAATTTTTTCGTCATGCAATTCACGGACGATAGCCTGGATACGTACACCGCGGATACCCACGCAAGCACCAACCGGGTCAATGCCGGATTGGGTGGCAGATACCGCCACTTTAGCGCGTTCGCCAGGTTCACGCGCAATTGAACGAATTTCGACCACTCCGTGGTAAATTTCAGGGACTTCGTTTTCGAGCAAGCGGCGCAGGAAATTGCGATGGGTGCGCGACAGGATAATTTGCGGACCGCGAGGATTGTCCTTTACCTCGGCGACCAGGGCGCGTACACGTTCGTGAATCCGCGGGCGTTCACCGGGGATGAGTTCTTTGCGCGGCATCGATCCTTCAGCCTTCATTTCGAGGCCGATGGTCAAACCCTGGGCACTGACTGCCTGTACCACACCACTGACGATTTCACCCATCTGTTTCATGTAGAAATCGAGCTGTGCCTGGCGTTCGGCGTCACGAATGCGCTGTTGGATCACCTGGCGGGCAGTTTGGGCAGCAACACGGCCAAAATCTGTGGGGGTGCTTTCGACGATCACCAGGTCGCCAAGCTGCGCATTCGGATCGAATTGGAGTGCCCTTTCCAGGGTTACTTCGGTTGTTTCTTCGACGACATCCTCAACCACCTCTTTTTCAGCAAAGATGGTGACTTTGCCAGTCTCGATATCTACCTTCGACTCAACATGCTGCATGTTTGAGGCGTTAACCGCGCGGCGGTAGGCGGATACCATGGCCGATTCCAACGCTTTCAGGATGACATCCCTCGGCAGTTGTTTTTCCTCGATGACTTCATTGAAAGCCAGAGTAAATTCGTTCTTCATGCTAGTGCTTTCTCCAAAAACAAGTTAATCCTGGTATATAAGCAGAAAAGTGGGGAATGCCCACTTTTCGTTGATCGCGAAAATAGGTTGACTTACTTACTGCTTTATTTTAACACAGTCAAGGGTTCCATGCAAGGAATTGGCACAGTCTTTCTTGTATTTCATTCATTCCTTTAGTCAACAAGGAAAGATCAACTTAATATTATGCATTATGGTGGAAAACCACTGCAATTATTAGACATGCTATACTTGTTTTGAACGTAATTTCCTTCTCCAGGATGGCAAAATGGCAACGGACACAATCTGGTGGCGCGATGGCGTAATCTATCAAATTTACCCGCGTTCATTCGCCGATAGCAACGGCGATGGAATTGGTGACCTGGAAGGAATCATTCAACGCCTGGACTACCTGGTGGAATTAGGGGTGGACGCCATATGGTTTTCGCCATTCTATCCTTCACCGGATGTTGATTTTGGCTATGATATCAGCGACTATACTAATATTGACCCAAAATTCGGAACGCTGGAAGATTACGACCGGCTGGTGAAGGAATCGCACAAACGGGGCATCAAGGTGATCCTGGATTTGGTGCTCAACCATACCTCCAACCAGCACCCCTGGTTTCTCGAATCACGCAAAGGGAAGGATAACCCATTCTCGGATTGGTATATATGGCGCGATGGCAAACCTGGCGGCGGCTTGCCCAATAATTGGGAAGCCATCGTCGGCACACCGGGTTGGGAATTTGATGATGTCCGCGGTCAGTATTACTATCACATGTTTTATCCCCCTCAGCCTGATTTAAATTGGAGAAATCCTTCAGTCCGCAAAGCTTGCCTGGATGTGGTGCGGTACTGGCTGGACCGCGGCGCGGACGGCTTTCGGCTGGACGTGTTCAGTAATTTCTTTAAACACCCGGATCTGCCAGACAATCCACCTGCCTTTGGGCTACGGGCATTTGACCGTCAAAAACATATCTATGACACCAATCAACCTGAGATGATCCCGTTGTTGCGCGAGCTGCGCACAATCCTGGAGTCTTACCCGGATAGATATGCGGTTGGTGAAACCTTTATGCCTACTCCTGAAAGTGTGGCAGGCTATACGGCTCCCGGTTTGCTGCATGCCGCCTTTGACTTTGATATGCTGCACTGTCCATGGAACCCGGCTTGCTTTTTGAAAACCATTCAGGCTACGGAGCGGACCATGCATCCTGAATCCTGGCCGGTATACACCTTAAATAATCATGATACGCCGCGTTCGGCTTCACGCTTCCACGCCAGCGACGACGATGAGCGATTAAAAGTGGCAGCCGCCTTGACCATGACCCTGCGCGGTACGCCGTACCTGTATTATGGCGAGGAAATTGGAATGCGGAATATCAAAGTCCCACGGCATAAGATACTGGACCCGGTGGGCAAAAAGTATTGGCCGATATTCGATGGCCGCGACAAGCTGCGTTCGCCCATGCAGTGGGACCCGGGTCAAAATGCAGGTTTTAGCACAGGCGAACCGTGGCTGCCCGTCCACCCGAATTTCATAACCCGCAACGTTGAACTGCAGCGTAAAGACCCTCAATCCCTATTCAATTTCTATAAGCGCATTATCCAGGTGCGGAAAGACTACCCGGCTTTGCGGACAGGAATGTTCCAACCCCTGACCTTCGAACCGCAAAAGTTATTGGCCTATATTCGCCAGCTCCCCGGACAAACCGCGTTGGTAGCTTTAAATTTTGGGCGCCGTCCGGTACGGTTCGCCATGGGTGCAGATTTACGAAGGCGAAACTGGCGCCTGGTGATTTCCAATAAACGTGACGAATTGCCCGGTTTTCAGAACGGGGGCATGCTGCCGTTACTGGGGGATGAGGTTATGATCCTGGTCGCAGAAGATTGAGCTATTCTTCCTCGCCCATCGTCTCACCGACCATCTCCAGGTCGAACGGCACGCCAATTTGATCGCCGGCCTCGCGTAGTCCCTTAACAACCTCAGCTAAAAGCGGAACGCCGTTTTGCAGGTTGTGCTCAAACAATTCAAATTCTTTCTCGCCATGGATGAAAATGCGATCCTGTCCAGCGGCTTTGGGGGCTTCCTTCAAGGTGCAGATCAACTGATCAAGGTCTGATTTGAATTCCTTCGGATCTCGGAATGCGGCGATATTGATGGCGGCAAAGAAATGACCAACATTTGCCGGAGCGTCGCGGCCGGGAGCTCCAACCTCCGGTCCGAAGCCCGCACCGGAAAGCACGCCTGAAAGGATATCGACCATCAACCCCAGGCCGTACCCCTTGTACCCGCGCATAATATCCGAGCCGCCCAGGGGCAGCAAAGCCCCGCCCTTCAGGACATCCGATGGATTGGTTGTGACCAACCCATCCTTGTCCACGCCCCAGCCTTCCGGGATCGATTCTCCTGCTTTTTCATAAACGGTTATTTTGCCAATTGGCACGATGCTGGTGGCCATGTCGAGCACGTAAGGCTGTTCGTGGAGCGCTGGGGCGGCAACGGCGATGGGATTGGTGCCGATGATGCGTGTGCGTCCATAGGTCGGTGCGACCAGCGGCTGCGCATTGGTAAAGCTGATACCGATCATGTCATGCGGCAGGGCCATCATGGCGTAGTACCCGGCAATGCCGTAATGGTTGCTGTTTCGGACTGTCACGAATGCAGCCCCATTATGGTGAGCCTTTTCAATGGCTGATTGCATGGCGAAGCGCCCGACCACCATGCCTAATCCGTTGCCGCCGTCGATTAACATCGTGGCAGGCGTTTCCTGAACCGTTGCGAATGGTGAGGCCGGATCAATCAGACCCTTGAGAATCCGTGAACCGTAATAGGAATGTAAACGAATAATTCCGTGAGATGACACACCACGCAAATCAGCCGAGATAAGAATTTCCGCTGCCGTTGTTGCATGCTCTTCCGACACGCCTAGCTTACGGAAGAAGCGGATAATATACCCGGTAAGATCGTTGGCACGGTACAGGTATGCGAGCGGCATGATATACCCCTTTTATTATCAAATTTGTTGACTAGGTAACACTGCAATTATACTCGCGATTATCAGGGTGGGACCATAAACAAAAGAGCACCAGGGATTTCCTGGTGCTCTTTGAGAGTCGTTGGATTTAGGCTAGTTTAGATGTCCAGGTTGCGTACAGTATGCGCGTG
>CAYPJS010000046.1:0-12979 GCA_964411135.1 uncultured Anaerolinea sp.
TTTTTTACCGCCACTCTTCCGGGGCAGCCAGTAATTCCAGCGTGCGCGGGTGGTCAGCATACACCCCGCGCATACGCTCGGGCAGCAATACCGCAATGCGGCACATGACTTCTTCGGTTTGCGCCTGCAGCGCTTGCTCGCGGCCTTCGCGCGGCAGAGGCGGCAGCGTAAAAGCCTTACCGAATACTGCCCGAATCCTCGGGCGGCGCAGGGTCAGCAGCTTTAGAGTGGCTGTATCCGTGCCCTCAATTCCGACCGGCACAATCGGACATCCAGAACGCTGCGCCAGCAGCACCGTACCCGCCTTGCCCTCGATCAGCGCATGGGTGGTGCTGCGGGTACCCTCAGGCGCAATTCCCAGGGTAACGCCGGATCTCAATACCTTCATGGCCTGGCTGAAAGCCGAAAAATCGGCCTGACTGCGGTCAATCCAGATGCCGCCCACCACCTCGCTGAACCAGCGGAAGAGCGGGTAGCGCAAATACTTATCTGCCACCAGGGCTGTGATATCTGGACGCACCGGGTTGATAAAAAGGACGGGAATATCCAGGCGGCTGACGTGGTTTGTGGCAACGATAACTCCGCCCTGTGCAGGCAAATTCTCCGCGCCGACAAATTCCATTTGAGTCAGCCCTTTGATCAGGCGGTTAACTAATCTTTGAAGACGGGTGCGGTTCATGATACTTACGTTTTGCTTATTTAAGAGGTTGTCTGGTCGCCTTCGCGCTCCGGCTCAGGCGAGGATTCTGCAGGCAGGCCGGGCTCAGCCGTTTCGGCCGCCCTGGCAGCACGCAAGTTGGCGTTCATGGTTAATAATACCCCAAGGTTAACCAGTACCAGGGTCCCCAGCACGCCTATTCCCACATTGGTGAGAGTCTGCGAGAGCCCAGATGGCGCATCCAGTGGGAATTGCAGCAGCGGTGCCACCCCCGAGATCACCCCGCTGGCATTCCACAGCCCATGCAGAATGACCGCCAGAATATAGACGCCGATCAAACGGCCCAGGCGGCGGCGGTCTCCCCAA
Source organism: uncultured Anaerolinea sp. (assembly GCA_964411135.1). Taxonomy (GTDB): domain Bacteria; phylum Chloroflexota; class Anaerolineae; order Anaerolineales; family Anaerolineaceae; genus Bellilinea. Next base: position 1,025 of record CAYPJS010000046.1, read on the forward strand.
AATGACGCCATCCCCCAACTGACCAGGCCGGCGGTGGTGATGTGCAGCAGGCCGGTTCCCACCCTGGCTACCAGAATGGCTGTACCCGTTCCGTCACCGGAGGCGCTCAGAGCGGTCAGGTTCTCCCACAGGGCAAAACAGGCGCCGCTGATGGTGCCAGCCAGAAAACCCTGGGCCGGAGTCAGGCGGTCACCGGCGTAAAGCCATACCGCCAGCGGTTTGAACAACTCCTCAAGCAGCGGGATGACGCCTGAAACCAAAACCAATACGCCAAAGATCACTTCCGGGCGCTGCAGTAAACCGTTGAAGAAGTCCATTAAGAGCACCGGGTCCGTATTGGGATCCGAAAGGAACTGCTGCAGCACGATCATTTGCTGCTCAAAGCCGGGCTGGGTGCTCAAAAACACTCCGCCAGCCACAACCGCCAATATCAGGACCACCAATTCCAGCACGATAATCAACGGCAAAGTGATAAGCAGACTGAAGCTGGCAACGCCCCAGGTGCGCGCCAACGGTTCAGGGTGAGAGCCGCGGCGGGCAATCTCGAGGTACCACCACAACGGCAAAACGGTGGTCAACAGCACCAGCGGCGGCAGGAACAACCAGGCCAGCGGAGACGTCTCAACCGGCGCAAAGAGAAATACCAGAGCGCCCCAAAGCAGCATGCCCGCACTGGCAGCCAGGAACCAGCTGCGCTTGCTGCCCCGAATTGGTTTAGCCCGGATTTCCAGAAAAGAAAAAACGGCTGCCGGGGCACACAGGACGCCCACGAAAAGGGTGACCCAGGCCAGATTGAACAGCGAAAGCGTATTCAGCTCCGCCGCTGGCATACCCATCAATGCGATTCCGCCGCCAGCCAGCATTAATGCTCCGCCTGCCAGCGCGGTTGCTACGCCAATGCCGCTGACGATCAGAAGAAGCCAGCTGCGCCACACGGGCCGGGGCTGCGCCTGCAAAAGCATCAGGTTATTCACCTTCAGTGATCGTGATTGAAATAATCGTGTCGGGAATGGGCAATTCACCGCTGGCCGACGGGTCGCGCGGCGTCAGGCTGTCAACCACTTCCATACCGCTGGTGACCTCACCGAAAATGGTGTAGCCGCCGTCCAGGTTCGGTGCGGCTGCGTAGGTGATAAAGAATTGCGAACCGTTGGTATTGGTACCAGCGTTCGCCATGGCGACCAGACCCGCACGGTCGAACTTCAACGAGTCGACAATTTCATCCGCGAATGTGTAGCCTGGACCGCCGGCACCAGAGCCGGTGGGGTCTCCCGCCTGGGCAATGTAACCCTCGAGCACACGGTGGAAAGGCACGCCGTCGTAATAACCTTGCTTTGCCAGGAAGACAAAGTTGTTAACCGCCAGCGGGGCTTTATCGGCGTAAAGCTCAATCGTAAAATCTCCCTTGCTGGTCTTAAACTCGGCGGAGTAGGTTTTATTTTTCTGCACCGTCATAGGCGGACAGGTTTTGTAATGGTTCGCTTCCTGCTTTGCCAGCGCCAGTACCAGTTCCAGGGTTTCAGCATCGTAAGGAATCTGATCTTCGGGTACGAGGACGAGTTCACCGTTGATGAAGATGAACAGCGAGGGAGTGCTGTTCAGATTGGCCTGAATGGCGTCGCCATAGGCCTGTTCAACATAGGTTACGGTTGCCTCGGCGTTTAAATCCTTCCCAAACTGATCGGCATCCAAACCAACACTGCCTGCTTGCTCGATGAGCCAGGTTTCGAAGGCGTCAGGCGTCATAGCAATCCAGGTATCCCAGGTGCCCTCTGCGAAAAGCAGGTCGTGCATCTCCCAGAATTTACCCTGTGCACCAGCCGCTTCTGCAGCCTGAGCCGCCAGGTTCGCCTTGTCATGCATTGGCAGTGGGAAATGCCGGAAGATCACCCGCACCTCGTCCGGGTGGGCTGCCTCGAACTCCTGCAGGCTGCGTCCGGCAAGCGAACAGTAGGGGCACTGGAAGTCAGAATATTCAAGCAGGGTAATGACGGGGTTACTGGCGCCGCGCGCCCGGTCCGCTGCACTGAGTTCTGCGATCCCCACATCGGTCGGGTCGCGCGGATCAGGAAAAGTGCTTGCCAGTGTACATTCCATGGCTGCACCCGTGGTATCGCCGGCACCCTGGCAGGCAGCCAGAACCAGCATGGTGAACAAAGCAGCAAGGAGCCAAATTTTTCGCATATTTGCAGTCCTATCTTGAAGGGGTCTTCCAGAAGTGTGGCGATAACGACAACAGGCAGTTTGGTAATTTATCGAAGATCACAAGAATTGATTATTAGGGAAAATGGCACCGAAAAATAGGTATAGAATGCCCCTGGTTTTTTTGTGGTTAATATCCTCTCTTGACGCTAAGCCTTGATTCGCGCGAGGATCGCCTGGCGCATGTCGGACTGCACCCTCTCCAGCGGTTGGCTGGCGTCGATGACAGCCCAGCGCGCGGGTTCCTGGCTTACCAGTTCCAGGTAGCCCTGACGCACCCGTTGGTGGAAATCAGGGGGGTAGGCATCCAGGCGGTTCCATTCGCCTCCGGCGCGGCGTTTGCGCGCCAGCCCGGTCTGGGTCTCGACGTCCAGCAGCAGGGTCAGGTCGGGGGTCAGCCCGCCCGTGGCAAAGCGCAGCAGGCTGCGCAGAATATCCAGATCCACCTGGTGACCGAATCCTTGGTAAGCCAGGGTCGAGTCCGCGTAGCGGTCGCACAGCACCAGCTTGCCGGCAGACAATGCAGGGCGCACGATTTCCTCCACGAACTGGGCGCGCGAAGCCAAAAAGAGCAAAATCTCAGTGCGCGGGTTCATGGCAGTATTCTTCATCTCCATGATCACGCTGCGGATCTGCTCGCCAATGTCGCTGCCACCCGGCTCGCGCAGGGTGAGTACAGAATGCCCCAGTTGACCCAGAAATTCAGCCAGAGGTGCCATTTGCGATGTTTTACCGCTGCCTTCAGGACCTTCTAATGTGATGAACAATGGATTTTTGCTCCTGAAAGAGAATCGCGATTATTCGCGGAAGATGCGTACGCGGCGGTTGGGGTCTTTGCCGTAAGAATGCGAAATGAGCTGTGCCTGACGCGCCATCTCGTGCTGCAGGCGGCGGATACCGGCCGAAGCCGGCGGCAAATCGACAAAACGCTGCCCATTGAGCACGTTCTGGATGGCAACCTGGGTCTGTGCAGCAATGATATCCCACTCGGACGGACCGCTCTCAACGGCCAGGTTGAACAGCTCAGCCAGCGATTGTTCCATCTGGGCAATGGTGTTAGCCCGCAGTACATAAATGGGCATGCTGCGTGCTTCCGCCTCGACCACCGGATGCTGGCGCGAGCGGTAATAGGTACGCAGGGTCATCAGCACGTCGGCTTCTTCCAGGTTAGCCACCACCACAGCCGGTACACCCAGCCGTCTGGCAGCCTGGATCAGGCGGTTGCGGGCCACACCGTACGGATAGATGTGCACCGGTTCGAGGGTCTTGTTGACATCGGGTTTTGCCGGTGAAACGGTTTCCGGCTGGGCCGGCATGGGGTTACCGCGGGCTGCCCTTGACAGCGGCTGCGTGTCGCCGTTATTGGCAAAAGCCCGCCGAGAAGTCTGCGGCGTTGGCCTGTTCATTGGCGGCGGGGAAGGTTTCTCCACCACCACCTCACCGTCAGGTTTGCGGTAACGCACCTCAGGCGGCAGCGGATAGCCGCGCACCAGCGCATCCACCGCAGCCGAGACGTCGGCATGCACATGCAGCCGGTCGCGCTCCTCGATCTCGATCAGAACATCGAAGGTCGGCGGAGAGCGCCGCTCGAGCACGGTCTTCTGTGTACCGCGCCGGCGGGCTTCCTCGTCCGACAAGGTGACTGACTCGATGCCGCCCACCAGATCCGAGAGCGTCGGATTGAGCAGCAGGTTTTCCAGTGTACGGCCGTGGGCAGTTGCCACCAGCTGTACGCCGCGTTCAGCAATGGTGCGGGCTGCCAGGGCTTCCAGTTCGCGGCCAATCTCGTCAATAATGATCACCTCGGGGTTGTGGTTTTCCACAGCCTCAATCATCACCTCATGCTGCAGTGAGGGCTTGGCCACCTGCATACGGCGCGCACGTCCGACAGCCGGATGCGGCACGTCGCCGTCGCCGCCAATCTCGTTCGAGGTATCCACAATAATTACGCGCCGGTCCTCGGCCAGAATGCGCGCGGATTCGCGCAGCATGGTGGTCTTGCCGATGCCCGGGCGCCCAAGAAGCAGGATGCTCTGCCCGGATTCGAGCAGGTCCTGGATGATGTCGATGGTGCCGTACACCGCGCGCCCCACACGGCAGGTAAGCCCGACAATCCGGGCATGCCGGTTGCGGATGGCTGAAATGCGGTGCAGAGTGCGCTCCAGGCCGGCGCGGTTGTCGGCATCGAACTCGCCGATATGGTTAACCACCGCGTCGATGTCTTCGTGGGTGGTCTCCACCTCGCTCAGGGTCACCTCACGGTTGACAAAGCGCGCCATGGGCACGCGCCCCAGATCGAGCACAATTTCAAGCAGGTTGTCACTGTCGTCCGCTTCAATAACAGCCCGGGTAATGCGCGGCGGCAGAACATTCAGCAGAGCCTGTAAATCGTCCGTTATTCTCTTCGTCATAATCCTTACGAATATACCTTCTTAATCGAGTTACGGTGCAGTATTAGTGCCGGATGGGTCATTCCGCCGGATACGTTTAAAGTTGCCTGCGGGCGAAAGCGGCGGTTCTCCCGCACCGGTGATTAAGGCTGGCTGCCGGTTTTCAAAGGTACTGGTACGGGCGGCTGCATACGCCGGCGAGCGCTGCTGTGCCACCAGGTGCTTAACCATTAATGCCTGGCGCGGTCCAATTTCAGCGTCCAACTCTGACAGCGCATTCTCCAGCCAGGCCTGGTACGACCTGACCGATAGATACACCGGCCGACCCAGATTGAAGGAAAGACCGCTCAGGAAGGAGCGCACCAGCTTGAGCACATCCTCGACAGCCGGGTGAATGAGCGGCTGCAGATAAATTCCGCGCGGGCCGTAGGTGGCTTCGATGTATGCCAGCAGCTCGCCAGCCTGTTCGTACACCAGACCCGACAGCGCACGCGATCCCAACGGATCAGCACCCTGCACCAGCGGGGGCACCAGCGCTTGATAAAGCGAGCGGATGGGCAGGTCGTCCAGGTCATTGGCTTCCTCCCAGACGCTGGCAGCTGTGCTGCTGCCCAGGGGTTCGTTTAATTTCCAGACACGCTGCCAGGCGTACACGCTAAAACCGGCACGGCGCAACACCTCGAAGGCCGGACTGTCCTCATCGATCTCTGCCAGCAGCGAGCAGGCGCCCTGGCTGCCGGCTTCCCAGGCCAGGCTTTCCAACAGCGTCAGCAAGCCGGGAGTCTCCAGACCGTGGTCGGGGGTGACAAAGGACAACCGCGCGCCGCGTTCACCGGGTGTGTAGCGCATCTGGCCAATTAATGTCGGTTGACCGGCTCCCTGCCTTACCACCTTGGAGAAACTGCCAAATTCAAGTCGCAAATTATCCAGCATGGCCCAGGCTCCCACCGGATTGCCGCGGGTCATCATTTTGGCCGTGTCCAGGCACAATACCTGGCTGCGGTAACGGTAGAGGGTGATCAGATCATGCCAGGCTAAAGGTCGGGCGTCTATCGCGTCATCTCCATAAAATAACGGTGAAACCGGTCGTCGCGGGTCAATTCCGGATGGAAGGACGTTGCCAGCAGCCTGCCCTGACGGGCTGCCACAATATTTCCGTTTTCCAGGGCTGCCAGGGTCTGCGTTGTCCCGTTAACTTTTTCAATCAACGGCGCACGGATAAACACGGCGTGAAATGGGCGGTCAGCGGCATCCACTTCTTTTAATGCCGGCACAATCAGATCCGTCTCGAAGCTGTCCACCTGCCGGCCAAAGGCATTGCGTTTGACCGTGATATCCATTACTCCCAGCAGCGGCTGGTCTCGGTCAATGTTCCTGGCAATGAAAATCGCACCGGCGCAGGTACCCCAGACGGCGTGATCCTGAGCAAAGGCTCGCAAAGGCTCCATCAACCCGTAGGCTACCGCCAGCTTGCCGATAGTGGTTGATTCGCCGCCCGGAATTATCAGGCCACCCAATCCATACAGGTGTTCCGGCAGGCGCACCTGAACAACCTCGGCTCCGAGGCTTTCGAGCATCCCCTGGTGTTCAAGAAAATCGCCCTGTAAGGCTAAAACGCCAATCTTCATGCACCACTCAATCTGGTCGGGGCTACCAGCCTCGTCCGGCCAGCAGTTCGGTTTCGGGCAGCGCAGATACCTGCCGCCCGACCATCGGTTCACCAAGATTGCGGCTGACTTCAGCCAGGATCTTGGGATCGTTGTAATGAGTTACCGCCTTGACGATGGCCGCTGCGCGTTTGGCCGGGTCGCCGGACTTGAAGATGCCTGAGCCGACAAACACACCGTCCACACCCAACTGCATCATCAAAGCGGCGTCGGCAGGGGTAGCCACCCCGCCGGCAGCAAAGTTTACCACCGGCAGCCGGCCCAGCTGGCGGGTTTCCAGTACCAGTTCATAAGGCGCGCCAAGCTCTTTGGCAAAGGTCATTACTTCCTCATCCGGCAAATTCTGCAGCTGGCGGATGCTGCCCATCACGCTGCGGGCATGGCGTACCGCCTCAACTACATCGCCGGTGCCTGCTTCACCTTTAGTACGGATCATGGCGGCGCCCTCGCCAATGCGGCGCAGCGCTTCGCCCAGGTTGCGGCAGCCGCACACAAACGGCACCTTGAAAGCGTGCTTGTAGATGTGGTGCTCCTCATCCGCCGGGGTAAGCACCTCCGACTCATCGATGTAGTCCACGCCAAGCGCCTCCAGAATTTGCGCCTCGACGAAATGCCCGATGCGCGCTTTGGCCATCACCGGGATGGTCACAGCGTCCATGATCTTCAATATCAGTTCGGGATCGCTCATGCGGGCTACGCCGCCCTGCGCGCGGATATCAGCCGGGACGCGCTCCAGCGCCATAACGGCACAGGCGCCAGCCTCCTCGGCGATACGGGCATGTTCGGCGGTCACCACGTCCATGATCACACCGCCCTTTAACATTTGCGCCAACCCCTTTTTTAGTGCAAAGGAACCAGTTTCCTGCTCCATTTTTCCTCCGGTTTAGTCTATGCGAGTCATTTTGATTCTACCACGCAGGACATGCTTCGCAAATTTGAAACGATTATGATCCGCTTTCCCTGCCGTGCGATATAATGCCTTCCGTCAAGGAAGGGAACACCATGCAGGCATCGCTCAAAGATCAAACTGTGTTAATTTCTGGTGCCACCAGCGGTATCGGCCGCATAACCGCCCAAAAACTGGCAGGCATGGGCGCGCAGGTGGTCATTATCGGCCGCAACCCGGCTCGCGCGGCTGAGACTGTGGCTGATATCAGGCGCGCAACTGGCAACTCTCAGGTCGAAGCCCTGGTTGGCGACCTGAGCAGCCTGACTGAGGTGCGCCGCCTGGCTGGCGAGTTCCGCCAGCGCTACAACCGGCTGAATGTGCTGATCAACAATGCCGGTGCCATCTTCTTCCGCTACCGGCTTACCCCGGAGGGTTTTGAAAACACCCTGGCGCTCAACCATCTTTCGAATTTCCTGCTGACCAATCTGCTGCTCGACCTGATCATAGCCAGCGCCCCGGCGCGCATCATCAATGTATCGTCGGTGGCTCATTATGCCGCCCTGCTCAACCCGGATGCGCTTTTGGAGGGTCGGTACGCACGAGGTTTTTTTGCCTACGGTCAGACCAAATTGATGAACATCCTCTTTGCGCGCGAGCTGGCCCGCCGCCTGCCGCAGGGCGTTACAGCCAACAGCCTGCACCCCGGACTGGTTGCCACCAATTTCGGGCGCAGTAACGGCGGTATATTCCGCCGTATGTGGGATCTATTGGAGCTGGTCGCCGTCACACCCGAGGATGGTGCCAGGACATCGGTTTATCTGGCCTCCTCGCCTGAGGTGGCGGGCCTGACCGGGGAATATTTTGTGCGCTGTAAGCCAGTTCGTGCTTCCATTGCGTCCTGCGATCAGGACCTTGCTTCCCGCCTGTGGGAGGTCAGTGAAAAGTTGACCGGGTTGGGGTAAGGAAATGACCGGATTTTAAGCCGCCCCATATACAAAGGGTGTCTCCGCGATTGACCGGCCTGGATTACAATTTAACCATGGACACTTACAGCGACTACAATCGAAAAGCCTGGGATCAGCAGGTCGCCAATGGCAACCCCTGGACCCAGCCCGTATCCTCCGAAAAAATTGCGGCTGCCCGGCACGGGGAGTGGAGCCTGGTACTCACCCCCACCATTCCGGTGCCTGCCGCCTGGTACCCGCCCCTCGACGACGCGGACGTGCTCTGCCTGGCATCCGGCGGCGGTCAGCAGGGACCCATCCTGGCGGCTGCCGGCGCAAAAGTAACAGTCTTCGACAACTCGCCCGCGCAGCTCTCGCGTGATACTGCGGTGGCAATGCGGGATGGTTTAAACATCCGCACCGTCCTTGGCGATATGCGCGATTTAACCGTGTTAGAAGACAAAAGTTTTGACCTGATCTTTCACCCCGTGTCAAACGTATTCATCCCGGATGTGCTGCCGGTCTGGCGCGAGGCTTATCGCGTGCTGCGCAAGGGGGGCGTGCTGCTGGCGGGGTTCAACAACCCGCTGATCTACATCTTTGACCTGGACAAGATCGACCAGGGCAGTCTCGAAGTGGTTCACAGCCTGCCGTATGCCGATGTCAAGGATATGCCGCCCGAGAAACTGCAGCAAATGGAAGCCGAAGGTTGGCCCTACGAGTGGAGCCACTCGCTCGACGAGCAAATTGGCGGGCAGCTGGCTGCCGGCTTTGTGCTGACCGGTCTGTATGAAGACATCGACCCGACCAGCGTGCTGGGTAAGACGCTGCCCACCTACATCGCCACCCGCGCCGTGAAACCCTGACAGCACCATGCTCCGGTTGATCTTCATCCGGCACGGCCAATCGGAAGCCAACCTCCTGCACGAGTTCTCCAACCGCGGCTGGAAGCACCCGCTGACCGAAGCCGGGCGCAGCCAGGCTGAAGCCCTGGCAAAACATCTGGAGGCGGAGCAAGTGACCCGTGTTTACTCTAGTCCGGTCATGCGGGCCGTTCAGACCAGCCAGATCCTGTGCGCGCACTGGCAGGCAGCATGTACCATCACCGAGGCCCTGCGCGAGTACGACGTGGGCATCTACGAGGGCTGCTCGACAGACGATGGCTGGCAGGCAAAGCAGCAGGTTGAGGAAGCCTGGTATGCCCGTGGTGAATCCAGCCGTTCGCTGCCGGACGGCGAGAGCTACCTGGACATTCGAGCCCGGTTCGTGCCCTTCATTGATTCACTCGTGCGGGATGAGCGGTATTTCAATGCAACCCTGGCCCTGGTCAGTCACGGCGGATTATTCAACGCCATGCTGCCCGAGGTGATCAGTAATCTGACGCGAGAGGTGCTTTTCGAGCGCCCCTTCAGGAACTGCGGCTACGCCGTTGCCGAAGCCCGCCCGGACGGCAGGCTGGTCCTTGTCTCCTGGAAAACGGATGAGCCTGAGCTTGCAGATTAACGCATGATGATGGGCAAATAAGCGCTGACTGTAAAGGGGGCACCAAACAACAGCAGGTCAGGTGCCTGCAGGGCAGCTATCTCCTGCTTGCCCAGCACATCCGCTCCAGCGGTTAGGGGGCTAGTTCTTGTGCTGCTTTCTGCCAGAATCAGGGTCATCATGCAGACGATGAGTAGAATCAACCCTGGCTTAAGCCAGCGGGATGAACGCCGTTGCTGCTGGCTCATTGAATCGGCACCGTGGCAGGCAAGATAACCGCCTTAAGCAGGCGGCAATCGATCACTTCACAGCCTGCAGGGTTGGAGATGCTGACCGGGTCAAACCAGAGGTAAACCGGTTTGCCAAGCGCAAAGGCCGTGTTCAAGAGTGTCAGCATGCGGTTTGTATGCAGTGCATTCGCCTGCCCTGAGGATACCGCAAAGAAGTACACCGCGACCTGCTCCTCAAGAATCACTGGTTCAGTGCACCGCACATGCACCCGGTCTGGAAAAACACCGAGCTCAAAAATGGTGCAGGTTACCCAATCAGGATTGGCAGTGATTTCATTCCCCGGTTGAATCCCCTGCGCCTGACCGGTCCCTGCTCTGGTCGTTAACAAAAAAACGACCAGAACGACGGCCGCCAATACAAGAAAACTCAGAAAAAGCTTTTTGTGGTTCACAACCCCTCCCTTTGCTTGACTCGGTAGCATCGATGATGGCTGCGATAACCCTGTATAATTTATTATAGATTACCCCACCCCCTTTACAAGTATGAGTCACCCAACTGCCTGGAGAATCCCATTCTTATGCTCAAACCTGTTTCCATTGTCGTTGCATCTTTAAATCCGGTCAAAATCCAGTGCGTGCGTGCGGGTTTCGAGAAGATGTTTCCGCAAACCGCCCACGAGATCCAGGGGGTGAGCGTGCCGTCGGGCGTCAGCGTGCAGCCAGCCACCGACGCCGAGACGCTGCTCGGTGCCCGCAACCGGGCTGAAGCCGCACGCAGGCTGCTGCCTAACGCGGACTTCTGGGTGGGGGTGGAAGGCGGCATCGACGACAATGGCGTTGAAATGGAAGCCTTTGCCTGGGTGGTGGTGCTGTCGCGCAGTGCACTGGGCAAAGCCCGTACAGGCGCTTTCACTCTGCCGCAGGTGCTGACGGACCTGGTACGCCAGGGGCTGGAGTTGGGCGAGGCTGACGACCGGGTCTTTGGACGCAGCAATTCCAAGCAGGAGAACGGCGCAATCGGTCTGCTGACGGATAATGCGATCGACCGCGCCGGGTACTACGAGCAGGCGGTGGTGATGGCCTTTATTCCCTTCAAAAATCCCGATCTGTACCCGGAAGCGAAAACATGATGGAGGCTTGCGGCTGGATCGGCAAGACCCTGCAGGTTGTCATTGACCGGCCCATGGGCTCCCGGCATCCGCGCCACGGGTTCATCTACCCGGTCAATTACGGTTACCTTCCTGGCGAGGTCTCCGGCGACGGCGAGGAGCTTGACGTTTATGTGCTGGGCGTTTTCGAGCCGCTGACAGAGTTCGAGGGCGAGTGCATTGCAGTGCTGCACCGCACCGACGATGTGGATGACAAGCTCATCCTGGTACCGGCGGGCGTGCGGTACTCGGACGAGCAGATTTGCGCCCTGACCGAATTCCAGGAGCGCTGGTTCAGTTCGGTGATTCTGCGTTCCAACGCCAGCGATTACGGTCCGTAGCGAATAGAAAATGCGCCGAGTTTCCCCGGCGCATTTTTACTTGTTAAAGGGTATATCAGGGGTGAATCTGCACGTTGCCGGACAGGCGCTGCAGGTAGCCGTTATCGAAGACCAGCTGCGTGCCGTCCCAGATCTGGATGCGGATATCGTCGCGCTTACCGTCCACCATCCAGGCAATAAAGCGGTATTCAGCCGGGGCACCCATGTGTGTGCCGGTGCCCACACCGGAAAGGATGGCGCGGTCATAACCCGCATTGACCCACAGCCAGTCCACCGGATCGGAAAGGAAGCTAAAGTCCGCGCCTTCCAGCACCAGGCTGAATGGACCCTGGGGCATCAAGTCTTCCTTCTTGTACCTGGCATCGAAGGCAAACTGAGCTTTTCCCGTCCAATCCAGGTTGCCGATGAAGGTACCAACATCCGCTTTCACCCAGCCGCTGCCAGTTACAAAGCCCTGCTCCGAGGGCAGTGTTTCTGCCGTCAGATCCAGCCCGATGATGACGGGATCGTGGTCGGAAACACGGAATTCGTCCGGAGCGTAAAGAACGTTTTGCAGGTTGGCAGTTTTGAAATCAGTGTTGTAATCCAGCACACTTGGTTCATCCGCGTTGATATGGTACTCGGCGATGCCGGTGACCTGCGGGAAGAGGGACTGGGACGCC
>CAYPJS010000047.1:0-13406 GCA_964411135.1 uncultured Anaerolinea sp.
ACGACAGGCACCTCAAGGTGCCTGTCGTTGTTATTGGGGACGTCGTTTTCTATCCACCCAGACACAATCCAAATCCTTTCAAGTTTACGGTCTCATCAAAACCACAAAATATCACTAATGGGAGAATTTTTAGGAAATTTATACAATTTCCTAACCATAAACATATTGACAATCCTGGATATACCGTTATAATACTAATACGATCATATATATCTATTAATAATCTATCTGTACTTATTGGGCGACGTTGATCTATGTGCCGAAACATGGTCGCTTGTTCCTGAAAGCAGGGGGCAGGTGCATAGGGAGTCAGTAGCGAAACCGGCCACCTCGGGCTGGTTTTTTGCGTATACAGCACCAATTGCAGCGCAACCAGGCCACTGTCTCAGGTCTTTTGACCACCTGTGTCATTTTTTCTGCATTCTATTAATGAATCGTCGAGGAGCAAAACATGAAAAGTCATCGCTTCCCCCTGCGCAAGACCTTATCAACTTTGAGCCGATTAAGCTATATCTCAGGCGTCGCGCTCCTGATTGCTTCCCTGGCTCTAAACGTCATGCCGCTGCAGCGAGCCAGTGCAGCCGTAACATCTATCTGGACCACCCGCACCACTTGTACGAATCCTGACCCTCAGGATGAAAATCAGTATGCCACAGGCGACACGGTCTTTATCCGCGGAGAAACCACTGACCCCCTGCAGCAGTTTGCCTGGTCCATCACGGGCAATCCCGGCGGTTCCTCCACTGACCCGGGTATCGTCGTGGCAGGTTCATCCCTACCGCCTGGTACACTCGTTACAACCGATGCCAGCGGTTATTTCTGTTTCGCTGCCTATACCATTCCACCTGGGGATGCCGGCACCTACACGGTGGATGTGTACCAGGTAAGCAAGCCAAGCAACTCGAAGAACGACAACTACCGGGTTGATGAAATTCTGCCAACTGCTACCAATACCCCGACCAACACGCCGACGAACACGCCGACCAACACCCCGACCAACACTCCAACTAACACGCCCACCAACACACCTACTGATACGCCGACGGCTACCCCGACCAATACGCCCACCAATACCCCGACTGACACGCCAACGGCTACTCCGACCAACACCCCTACCGACACACCGACCGCAACCCCGACCAGTACGCTGGTGGTTGTGACGGATACCCCGACGAGTACGCCAACCGATACTCCGACGGAAACACCGACCAATACCCCCACGGATACCCCGACCGTCACGCCAACGGACCAACCCACAGCGACCCCCACCGAAGTCGTGGTCACCGATGAGCCTACCCCTACGCCGACCGTAGTGGTGGTAACCGACGTGCCGCCAACCGATGTGCCGACCGTACCGCCGACTTTGCCTCCGCCGGACCCAACAAATCCTCCGCAGGTGTTAATCCCGGTTACTGGTGCAGATCTGTCCATGCCAGTACCCCTGGCACGGCAGCAGTCGCTGTTTGGCAACCTGGGCCTCTCGCTGCTGGGACTTGGATTGGTACTGCAGGGTCTCTCCCGCCGCGTCAAGGACGATTAAGCACAGCCTGACGAAAGTCTGAATGTCATCCAACAGACACCTGGAGCTCCAGGTGTCTGTTTTATTGAGAGCCATTACCGCGGCAATCCAGGGTTGGGCTGCATTGCATTTCGCCTGGAGTAAATCTTAGAAAACCCCAATGATTACGTCTTTCTAACCAATTGACAGGAAATGACAGCGACCTATAATAGGGATTAACAACTATATTTGTCATGTTTCAAGGCGACAATGACCTATGCACCCAACTGGTCGCTTGCTCCTGAAAAGGGGACAGGTGCATAGCGAGTCAATAGCGAAACCGGCCGAATGCCGGTTTTTTTGTATTCAGATTAAAACTCAAAGGAACCGGATCGCATACACGGCAGCGGAAAGCTGTATCGGCCCAGTTCTTCAGGTATGGGCACGCGCCAACTCGTTTCCACTTTATTGAAATAAATTAATACCGGTATCAGATTCCAGGCTTTCAGTCGGCAAGGTTTTCCCGCTTTCAGGCGGCAGCAGGGAACCCGTCAATGAGAACCCGCAGATTTCGAATCCGGAAGCTATTACAGGCGCTCAGCCGTCTATGCTACATCACCGGGACGGCGTTCCTGATTGCGTCATTTTCTCTCAACCTGATGCCGTATTCCCGGGCAAAAGCGGAGGTCATCGCCATTTGGACGACGCGCGAAACCTGCCATAAACCCAGCCCGCAGGATGAAAACCATTATTTTACCGGTGATACGGTCTATATCCGCGGCGACACAACTGACCCCGATTCGGTTTTTGTATGGTCGATCTATGGCAATCCAGGCGGCGCCAGCGCACATCCAGGTCAGATTATTGCCGGAGCATCAATTCCCCCGGGCACCCCTGTGACCACGAATAGCGATGGGTATTTCTGTTTCGCAGCCTACACAATCCAACCTGGCGACTGGGGTGAATATACGGTGGACGTTTATCAGGTTGACAAACCCGAGAACGCCAAAAACGACAATTATCACGTGAACGAAATCCCGCCAACCGCCACCCATACCCCAACCAGGACCTCGACCAGGACGCCGACGGACACCCCAACCCACACCCCAACCCACACTCCTACCGACATCCCCACCGCCACGAACACCCACACTCCTACCGACATCCCCACTGCCACGAACACACCCACTCATACCGGCACGCCCACCGACACACCGACCCACACTGCCACGGTAACAACCACAAGCACAGCCACATTAACCCTGACCAGCACCGCCACCAATACCCCAACGGATACACCCACCAGCACCGCCACCAACACACCAACCGAAACTCCTACCAGCACCCCCACCAACACACCTACCAATACGCCAACTAATACACCCACCAGTACCCCAACGAATACTCCTACAAACACACCCACGTTTACCCCAACCTTCACCGCCACCTTCACGCCGACGAATACACCCACGTTTACCCCAACGTACACACCTACCAACACCCCAACCAATACCCCGACCAACACGCCCACCAACACACCAACCAACACACCTACGAACACGCCCTCATTTACACCAACCAATACCGCCACTCTGACCCCAACTTTTCCGCCAACCGATACGCCTACCGGAACCTTGACCGCCACCCAGGATCGTACTGTGGCTGTACTGGAAGATCAGGCCACTGACACGCCCACCCCGCCGCCAGCCCTGGAGCCTCCAAACCTGGTCAGCCCATCGCCAGTACTTATTCCAGTGACCGGCATGGACTACTCACTTCCCGTGCCGCTGGCAAAAATACAAACCACCTTCGGTAATCTCGGGCTGGCCTTGATCGGCCTCGGACTGGTTTTACAGGGGCTGTCGCGCAGAATAAAAGATTAAATCTGCCGCCTTATCGAATCATTAGTGCCTGCCATCGGCAGGCATTGGTGCATGGTAGCGCATGCGCTGAATCTGTGTTAAAATAGCGTCGCTTCGGGGTGAGCAATTACGATGGGGCGTGGTGCAATGGCAGCACACCAGACTTTGGATCTGTGGATCTTGGTTCGAGTCCAGGCGCCCCAGCCTTAAAAAGACATGGAATCTGACACACAATCTACCGAACAAAAAGACGACCCTTCGCCCAGTCATAGACCTGACCTGTTCTACCGGGTAGAGGATTTCGTTTACCTCGCACCATTGACATGCATGGAGACCGCATGGAACCAATCCTAAATGCGGTGTTGTTGGCTGCCGGTTTTGGCAAGCGCATGCAATCAGACCTGCCCAAGGTATTACATCCCCTGGCGGGTATCCCGATGATTGAACACTGTCTGCGCTCCATATCCTCGATCACGGACCAGCTCCCGGTGGTGGTGGTGGGTCATGGCGCGGAGCAGGTGCGGCAGGTAGTGGGCGGTCAGGCGCGCTTCGTGCTGCAGAGCCAGCAGCTTGGCACCGCTCATGCCCTGCAAATGGCCGAACATGAACTGTCCGGGCAGCCCGGCCTGGTGCTGGTGGCTACCGGCGATATGCCGCTCTTCACCCCGCAGACTTTCAAGCGATTAATCGAGATTCAGAGCAACAACCGCGGACCGGTTACCATGCTCAGCGTCGTTCTGCCTGATCCGCACGGCTTCGGCCGGGTAGTGCGTGCCAGCGACGGCTCTGTTCGCGCCATCGTCGAGGAGGCCCAGGCTTCTCCCGAGGAACTGCAAATTCGAGAATTAAACGCCAGCGTGTACTGCTTTGACAACCACTGGCTGTGGGATGCGCTGCGGCGCATCCAGCTCTCGCCCAAAGGCGAGTACTATCTGACGGATATTGTGGCTGTGGCAGTGGAGGATGGATTGCCCGTTCAGGCACTGACAATCGACGATCCGCAGGAGGCACTGGGAATCAACACCCGCGAACATTTAGCGGAGGCTGCCGCTGTGCTGCGCTCGCGCATCAATCAACGCTGGCTGCTGGCAGGGGTCAGCATGGATGACCCCTCCGCTACATATATCGATGTTGATGTGACCATCGGGCGCGAGACGGTCCTGCATCCCGGCACAGCCCTGCAGGGGAATACGTGCATTGGAACAGGCTGCCAGATTGGGCCTGATGCTAAAATTGTAAATAGCGAAATCGGAAACGGCTGCCAGATAACCTGTTCAATTGTTGAAAACAGCCGCATTCCGGACGGGATGGCGTTAGCGCCATTTACCTACATAAACGGCACACGGGATATCCCCCCGGCAATGCCGGCCAATTGAGGATGGAAGTTTTGAACGAAAGTGTTCTTTGGATCGTCGCGGGCATCATTTTCTTGTTAGATCTGCTCATCATCGCCGTCAGGGTCAGCCTGGTGAATGCACGGCTGCCGCAGCTGCTTTCGATCGGCGCGGAAAATGAAAACCGCAGCCTTGAACCAACCCTGGTCATAATCGAAAAAATCAGCCTGCGGGTATCCATCCGCTTTCTGATCATCGTCCTGCACCTGCTTCTGGCTGCCTCCATCTACATGCTCGCAGCCTTTTATGTTCCAGGTTTACAGCCTGGTATCGGATTGTTGATTGTTTTTGCGGCCGGGTTGGTCGTGATCGGTTTCGAATTTGTCGTTGAGGGTGGCGTGCGGAAAAACGCTGAAGCCTGGCTGCTGCGTATGACTCCATTAGCACGTATCATCGATTTTTTGATGCGCCCCTTTTCTGCCATTTACCTGGGCATCCTTGGCGATTCAACACCGGTTGAACGGATGCCGGGATCGATGACTGAGGACGAGTTGAAGACCTGGGTCGAGGTGGGTGAATCGGAGGGCGGGCTCGAAAAAGGCGAGCGGCAGATGATCTACTCGATCTTCCATTTCGGCGATACCCTCTGCCGCGAGATCATGGTGCCGCGCATCGATATCCTGGCGCTGGAGGCCGATTCGAGCGTTGCCGAGTCGATCCAGGCACTGACGCTTTCCGGTCATTCACGCGTACCGGTTTATGACGACACCATCGATAACGTGATCGGACTGCTGTATGCCAAAGACCTGCTGCGCACACAGCTGGATCCCACCCCACCCGAGAGCATCCGCCCGTTTCTGCGCCCCGCCTACTTTGTGCCCGAATCCAAGAAAGTGGATGAACTGCTGCGCGAAATGCAGGCGCACAGCATCCACATGGCCATTGTGGTGGATGAGTACGGCGGTATGGCGGGCCTGGTGACCATGGAGGATATCGTCGAGGAGATCGTCGGCGAGATCCGCGACGAGTACGACCAGGGCGAGGAATACCTTTTCCAGCGTATCTCGGATGACGAGTATATGTTGAACGGCCGTATCAGCCTTGACGATTTGAACGATGTGCTGGACACAGATCTGGTGACCGACCTGGCCGATACGCTGGGCGGGTATATTTACGGCACCATCGGCCGCGTACCCACCGGCGGAGAGCATATGCGCGTCGAGGATTGGGACCTGACCGTTGAACAGGTGTCCGGACGGCGTATCCGTAAGGTACACGCACACCGCCAGCCTGTGCATATCAGCCTCGAGGATAGCCTGGATGATCCTAAACCCTGAAGAGAAGCGCAGACTGGTTCAAACAGCCCTTGAGGTGCGCGAACTGGCCTATGCGCCGTATTCCCAATACAAAGTTGGCGCTGCAGCTTTAACGCAATCTGGTAAGACCTTTACCGGTGTGAACGTCGAGAGTGCGGCTTACCCCACTACCATGTGCGCTGAGCGGGTAGCCGTTTTCAAGGCGGTTTCCGAGGGGGAACGCGAATTTACCGCTATCGCCATCGTCACGTCCAATGCCGGCACATCCTGCGGCGGCTGCCGTCAGGTAATGGCCGAATTTGGCCTGGATACGCTGGTGATCTTCGCCAACGACCGCGGGGAGATTCGTCAGGAGATCACCGTCCGCGACCTGCTGCCGGGCGCTTTCACACCCAAAGACTTGCCAAGACCGTAAGTGAATCCGACATTAGCCCAACGATCAAACCTTGCTGGGTGTGTACCGCCTGGGTACGCACCAATTAATGACGGTGCGTGTAACAATTCCAAGCAAGCCTGATAGGGTGTGCTTAAGCGCACCACCCATTAATAAACAGGGCCGCATGGAGTTAGGATAAAACCGCCTGGAATTACCCGCCTTTTACGCATCCTTAATAGATCGGAATCTTTACCCCACCGGGAACCACATACGGATAGTGGTCCCCTGCCCGGGTGTTGACTCGGCTATGATGGTCCCCTTGTTCGCCTTGACCAGTGCTTTGACAATCGCCAGGCCCAATCCGCTTTCATTTCCTTCAGAATGCCGTGAGCGGTCGCCGCGCTGGAAACGGTCGAAAATGCGCGGCAGGTCCTCGGCAGCGATGCCGCTGCCAGTGTCGCTGACGCTGATTTCAACGCCGCCCTTCCTATTGCATGCAGCCAGAACAATTGACCCGCCTGACGGCGTGTAACGCAGGGCATTACTTACCAGATTATCGAGCACCTGCTGCATGCGCGCCTCGTCGAGCCTCAACGGCGGGATACTCTCCTCCAACTGCACCTTCAGAGTCACTCCCTGCTGGCTGACAGAATGCTGGTAAACCTCGGCAGCATGCGCAAGCAGCGCGGCAGGTTCCACCATCTGCGGGTTGAGAACCAGTTCGCCCGCATCCGCCTGCGATAGCATCCGCAGGTCAGCGACCATTCGTTGCAAGCGTCCAATCTCGCTGTAAATCAGATCCAGCCGTTCCGGGGTGGGTGCCAGCACACCGTCGCGCATCGACTCAATATAGCCCGAGATGACAGTCAGCGGTGTGCGCAGATCGTGGGCAATGTCCGCAGTCATCTGGCGGCGCTGCTGGTTGACACGCGCCACTTCGCGGCTCATGGAATTAAAGGCCGTACCAAGCTGGCCGATTTCGTCTCTCGAAGTCACCTCTACCTGTTGATCCAGGTTGCCCCGTGTAATATTTTGGGCCGCGTCGGTCAACGCCTGCAGGGGTTTGGTCAGATTGCGCGCCAGAAGCAGCCCGATCAACAGGGCTACCACCACTGCCCCGACCATTGCGAATACCAGAGCCCGGTTGGTACGGGTGAGAAAAGCTGTCTCCGCGGCGTTATACCCGGGCAGGCTGTTTACCGAAAGCAGTACCCCAACCCTCTCGTCATTAACCATAATATCTGTACCCGTTCGCAATTCGCGTGCAGAAAGAACTTCCCCAACGGTATCAAATGTTCCAACGGCAATGATGACCTTTCCAGTCGCATCCGCCAGACCGTACAGATTGCGCTGCTCCATACCCGAGTGCATGCCGCTGACAGGTCCCATTTCATCTCGGTTCATGCCCATACCGCCCACACCGCGGACTTGCTGGATCTCTCTCCAGTCGTTCGGCAGATTTTCCCAGGTGTTGTAAGCCTTGTAATAATCAGCCAGCAAAGTTTGCAGGGTATCACGCTGCTGGTCGAGCACCAGCTGCGAAAGGCGCGTGGCGCTGGTGATTCGCATCAAAACTGCCACCAGCGCAGCCGTGATAAAGGCCACAAGCACAAATGCAATGGCAATTTTCAAGTACAGCGACTTGCTCATAAGGGCTGCCCTGGTTTCTGAAAGCGGTAACCAACCCCGAAGATGGTCTCCACATAGATCGGGTTAGCCGGGTCCGGCTCGATCTTCAGACGCAGGTTGCGCACATGCACGTTCAAGGTACTGTCCAGTCCGGCAAAACCGCTGCCTGAGAGGAGATCAACCAGTTCATTCCGTGTAAACACCCGGCCCGGCGAACGCATCAAAATAGCCAGCAGGTCGAATTCGATCGGGGTCAACGTCACGGGCATTCCGCCAACCGCCACGGAATGTGTGCGTTCATCCAGGATTACGTTGCCGGCCCGCAGGAGCTCAAATCGTTCAGCATTGCCTTCCGCTCTTCTCAGTACGGCGCGAATACGCGCCAGTAGTTCGCGCATACGGAAAGGTTTGGTAACGTAATCATCAGCGCCAAGATCCAGACCGAGCACTGCATCCGTTTCGTCTTCCCTGGCGGTCACAATAATGACAGGCGTGCGCCGCTCCAGTCTGAATTGACGCAGAAACTGGTAGCCATCCATTTTTGGCATCATCACATCCAGCAAAATTAAGTCAGGCTGTTCGTGCCGCGCCAAATAAAGCGCGGTTTGCCCGTCTGCAGCCTCAACCACGCGAAACCCCTGCTCGGTTAAGTAATCCTGCAGCAGCTGCCGCACACTGGATTGGTCGTCAACTACCATAATTGTCTCTGTCATACTGACCCTGCCGCCTCACCCAAATAGATTCCAATCGATCTGTCTAAAGGTTACTACAGATTTATTTAGATTTGATTTAGAAAACAATTGTATTTGATTTACCCTCAAGAAACCAGCCTGCTCGACTGCGTGCCAGCTCACAGGATTTTATAAGGCTCCTTGCGTTGACCCTAAACCCAATTTAGAATACTTTTACCCCTACCCTGCCTCTATTGATCTCACAGGCATTGTCAATATCTCAGACCTCGAGCGCTATCATGAAATGGAGGGCACAATGAACTCATTTACCAAATGGGCAATTCTGGCCCTGTTTTTTCTTTTTGTGTACGGATGTTCGCAATCTGCACCGGTGAGCGAGCCAACTTCAACAGCATCCATACCGATAAGTGTAACTCCACCCCAAGGTCAACAAACACCTCCCCCTACCTTATCACCGACAGGCCCATCTGCGCCGTTGACTACATCAATTCCAAATTCAATCGGTTTAACCATAGAGGAAAATGAGATCCAGGGACAGGTAGCCCTCGAGCCGCTTACCTTTCAACCCGTGCACGGTTCTCAACAGGAGATTCTTGCACGCCATGCGCTGGAAAAAGGAGAACCCTACGCATTTCAAAATGGGGAGGTCATTTATCCGGTTACCGGCGGCAATCATTTCAGGGCAGTCAGAGACCGCGAAAGTGGAAAGCTCGTTTTACAACAAGCTGAGGAAACGATCATCCAAATTGACGCAGGAGACGCAAGTCCCATCAGTCCTTTGCGCAGCTTATGGGTAGATGGTGACAACTGGATCCTCGAAATTGCCTTTGTAAAAAATATCATCGACGGAAACTCGATTACTTCAGTAGCCGTCGGGCAAATCTACCGGGATGGTGTACTCCTCAATGCAAAGCTAGGTTATGAGGAAATGTTTGGGTTCCAGTTCCTTGATGGAAAACCATTTTATTTTTATAAAAACGATGGTCTGATTCATTTGTCATACAATAATGAGGATTTACCAGTCGTGTATGATGAGATACCCCATTATCGCTGTTGTTCTGGTGCTGCTTTCAATCCAATTGCAGGATTAAACTGGATTGGCTTCTTTGGACAGCGTAACGGGGTTTGGTTTTATACAGAAATTGGTCGCTATTGATCCACTTCGCTTGTCGTCCCTAAAAGGAGTATCTTATTACTACTGCATGAGCAGTGCAGAGCAAAATTGGATAACCATAAACTACGCGGCGTCCTTATAATGAACATACCGGTACTTATCCAGACAAGTCTCGGTGGAGTGAAGCGATGAACGCCCGTTACACTGTAAAACTGCTGATTATTGGAATAATTGCAGGCTTTGCCGCCTCTGGCTGCCGCCTTGAACAAAAACCTGGTCCCATTCAGCCCACAGGGATAGTTGCCCCCGGCGGCACTGTCAGTCCCACGTCATCCAACGAACCTCCAGGTAATAAATCCAGCCCGGATGTTCTAAGCGCCTGCCGCCTGGAAGACCAGGCTAAAGCCATGCGGGCGGATTACCAGCCTGAATGGGATTCCTTAGGCATTGACACGTGCTACGACCTGTCTTTCGATCTCACATCCGGTGGTCCGGATTTCAGCGGCAGCGCACGGATCACATATACAAACCCCGAGGATACCGCACTCGACGAGATCATTCTGCGCACCTACCCCAATGCAGATGTGCTTTATGGTGGAACTCTGCAGGTAACGTCTGCTGGCACGAACGGTACAGAACTTTCACCCCAAACTTTCCTGGATGATCAGACAGCCGTCCGGCTGCAGTTGGCGGAACCGCTCCAACCCGGGGCGACGATTGAACTCGACTTGAAGTTTTCCGGCGGTCTGCCCCGGGACTTTAACTCGCAGCAAATCTACGGCACCTACCACTACGCCAGTGACGGACCGCTGCTCGTCATGGCAAACGCCTTCCCGATGCTTGCCCTGCGGCAAGACGGCATCTGGCGCACCGACCCGGTTCTGGCTGAAGGCGATGCGGTGATCAGCCGTACCGCGCTCTATCTTGCAGAAATACGCCTGCCAAACGGCTGGCAGGCTGCAGCATCCGGCACGGTCGTGAATGAAAGCGAAGACCAGGGGGACAGGGTTCTCCAGGTGGCGGGCGGCGCCCTGCGGGATTTTATGCTGGTCGCCAGCCCGGCTTTGAGCCTGCACCAGGAGGATTGGCAGGACATGCAGATCAATCACTGGGCAACAGAAGTCGTCGAAGACGACTGGGTGGATGCTGTCCCCGTCGTACGGGATTCTCTTGAGCTCTTTAACCAGACTTTCGGCCCGCTGCCCTACCGCGAATTGGACATTGTCGCGGTACCGTTGAACAATGCCAGCGGGGTAGAGTATCCGGGGTTGATTCTATTGGCTGAAGATCTGTATACAAGCAAGGATATTCCACGGCTGCTTCCGACTGTCACCGCGCATGAAGTGGCACACCAGTGGTGGTACGCAGTGGTTGGAAATGATGTAATCGAGCATCCCTGGCAGGATGAGGGGTTGGCGACATTTTCAGCCCAGTTTTATTCCAGCCAGTACGACCCGGCTTTCTATCAGGGAGCCAGGCTCGATTACAACCGCCGGGTTGAAATGCTCGAGACCGCCAGTGGGCACCAGCCTGTTGACCAATCTGTGTCGGATTTCAGCGACAACCCGCGCGATTACGCGACCGTGGTGTACCTGAAGGGTAGTCTGTTTTTTGAAGCACTGCGCAGTCAGATCGGTGATGCAGCCTTCAATACCGGGCTGGCGGACTATTATCGAGAAAACCTGCATGGATTGGCAGCGCCCCAATCGCTGCTTACCAGTTTTGTAAGTGCCTGTTCCTGCAATCTGGATGAACTTTACAGCGAATGGGGCGTGCAGCCTTAATCTTTTGCCTTGTTAACCGGCCTTACGCTCGACCGGGAATAGAACCTCGGTCAGGTAGCTGGGATCGTTCTGCCGGACTGGTTTACCAACCTTCAAGTAGATCTCGCGTTCAGGTCCGGTGATGCGGTAGCCGTTCTCCTCGATCCACTTGAACAGGACACCGTATGCGCTGCTGAGGGTAGCCAGCGGGCCGTGATGGATAATATCCACCCACAATCCCCCGGGCAGAACTTTTATTTCCATTTTCCCGCTGCCGACAAATTCACCCTCGATCGGATAGCAAACCTCGGCGTCGATGTCGTGTTCGCGGTACTCGTTGTTAAGATAAGAAGTGAAGCATGGTCCCGTCGGCCGGATTCCCTGCTTTGACATTTCCTTCTCGAGCACTACCCACAAGTGCCCCTGCTGAGCATAAGTTGGCAGGATACCGCGCACACTTGCCACTTTAAGCGGTTGCAATTCCTTGATCGTAATGTCGTACTCTGGCATTATTCCCTCCAAATCAATTTGCCTCAGCCGGGCTTCAATGCGCGCCAGCCGATCCTCGGCCTCAAGGACATTCTGTGTCAGTTCGGATCGCTTGCGCCGCAGCAGCGTTTTCAACTGTTCAGCCGTGAGTCCTTTGTCGAGCATCAAAGCTGTCTGCTCGAGTGAGAGACCTAGATCTTTGAGCGCCAGGATGCGGTTAACGCGCGTCAGCTGACTGAGGTCATAGTAGCGGTAGCCTGTGTACGGGTCGACATGATCAGCCTTCAACAAACCAATCTCATCGTAAAAACGCAAGGTCTTCACCGGGAGCCGGCTGATTTTGGAGAATTGTCCGATTCTGAACACTGGGTTACCTCAAATGTGTATGGAAGGAGAATACACCCTCCAGCAACTGGAGAGTCAAGAGGGTAAACGCACGCTTTTCGGGAAACTCCCCCCTTTATTATTACCGCGGCTTTTTTGTTGGGTTCAGCCTATCCCTCTGCAGTCCAGTCATCGTGCAGCAGGGCATAGATCATATCGTCCAGGAACTGGCCTTTAATGAAGTCGTGTTCGCGCATAATGCCTTCCAGGCGGAATCCAAGGCCGGTCAGCAAATTCTGGGAACGGCTGTCGGCTGGATCGACCAGCGCTTCAACCCGGCGCAGGTTCATTTGATGAAAGCCGTAATCCAGAATGGTATGCAGCGCCTCACGCATGTATCCCTGACCCCAGTAAGATGGTGACAGGTCATAGCTGACTTCGGCACGAAAGCGCCGCGGATCCCAATCGTGGTAACCGCAGGTGCCAATCAAATGTCCGTCTTCCAGAGTAAAGGCACCCCAGCGTATGCCTGTACCGCTGGCATTAAGTTCATCGTAACCAGCGATCAATTTCTCAGCCTGCTCCGGCCCGGTCATCGGTTCCACATTTATAAAATGGACGACCTTTTCCTGTGAATAAAGGTCGAAGATGCCAGCAATATCCAGTTTGGTTATCTGGCGCAGGATGAGCCGTTCTGTTTCAAGGGTTGGGAAATATTTTAGATCCATGCAGATATTGTACATTTAACCGGAAAACAAATCCACACCAGTTGACGGCTGACCGGATATTCAAGAACGGATAGACAGGGTATACTGCAGCACTAACGACCCTGTTTATAGTTTCCTGAATTTGAAACCTAGCAGCTATGAAGTCAAAATCCTTCAACCCATTGAAAGCATATCCGCGCAAAGTACCGATCGGATTTCTGATGGTGATTCTAGCAGCCAGCCTGCTGAGCCAGGGACAAACCATCTACCTGCCGCTGATCTTTAAGAATGCCCCGCCGCCG
>CAYPJS010000048.1:0-26262 GCA_964411135.1 uncultured Anaerolinea sp.
ATCCTTTGGTATTTCAGCAGGTTGATTTATAATCTAACGCTTGTAGCTCCCAACAAAGCGCTATACTCTCATGGGCGGGATGCAAGAGATCCATTATCACTTTCGAAAAGGACAAATATGGCGGATACCAGCAATCCAGGAAAGAAAAACAATGTTGCCGTTGAATGGGTAATCCGACTGCTGAAGGGCATTCTGGTAGGGATTGGGGCAATCACCCCCGGGCTTTCCGGCGGGGTTCTTGCGGTTGTTTTTGGCATCTATGAGCCACTGATGCGTTTCCTGGCAAACCTTCGTGTCAAGTTTATGGCCAATGTGCGCTACTTTATCCCGGTGGTGGTAGGGGTGGGGCTAGGTGTGGTCGGATTTTCATCCGTAGTCGATTACGCCTTCACCCATTTTGCAGCACAATTCACCTGGCTTTTCATTGGTTTTATTTCGGGTACGCTCCCGTCCTTGTTTAAAACTTCCGGGGCAAATGGACGTAAAGCCTGGCATTGGGTACTGCTGGGCGCGATGGCGGTAGGGACTTATTTCTTCATGAGCTGGATGGAAACCATCCGCAACGTTACCATGCAACCCACATTTGGATCATGGATTTTAAGCGGAATGTTGGTTGGCCTGGGCCTGATTGTCCCGGGTATGAGCCCTTCGAATTTCTTAATTTACCTTGGGCTGTACCAACCGATGGCAAGCGGCATCCGCCAGTTAGATTTTGGGGTAATTATCCCTCTGGCTCTCGGGCTAATAATCATTATTCTGCTGTTGGCAAAAGGGATTGCCTGGCTGTTTAAAAAGGCATACACCTTCATGTATCATTTCATTCTGGGAATCGTGATCGGCTCCACTGCTGCCATCATTCCAGGCGGGGTGACCGGCTGGACAATCGCAGTCTGTGCCGTGTTGTTTGTGGTCGGGGTTGCAGGATCATACGCTCTGGCCAAATTGGATGAAAAATACCCGCACGAGTCGCTATTCTAAGAATATTACAACCCCAAAAAACTCCGGTGACCACGGAATATTATCCAAAGACACTGGAGTTTTTTTATTCAAAGCGGAGTGTCCGCCCACTATGAGGTTTGGTTGGTTCTGCGGTGAATGTATTTCCGCCAACCACCAAAATGAGTTATCTCAGGTTTCCCAACGGTGATGTATGGTTCTGCCAAAATTCCCAGAACCTTTTGTCCTTCCTCAAGGTAAATTTTCCCCAGGCACAATCCATCCGGTTCTGCTGCGACGATGGATGCGATTTCCCTTTCAGGGACATCCCAAATTTCCAGGTCAATTCTCTGACCTTCTTTGGGATCGCGCAGCATCCCTGGATAGGTGTCGTCAATTGACCATAATCGGTAACATGGAGCTGTGGAAGTCTCCGCGACAAATCGGGCGCCAGCTTCGACCATCCGCCAATTAAGGTCTAACCCTCTCATCAACGTACCATTTACAGCCAGCAGCATATGCCCTCCATTATGGTTTTCCATAGATTATTGGTTAATTACCCAATCAATGCAACTGAATTGGGGGTAATCCTGAACCCTGCCAAAGGTTGCTGACCAAAAAGTGATCTCAACTAAATAGGCTTTTAGCCTGATAAATATTAAGTTTGAAAAGCTAAACTCAGACTTTCTGATTGTTTTTAATTACTGCCAGTTTGGATATATTACCTTTGCCGATTAAGCACAAACTGGATTCTATAATAATCCTTCATTCCATCATACAGCCACTTGTTATAACTCTCGGTTAAGTCCGTTCCAAACGTATATTTGAACGGGTCAACGAAAACAAAAGGTTTTCCTTTTTCTAAGGCTTGCAGCACAAGTTTTTCGCGGGCATCCCATTCTTTAGCGAACAAGACCATCTGTTTTTGGAAACTAGACAGAAAAAATGCTGCATAAGCTGCTATCACAATCAAAAGGATGAGTGAAAAAATTTTTCCTGTTTTTGGGTATTTTGGAAAATAGTCTTCAGTGGATGGGGATACACTGTCTACACTTGCACTCCCAAATTGTGCTGCAATAAAAAATGTCCAAAATGCAATAATGAATGTGGGAATAAATAAGGTCCGCTCTGGGTAATATCCTTGGACAATGCCGGCGGGTGAAATGGCTGCCAGAGCAAAAATGATAGGCGTTCCGATAATCAAGAGACGTTCAAACGGGTTGCTGGTTTCTGTAAATAAATTAATAATCCTTGGATGATTTATGCCAAAATGGTAACCCAGAAGGATGACAGCAGCTATTAAGACGATTCGGATTCCATTATCTGCAAACACCAGCATGGAAAGGAACTTTGAGACCGTTGACACGTAATGGTTCATGATGGAAGTGATGTTGGTTTCAAGCCCCAGAATAGATGCGCGCTGCTGATTGCCCTGCCCGAAAACAACCAAAATCAGGCCGGTAATCGCCCCCAGGAAATATACAAAAAGCGAACCTGCCTTACTATAAAGGGCTTCCCGCACCAGCCATCTCATGCGGATCAAAACGAAGAGGATGAATGCAAATACCAGAATATAAATGGTTATGGCTTCGTTGAACCCCGCTGATATCAACCCAAGCATGAATATCCCAAGATAAGAAGCAGAACTTCGAAAGACGTTGCGGGGAGGATTGTTCCGCGTCTGGCTGTGGAATTCATTAAAACCAGGAGCCCTTGGATCAAATCTTGAGATTTTCCTAACCAGCATTCCAAAAGCGAATGTGGACAACCCCAAGCCGCCAGCTACCATCAGAGCGTGAAGTGTCCAGTATGTGGATTCATACAGATCTGGCTGAAGCAATAAAATAAGTACGATCAAAATCAATGAATATCCAACCGATTTGCCCAACCGATTGTTGCGGTTGTCAAATTGGAGGATTTGATGGATGAAATACCAGACACTGCCCCCGAGTCCAAAGATAACAATGATTGGCCCAAGTGGTATAGAACCCCTTCCAAGGAACCAGACGGCGAAATCCAAAATGTGGCTCATAAAGCGCCCATTCTGGATAAGATAATAGTGCTTGACGGCTGCAATATATCCCAGATCTCTGAATGTGGCTGCATACCCAAAATCATCTGCGTACATCCGGTTGTTAAATCCGATCCATATCATCCATGCTGCAATTATGCTGAAAAGCATTAATGCGATTTTAGAAATCGGGAACTTCTTAATGAAGTCAGGGAATTGTTTTTCAAGCCAGGTTATTAATCTTTCTGGTTTGATCAGGAACCAAAGCATAACCAGAAAAACACACACATAGAAAACGAACAGGATGCCGAAAAACACTTGTGAGAAATAGAACCATCCCGATGGAAGCGAAATATCAATGGGCAGGTTTGAATTTATTTCTGGGTCTAGCGAAAAGGATTTTGTGACTTCGTCAACGGAAATGGAAATGTCTACATCACTCTTAGAATGCACTTCCATTCTGAAGTGGTCCAATGCCCTTCCCTGCCACTCGAACTCGGCTTTCCCACGATTATCGAGCAAGATATGGATGCCGTTTGCATCGTAGCTGCCACCACGGGGAAGTTTAACTTCACTAAATGGAATATCCCGCAACCCATTATTGATCCAAACAACATCCACAGGATCATTGGCCGAGGTTCCCTGGATCAATACCTCTACAGTGGTTTTTGGAGCAAATAGATAATTATTTGAAAAGGGATAAATAAAGAATAATGCAATGGAAAACCCAAGTGATGCCGCAATAGCTTTCTTTATAGTTAGAGAGTCGATTTTGTGATTTCGCTTGTAGTAAAAAATCAATCCAAAAATTGTGGAAGAAATTGCGAATGAGAGCACTAAGGTTGCGATAATCCGAATTGTGCTAACAATTGCAGTTCCGGGCTGGAAAAATTGCACATATAGGATCCAGGCGATGGACAGGATTAGTAGCAGAAATGAAAGAAGAATAATTGTTGGTTTCTTAAATATATTTTCAACCATATAGCAATAAGATCCTTAATCCACATTTTAATCTTTCAGAGAGGGTCAACGAAATTTTCAGCCTGGGGGACTCCTTTAAAGTATTAAGATGGGATTACCCCCGGTGTTTCAGCGCATATTTGAACCAACCACAACGCTAGAATGGTCTCTTCTTATTAAGGATGATAGGATTGCATTAAATCAACGCAATACCCCCATCTTTTCATTACATGACGGATTATAAACCTATTGGGAGAAGGGATCAAACTGCTGGAAATTCACCCAGAGATTTACGCCCGGATGAGGTTTATAAACCCTGGATAGCGGTTCCAGGTTATTATTTGTCTTTAAAAAGGCAAAAACAGTGTATGATTACGCTTGATTTAGTAACCACAGACCCCTAAAGAGAAAATCTATGATCAAGGCCGTCGAAATAATCATTCCTGTATTTAATGAACAAGGAGTGGTAACCTTTTTTCACGATGAACTCGCTAAAATATTAGCAGATTTACCATACAAGTTCACGTTTACCTTTGTCGATGATGGCTCCACAGATGCAACCCAGGTTGAATTGGAAAAACTGGTCAGTCTGGATCCTCGCGTGAGGGTCGTTGAACTAAGCCGGAATTTTGGTCACCAGGCGGCTATTAGTGCCGGTTTGGACCTTGCTGACGCTGATGTTGTTATCACGATGGACGGGGACGGAGAACATCCACCTTCATTAATCCTTGATATGTTGAAATTGGCCGAGGCTGGGAATGACATAGTCATTGCCCAGAGACAAGAGGCTCAAAAAGCATCCTGGTTTAAACGTTGGACCTCGGATATTTTTTATAATTTACTCAATAAGATTGGGGATACGAAAATTGCGCCCGGGGCAGCCGATTTTCGACTTATAACCCGTCCTGTTCTGGAATCCTTGCGGAAATTCCGTGAATACCATCGCTTCTTACGTGGTCTGTTCGCCTGGATGGGGTACAGATCGGTCTATTTACCATACACTCCTGCGCAGCGTATCTCTGGAAAATCGAAATATTCGTTCAAGAAAATGGCCACATTGGCATCCAATGCGGTTTTTTCTTTTTCTTTAGTTCCGCTTTATGCTGCTGTTGCCCTCGGAGGTGTTTTCCTTCTTCTGGCACTGATTGAGGGAATTTATGTTTTGAGTCTCTGGCTTGGTGGACAGCAGAGCAGTCTCGAGCCAGGTTGGAGCTCCCTTATGTTTGTTTTGTTAAGCGTTGGCGGCACCATCATGGTCAGCCTGGGGGTGATCGGCATTTATGTTGGCTATATATTCCAGGAGGTGAAAGGCAGACCAGTATACCTTGTCCGCCGGCTGGTTGACTCTTCACCCAGGAGCACAAACGACAACCGTGTTCCGTGACACCTTCATATTAAAATATAAATCTTGTCTGGCCTTTTTATTCCAGCCTGTATTCCTTCTCCTCTGGGTGGGATTGCTAACGTATGGAGTGTTCATCCCTTTCTTAAACTTCTACTGGGATGATATGGCGATTCATTGGATCGCAGATGTTTACGGGTCCGCTGGATTGATGCGGTACTTTTCAACGAATAGGCCGGTATGGGGTGTCTTTTACCAGCTGAATACCGCCATTCTGGGGGAGTCGCCATGGGTCTGGCAGGTATTTGGCCTTTTTTGGCGTTGGGTGGCAGCCGCTGGTATCTACTTCCTCGGGCGTCAACTCTGGCAGTCTCGAAAAGAGCCTGCATTATGGGCCGGACTGTTGTTTATGGTCTACCCGGGATTTGGGCAACAGTACATCTCCATGGTATACGGCCATTTTTTCCTGGTCATGAGTGCATTTATTTATTCATTGGGATTAAGCCTGTCCGCTGTTCGGCATCCGGATCGAAAACTATTGTTTACCGCTGCTGGCTTGCTGCTCTCGGCGGTTAACCTGTTTTCGATGGAATACTTCTTCATGCTCGAGTTACTGAGACCACTGCTGATAGGTTGGGTGGTTTG
Source organism: uncultured Anaerolinea sp. (assembly GCA_964411135.1). GTDB lineage: Bacteria > Chloroflexota > Anaerolineae > Anaerolineales > Anaerolineaceae > Bellilinea. The sequence continues at coordinate 5,895 of CAYPJS010000048.1, forward strand.
GTTAAATGAAAGCAGGGATGGTTCGCGTTGGAAAAAGACCATCAGGAATTCTCTGCCATATCTACTTGTTTTTATTGCAGCGGTTATCTGGCGTGGGCTCATTTTCAATTATCAGACCCAGAATTACGAGCCGGAAGCACTCAATTCATTGATTGCCAAACCGCTCGCCACACTATGGCAGCTGATGCAGCAAGTTGCCGTCGATTTTTGGACAACTATGATTGGGGCACTTGGGAAAACATTTCAAATCCCGAATCTACTGACTTATGGCAGCCGTGCATTGCTGCTGGTATACGGTTTTACTGCGCTTGTCCTGATCCTCTTGTCACTTGTGGTCCTCCTGAATCAGAGAAAATCAAAGGATGAACAACCTTTTGAAGGCCGCACCTGGGCCAGGAGTCTTGGGCTCAGCATGGCAGCCTTTCTACTGGCAGGTATCCCTTTTTGGTTGACGAACCTTCCGATTAACCTGGATTTCCCATACGACCGTTTCACCATCCCATTTATGCTGGCTTTCAGCCTTTTTTGGATTTCTGTGGCTTTTGCCATGCCAGTCCACCGCACGGTCCGGTCCATGGCTTTGATTCTTCTGGTCGGTCTATCGGCTGCAGCGCAACTGCGAACCGGTGTTAGCTTCCAGCGCGATTGGGAACAGCAGGAGCGACTCTTCTGGCAGTTAACCTGGCGGGCGCCTTCCATCGAATCCGGGACAGTTATTTTTGCCCATGAACTGCCGCTCAAATACTTCAGTGACAATTCCCTGACTTTTGCATTGAATTGGATTTATGCACATGGCTCAGGCGAAGATAACGCTGCGATACCGTACGCCCTGTATTATCCTACCCTGCGGGTAGGCTCTCAGGTCGATAGTCTGGTGCCAGGTAACGACTTCTCTCACGATTTATTGGTCGGAACTTTTGAAGGGAATACCAGCCGATCACTGGCCATATTTTATGAACCTCCTGCCTGCCTTAGGGTGCTCGATCCAGAAATTGAATCCGATAATTGGATGGTGCCCTTACAAGTGCGGGATACGATTCATCTTTCTGATCTCAGCCTGATTCTGCCAGAACCGCAATCGACACCACCAGCCAGGATTTACAAATCAGAACCTGACCATGGTTGGTGTTATTACTTTGAAAAAGCCGATCTGGCGCGTCAGCTTGGTAATTGGGATGAAGTCGTCCGAATTGCGGATACCGCTTTCTCGCTCGGGGAATACCCCAATGACCCGGCGGAGCGCATGCCGTTTATCGAGGGGTATGCTCACACTGGCAACTGGGCAGCTGCAATCGAGCAAACCGGGCTGGCAGCCGATGTGTCACCGGTTGTTCACCCCGTTTTATGCCGTCTCTGGGACCGCATCGATCGCGAAGCAGCTATGAATGATGAACACACCCAGGCGGTGAACGAAATTAACCGCCGCTTGACCTGCTCAAAACTCCCCTGAAAAACGGTCTGGATTAAAACCCAAGGCCGGTCAGATAGGCAATGTTATTTTCTGCGGCTGTAAACGCATCTGGTTTGGGCAGAAACTCCCCCGAGACGAAACCCCGATAACCGGTGCTGTGCAATGTAACCAAAATCGACCGGAAATCAAGGTGGCCGGAGCCAGGACTCCAGCGGTTGGAGTCAGCCACATGAAAATGGAAAATGCGGCTGCCGCAATTCTTTATGCTTTCCTCGATGTGCGGCTCTTCGATGTTCATATGGAAGGTATCCAGCAGCAGACCAAAATTATCAGCCCCCACCCGTTCGATTAACTGCATTCCCTGTTCTACGGTATTAATAAAACTTGTTTCATAGCGGTTGATCGGTTCGAGCGCCAGCCGCACCCCGTAGGGTTCGGCGGCCTGGCTGCACACCTGCAAGGCCTCAACCAGCCAATCCATCGCCTGGTCCTCCCTTATCCCCGGGCGCAGGATGCCTCGCACGAGCCCGATGATGATCACAGCCTTGAAGCGGGCAGCCAACAACACGTGGCTTTTGATGCGCTCTATAGCAGCCGCCCGCACAGCTGCATCAGTATCCGTAAAAGATAATCCTTCTTCCCCCCAGGCTTGCCCAGTGCCGATGGCCGGTACGACCAGGTTGTACCTGGCGGTTAATGCTGCCAGTGCATCTGCATCCACCAATTTGGGGTCGCGCACTGCCAGTTCGACACCTTTGTAGCCGAGTGAAGCCAGCCGGGCTAAATTTGGCTCAAGCGCCCCGGAAAAGGTGGCTGCCTGAAATTGGGTGTGCTGTGTGGAAAGGACTATGGACAGATTCATTTTATTATTTCCAAATGGTGGGGCCGGAATCACCCCCCTTGATCGCCGGCCCCATGTAAAGAAACCCAATCAGGCGAGGTAGGTAATTTTTGCTTCAGAGCGATCTGTCTGCAGCTTGAGTATGTTTTCTGGAAGCTCATGCAGGCTGATTTTTTTGGTGCTCATGCGGGTCATGTCCATACCGTCCGCCATGCATTCGATGACGCGCGGGAAAGTACCGTGACCAGAATGGCCCTGCGCACCGATGATTTGAGCCCGGCGCACCTGAAGTACTTCACCCTGGACTGGCATTTTCGCCTCAGCGCGGGCAGTGACTACCACCTTGCTGTTCAGAGTACGGCCTTCCCAAATCACCCGTTCAATGCCCGGGTAGACTTTCTCCGGTAAACCGGTGGCTTCCATGAACAGGTCGGCCCCCATGCCGTTTGTGATCTCCAGGACACGGTCGGCGAAATCCTCCTTGAGCGGGTTGACATGATAATCTGCGCCAAGCGCCAGAGCCATTTTTGCGCGGTTTTCCTCAGTTTCAGAAATGATAACTTTGGAGGCGCCTGCCCGCTTCAGGATAGCGCAGGCAGCCAAACCCACAGGTCCGGCACCCAGAATTACCACCCGGTCTCCGGGGCGGATGCCGCCGCCGCGTTCGATTACGGCATTATAAGCGACGGAGGTGGGTTCGCAGATGCTTCCCGCAACAAACAGGTCGCGCTCGTTCTTGTACATGGCGCGCAGCGGGTCCAGGCTCCAGAGTGTACGCGCAGGCACAACGATGTACTTTGCGTAGGCTCCATTGACATTGAAGCCGATTTCATCCAGACGCTCACAGTGGTTGGGCCAGCCGTCGGCGCAGGGTTTACAGTTGCCGCACCACAGCATTTCCTCAGTGGTGACAGCTTCACCGCCCTTGAAGGGTTTGTTGGTGTTCTTATCGTAGGCTTTCTTGCCCCATTCCACCACAACGCCAGACAGTTCATGTCCCAAAATGCTGGGGAAGCCAGTCAGACCAGGGTAGAAGATATAGCCGTCTTTGTCGGCCTGAGCCATATGGACGTCCGAACCACAGATGCCGCAGGCTTTTACCTCAAGCAGCACTTCATCCTCTCCGGGAGTCGGGATATCGTACTCGCGAATCTCAAAGCGGGGATTTCGCCAGACCAGGCTGCCAAGGTAGGTTTGCCGCCCTTCGATGTCCTTTTTACCCAGTTTAAAGCCTGGCTTTGGATCCCAATCCGCAACCAGTGTTACACCTTCCATTTTGCCTTTCATAGATCATCTCCTGATTGGAAATATAGATTTTATATTTACTAAACTTCAGTTCCCTGACCGATGCGGGGGATCCCATAAACAGGTTTCCAGCCTGGGCTGAGCGGTTCGCGCAGGTACGGTTCCATTTCCTTTTCGGTGCGCAGGGTGACTTCCTCTACCGGAGGTACGCTGCCAGCCGGGAAGGCGTTCAACACGTCGTCATGCCAGAGGGTCAGGTATTTTAGAATGGCCGCCATTGGGCGTTTACCCTTCTGTGCTGTGCCAGATTTAGCCTTACCGACCACACCTTCAGGGGTGGCGGCGATTTCGATGGCGAAGTGGCCTTCGCCTTCTGACCAGCGGCTGGGGCGGCCAAATGGATCGACGGATTTGTCGAAATGCCCTTCCGGCAGATAGCTCTTGCCCTCGGTGTCCACAGCGTAGTTCATATCGACCATCTCTGGGTGCAGCAACAGGCTGAGTGAGGTTTCAGACTCATCCGCATGGACAAAGTTAGTGGACATTTGTCCGCCGCGATCGGTTGGGCGGAAAAATTCGCGCACGCCGCGGTGCCAGTCGATTACGCGGAAGATCCCCGGTAATTGGTAGCGTTTGACGAACTCCTGGACAGCCGATTCAAGCATCCACAGCTGCCCATGATTATTGACGATCAACTGCTTGCGGAAACCGTCGTTCCACAGACCCAGCATCACATCAATCATCATCTCGCGCACAACATGCTCACGCACGATCACGGTGCCGGGCATGCCTAAATGGTGGTAGGGATGACCGCCATAATTCAATGGGGGGAGGGCCAAATTGACCGGTGCACCCCGTTTGGCCGTGAACCGGCGGACGCCTTCGCAGATTGCGCTGACGTACAGCGTATCTGCGGCACTGGGCAGGTGCTGCCCATGAAGCTCTGTGCAGCCGACCGGGATGAATACGACATCGTTCTTTTTTCGGTTGGCTTCAACTTGCCAGCGGGTGGTTGTCTGGATATAGGAGCCGGGTTTTCCCCATTCAACTGGAGAAGGGACGCCATAATCAGACAGGATGGCATCAATCTGCTCATCGCTTGCCTCCCAGACTTCCTTTTTCATCCGACCAACTGCATTGTCTTCGAAGAAGAGGTCTGGTTGATTGGTTGGCAGATAACCTTGCGGGGCTTTATGATCTGTCATTTTGGTTCTCCTTTATGCGATAAATTATTTTGAGTACATTTAACTTGCTTTCAATCAGGCAGTACTTTCCCGGGATTGAGGACGTTCAAAGGGTCAAAAGCCTGCTTAATTTTTTTCTGCAATGCAACCGATACGCTGCCGAGTGCGCGTTCCATGTAGGGCCGTTTGAGAGTCCCCACGCCGTGTTCGCCTGATAACGTTCCGCCGAGCTCAAGCGAGACTGCGAACTCCTCGGCAACCATTTTTTCGACCTTTTGCCATTGATCAGGGTCCCGCTTGTCGAACAGGATGTTAGGATGCAGGTTCCCATCCCCAGCATGACCGAAAATCACGATAGGGAGCCCGTACTTTGCACTGATGGCTTTAAGCCGCCGTACAGCTTCCGGAATAGCGCTGCGCGGGACAGTGATATCCTCACCCAGTTTGTTAGGGGCGCGCCGGGCCAGCGACGGAGCGACTGACCGCCGGGCCTTCCACAAGGCGGCGCGTTCCTCTTCGTTCTGGGCCACAGCCACTTTGCGTGCTCCCTGCTCGCGGCAGATGGCAGCTGCAGCTTCGATTTCCCGGGTGACGCTTTCAGCGCTTTGACCGTCTATTTCAAGCAGTAAAATTGCCTCAACGTCGAGAGGCAGGCCAAGATACATGGCTTCCTCAATACAGGTGATGGCAGTTTGATCCATCAACTCCAGTGTAGCGGGTACGACACCGGTGGAGAGGATAGCATTTACAGTCTTTGATGCCTGGTCGATGCTTTCGAATTCAACCAGGGCTGTGCGCACAGCAGTGGGTTTAGCCGTCAGCTTAAGCAGCGCCTCGGTAATGACCCCCAGCGTACCTTCCGAACCGGTGAACAGGGCGGTTAAATCGTACCCCACCACATCCTTGATGACCTTGCCACCGGTTTTAATGATCTGACCGTCAGCCAAAACCACAGTAAGACCCAGGACATAATCGCCGGTGACGCCGTATTTCAGACAGCGCGGCCCTCCAGCGTTGCAGGCTATGTTGCCGCCGATTGTCGAATGCCGGATGCTGGAAGGATCGGGCGGGTAAAACAACCCCCTCTTTTCCACCAACACCTGCAGATCTGCCGTAACAACGCCCGCCTCTACGTGTGCGATCGCATTCTGTTCATCAATTTCCAGAACCCTGTCCATGCGGGTCATGCACAGTACGATTCCGCCGCTGAAGGGGACTGAAGCTGCGGCCAAACCGGATGCCATGCCGCGTGTTACCACAGGGATTCGCTCCCGGGCAGCAATTTGGATCACCTGGCTGACCTGGTCGGTGCTGCGCGGAAGTACAACAAGGTCGGGGCGGTGTTCCTCAAAGGTGCCATCGTAGCTGTACACCGCCAGATCCTCGGGGCTATGCAAGACGCCGTCTTTGCCGATAATATTTTCAAGTTCCGTGATAATTGTGGGATTCATTATTCAGCCTTCTCGCTGGTGTAGGCTTTGTCGAGCAACAGGATGGGGTGAACCACCTGCACATTCATCTTGCGCCGTTTGATGCCAGTGGTCAACTGCATCTGGCAGCCCGGGCAGCCAGATGCAATCATTTCCGCACCGGTGCTTTCCAGGTTGTCCATCTTGCGATCAAGTACTTTCAGAGAAGTTTCGTAGTGGGTGATCAGCTGACTGCCAGCTGAACCGCAGCACCAATCTGACTCTGGTAATTCGACGAAGTCGATGCCGTCGATCATCTGGAGGATCGCGCGCGGCTGCTTCCAGACCTTTTGAGCCCGCCGTAGATGGCAGGGATCATGGTAGGTGACCCGCGCCTCTATTTTCCCTTTTGGCTTTTGGAGTGGAATTGACATCAGGAATTCGCTTACATCGCGGACCCTGGCGCTGAATTTCTCGGCACGTTCAGCCCATTCTGGCTCATCTGCCAGGATCTCCCCGTACTCCTTGAGCTTCGAGCCGCAGGTGGCGCAGTCGGTGACAATCACATCCAGGTCGCCTTTTTCAAACAGGGCAATGTTGGTACGTGCGTGCTGTTTCACCAGGTCCATGCGGCCGTAACCGGCAGCTGGCATACCACAGCAGGTGGTATCTTTTGGGGTAATCACTGTGCAGCCGTTACGGGCCAGAACACGCACAGTCGCAGCGCTTTCTTCTGCGAACATCAAACTCTGGGCGCAGCCAAGGAAGAAGCCGACCCGATGCTTGCTCTCTCCTTTTGCTGGCGTGATCTCGGGGAGAACCTGCCGGAGAGGGCGGGTGGGTTGGTGAGGCAGCATGCCTTCCATGTCGCGAAGTTGACCAGGCATCAATTTACGGATGCCCAGTGTATAAACCAGTTTTCGTAGGCCAAGGCTCTGGTACAGGCGCAGGGGGAGGGTGGCTAATTCCATACGCCCCGGTTTGGAAATTACACCGCCAAACAGGGTATTCTTCCAACCTGATGGATTAATCTGCTCCTGCACATGGCGCATTTCAACAGACAGGTCGGCAGGTTTGATGCCGACCGGGCATATATCATTGCAGGCCAGGCATGCAAGGCAGGAGTACATCTGCTCTACCAGATTCGGGGTAAGCTCCAATTCTTCTTCAAGACCTTTGCGAGCCAGAGCCACCCGTCCGCGAGGGGAGGCGGTTTCATTCTTGTATTCGCGGTAGGTTGGGCAAACTGCCAGGCACAACCCGCAGCGGATGCAGTTGAGATAGTCAGTTTCTTGCGGTTGGATTAGTTGATCAGGGATGGGCAAGGGTTAACCTTAATTGGAAATCAGCTCAGTTTGAAATGGGAGTCAAGCAGTTGAACTGCTGCGGTTTTGGCTCGTTTGGCTACGGTCAAAGGATCCTGCTGCCAGTATTCTGGCCGGAAGAGTTCAATGGAACAATAACCGTCATAGCCAGCATTTTCAAGACAATTGATGATCGCACCCAACGGGACGATGCCTTCGCCCGGCATCAGCCGGGCAGCGTCCGTTATGGCTTCCTTCGGCAGGTTTTCCAGGTCATCCAGATGGAAGGCGAAGATTCGCTCGACGGGGATGTCATCGATTTCGCTCAGCAATCCTCCGCCGCCATAGAAGTGGGCAGCGTCAATGACCACGCCGACATTATCCATGCCCGATTTTTGTACGATTTCCCAGGCACCGCGCGGAGTACGTACCGTGCACCAGCCAAAACCAAGCGGTTCAAACGCTAATTTTATGTCAAAGGATTGCGCGATCAAGCCCAAATCCTGCAGCACACGCGCATACTCATGCACGATTTCCTGCCAGGTCGTCGCATAGGATGGGATTGGACCTGGCACAAGCGCAACGGTCGAGCAGCCGATCTCCCTGGCAATCTCGCACAGTTGACGGGTTCGGGCCTGGATTTGTGGATATTCGCTGCCGCGGAAGCCGATGAATTCAATGGAATTAAGGACCATCGGATCCACCTTGTGGCTGGAGAAAAGGGCTTTTAACTCGACCAAGGAGTGGGATGCGAGATAATCATCGATTTTTCGCACCCAGACTTCCAAACCGCTGAATCCCGCCTGAGCGCAAACGGCGATATCCGTTTCAAGCGTGCTGGTCATGGTTGTGGCGCTGTGAAAACCAAGTTTCATGGATCAGTTCCTGAGGTGGGTGGTTAAACTTCGGGTCACGCTTTTATCTCAGCGATTTTTACAGGACGTTTCTCGTGGAAGGACTTCCAGGCAGCCAGGCCGAGTACTACTGCCATGCGGCCGTCCTTGCCGTCGATAGGGACGGGTTTATTATCACGTACACATTCGACGAATTGCCTTACCTCTTCCACATAGCAGGGCGCATAGCGCTGCATGAAGAAGTGGGGCAGCTTTGCACCGTGATATCCGCCGCGGTCGGCTTTAACCAGTGTTGAATCCAGCTCATTGTTAGCAAAGGCAGAGCCATTGCTGCAGAAAACTTCCATGCGCTGATCGTAACCATACACAGCTTGCCGGCTGTTATCAATGCTGCCGATGGCGCCGTTGGTGAATTTCAAGGTGACCAGCGTCGTGTCCAAATCACCGAATTCGTTCAATTCAGGGTCAATCAACACGTTGCCGATTGCAAATATTTCTTCCACATCACCCATCTGGTAGCGAACCATGTCAAAGTCATGGATGGTCATATCCAGAAACATCCCGCCTGAGACACGTAAAAAGTCCTTGTTGGGAAGTTCAGGATCGCGGCTGATGATGTGGATGATGCATGGGCGGCCAATTTCACCCGAATCGACCACCTGGTGAACTCGCTGGAAACTCTTGTCGAAGCGGCGGTTGAACCCGACCTGCATTTTGACACCCGCCAACTCCACCGCTGCCAGACAATCATCGATGTCCTTAAGGTTCATCGCCAGCGGCTTTTCGCAAAAAATTTGTTTTCCGGCAGCAGCTGCATCCTTGACAATCATGGCATGTGTATCAGTGCTGGTCGCAATCAGGACCGCTTCGATGCTTGGATCAGCTAACAGCTCGTGGTAATCCTGAACTACCCGCTTGATCCCATGCAGGTTGGCAACAGACTGGGCAACCTCCAGTCGGATATCACAGATGGCAGCCAGGTGGGCTTCCGGGATGGAGTGGGCAAGGTTGGCAACATGGACGCTGCCCATACGGCCTGTTCCAATGACAGCAATGTTAACTTTTTGGGTCATTTGCGATGTCTTTTCTCTCCTGGATAGGAGGATAAAAAGAAGCCCAGCGTAGATTAAGGCTTCATGACGATTTTCATCGCCTGTTTTGGAATACGTCCCAGCGTGTTCATTTCAAGCCCCAGGTCATGGAAGGCAGTCAGGCAGTTATCCATGGGAATGACCTTGGTAAAGAAAGGACCCATATTCAAACGGTTTTCCCGGAAGATGCGAATGGACGGTACCATGGTGTTTTGACCAAGATAAAGCCCCAGAATTTTGGTAGCCCAGCGGGTGATTTCATTGGGCACAACGGTGGTGGTAATGCTGGAGTCCATGCCAAACGGCAGTACCTTGCCGCCAGGGGTGACGCACTGCAAAGCGGTTGCCAATCCGTTGCCGGTGGCTTCGATAACGATGTCGGCTTTTCGGCCGTAGGTGAACTCGGTGATCTTTTCTACAACATTGACCTCTTCCGGGTTCCAGACTGTCAGACCGCATTGTTTTGCAACCTCGATGCGGAAGGGATCAATTTCGGTGACGGCTACTTTTGCTGAAATATTTTTGGCAAACTGGGCGAAGAGATAGCCAATCGGGCCAAAACCGATAATCATCACGTAGTCGTAGGGCAGCATCTGCAGCGTGTTCATGCCGTTGACCACGGTCGCCAGGGTTTCTACCTGCGTACCCAGTACGTCATCAATTTCGTCCGGCAGGACGAAGCACTGCTTTTCAGGGACCAGGCAGTACTCGGCATACCCGCCATTGCGCATTACACCCAGGGCACTGGTCTTGATGTCAACGCATTGGCTGGTCAGACCCATCCGGCAGAAATCGCAGAAACCACAGCGGATGTTATTGTCAACGGAGACTCTGTCACCGACTTTCATGTGGTGCACATGAGAGCCCACTTCAATGATTTCACCGCAGAATTCATGACCAAGGACCGTGTTAGGGCGGTAATGGTGTTTGCCTTCAGCGATTTTTACGTCACTGCCGCAAATGCCAACAGCTTTAATCTTCAATAATACATCGTCGGGGTCTTTGACATGCGGAATTGGAAGCTGTTCCATCTCCACCCGGCCAGGAGCTTTCATTACCCACGCTTTCATTGTGTCCATTGCTATTTTCTCCTCAAGAATTAATGTATTTGTCATGGATGGAAAACTAAACGGGAAGTCCCAAAATGGTTCCAGATCTTTTCAGGCTTTTCCCTCCATTAAGAACGGTTTCAAGTGCCTGTTAAAGTGATTTTCCAGATTTTTTGCGTACACTTCCGGGTTGTCACGCAGCAGTCCCATCAGTTGGTCAAAGAAGCGCAGGCTGCCATCTGCGTTTGTTTCCTTCAAAACTGATCCAAAGGTTACATGCAGGATTTCACGGGCGTCAAATTGATCCAACAAGGAGGCCATACTCACAACCGCGGAAGGGCGCGGAGCGTTCTCCAGCCTGGCAGATACATGATAGCTGGTGCGGTCGGTCTCGTAGCGGTCACGCGCAAAGCTGTAGATTTCGAGGAAAAATGGCGGATTCAGCTCAGCGATGGTGCGCAAGGCTTCCAAATAGGAGGTGCCTGCCGTTTTCAAATGGACCAGTCCCTGAGCGTGACGCATGGCAATGGGATAAATGCTGAATTTGTCTGAGCCGGAATGCAGGCTCAATTTGTAAGATCCAAAACAGCGTGCGATCGCAGCATGGCCGGCGAAATCTTCTTCGAACTTGGTTAAATCACCAATGTAATCCACGCCCTTTTCAAAGTGGCCGACAAAGCGAGGCGCCAGGCTTACCCAAGTAACTCCCAGACGTCTCAACTCGGATGCAATGTAAACATGTTCTGCGTGGGAGGTTGGCTGCTCGGTTTCATCCACCGAGACTTCCAACTCAAAGCTGTGCCTGCCTGCAGTTTTCTTGAGGTGCTGGTACATATGGAAAACATGCAGGACCGCCCGGCCGTACTTGACCATCGCTTTGAGCAGGGAATGTTCGTCAAAATATAGTTGCCGCCCCTCGATATCAACAACCTTCCCCAGGAGCCCTGTTTTTTTTATGCGCATTTCTTCTGGCAATTGTTGCGCAAGTTCACGTAATAGAGACAAATCAGCGGTCTCAGCGCGATTATCGACGTGCTCTCCGGGGTCAATCGTGAAAAAGGTAAACCCCGCAGCCAGGCAGCCATCGATATCATCGGTTGATTTAAGATGATCTGCGTCGGCTCCAAAACCTGTGGTCCAGCCTTCCCGGAATACACCCCACATGGCGTCGTCCATAACCTGCTGCGGGGTGCGGCCTGTCCGGGTGTTCTCCCGGATGGATTGTTGGGCAAAGATCGGTGCAACCTGACCGGCTGTGTTACGGATGGCACGCACATGTCCGGGAGTTGCCAACCCGAGCCGATCGCCTAGCCCGGCGGAGGTATGCAGCCCTAATAATACCGGCTGCAGCCAAGTCAAATTCTCGCGCAGAGCGGCGGCATTGGTCCTGGTAAGCGGACATTGCAGTAAGGTTCGCCCCTCAAACGCAAAAGGTGTGCCATCGAATTTGTTAAGGCCATCGGGAGAATCTGCCAGAATGACCAGTTTCACCTGATTTCCTTCATTATTAATAAGAGCAAATTCTATTCCGTCATGGTCGGTTAAGGACGGCTGGAAAATGTTCAGATTGGTTGTCGGTAATATTGGGGGTAAGGTCATTCCGGTCTCTGTTTCGGCCTTGGGGATGAAGTGGATTGGCGTACCAACAGTTTGCCTTTTAGCACAATTTCTTGAGGTTTGAATGCAGCCTGCTGAGTGCCGGACTCTACCAGTTCCAGCAGGAGCCGGGCGGCTTCTGAGCCGATGGATTTCTTGGGTTGATCGAGTGTGGTTAGAGGTGGACAGGTGAAAGCGGAAAAAGTGATATTGTCAAAGCCGGTTACAGAAAGGTCATCCGGCACGCGGATTCCGATTTCACTGCAGCCCTTGAGCACGCCGATGGCCAACATGTCGTTGTAGCAAACCACAGCTGTTGGCGGTTGCGGCAGGCTGAACAGCCTGGCAATCCCTTGCTGCCCGAGTTCGGGGTTGCCGCCAGGGACGTTCAGGGTAAATTCGTCCGGGACCGGTATTCCGGCTTCCTCGAGTTCCATGCGATAGCCCTTTAACCGATCCAGGGTGGTCCGACCCGCATGGGAATTGCCCAGATAAGCAATCCGTCGATGGCCTAGCGCAATGAGGTGGCGGGTAATCTGTCGGCTGCCGTCCACGTCGTCGTGAAAAATGGAGTAGTTGAAGTTTTCAGCACCCTGATGATTAACCAACACGATTGGGAAACCATTCTCAAGCAGCTTCTTGCCCTGTTCTGTGCTGAACGAGGATGAACAAATGATCAGTCCATCCGTGCGGTGTTCCATCATGGCTTGAACGATCTTTTGTTCCCGGATTGGATCGTGATGTGGAGCGCCGATGAACAGGCGGTAACCGGCCTGCTGGGCAAATTCCTCGATGCCAAAAACGATTTCGCTGAAAAATGGGTCGTCGATGCTGGTTACGATAACGCCCAACACCCGTGAGCGGTTGGTCTTTAAACTGCGGGCTGCCGCACTGGGAAAATATGCCATGTCCCGTGCAGCTTTACGGATCCGATCCGCTGTTTCCTCAGAAATGAGCGGATCACCGCGCAGTGCACGCGACACCGTGGAGTGGGACACACCGGTTTGTTTGGCAATATCTTTTATTGTGGTGCTCATGGGGGATAAACTCTTTTTTTGCACACGTGTGCAGAGATATTAATAGTTTACACAGGTCAGTAAAAAAAGTCAATAAGGAAAACGAAAGAATACTTGCAAAATAGGAAAAAATGTTATATGATATTTACAATTGAAAGCAAATTTTCAAATCCCTATAAATTGTTGATTTACTAATTATATAAACGGAGGGGATATGCGGCCAGCCATCGATGCCATCTTTTTGGATGTCGGCAATACTTTGCGAATTGTGATTGAGGATGCTGAATTTCAGGACCAGGCCAAACGGGCTTTAATGGAATTGGTCGGGGCAAAGGGTAGTGTGGAAGACTTTTTCCCGATTCTGGTTGAACGTTGGAATAAATACCGCAAATATTCTAAAGGCGGTTTGCTGGAAGCTTCAGAACTGGAGTTATGGACTCAATGGATGCTTCCGGATTTTCCAATCGAAATAATTGCCCCGAACGCAGGCAAATTGACCAGGCTATGGCGTGACCGTGACGGCAGGAGGGTGCCTCGTGCCGATGCAAAAGAAACCATCATTGAACTGCATAACCGCGGCTATATTCTGGGAATCATTGCGAATACCATTACTGAAACAGAGATCCCGGACTGGATGTTTGCCGATAATGTCACGCAATATTTCAAGACGGTGATTCTGTCTTCAAAAGTGCGGGTGCGGAAACCTGATCCCCAGATCTACTGGCTTGCATCGCGGGTTGTTGGTGTTGAACCTTCGCGTTGCGCATACTTTGGTGACAATCCCGTGCGGGACGTTGAAGGAACGCGTGCTGCTGGTTACGGCATGATGATTTTGATTGAGGAACCGGCGACGCTGGCCAAAGAGCCACCTACTTTCGAGGTTAAGCCGGATTTCACTGTCAAAGAAACCCGCCAGCTGCTGGACATATTTCCGAGGAAATAAGGGTGTGAACCTGTGACCATGAGCGGCTTTGGCGGTTCGAATGGAATAGAAGCAGTTTTCCTGGATCTAGGGAATACCCTGCGTATGCTGGTGCCGGATGAGGATTATCAGCGCCAGGCGCGTGAGAGAATTACCCGGCTTCTCGGCACAGATGATGATCCTAAAGAATTCATCCTCAAGCTTGATCAACGCTACAAGGAGTACCGCAACTGGGCATTCCAACATCTGCGTGAAGCCAGCGCTGCAGAGCTTTGGACGCGTTGGATGGCCCCAGATTTTCCGCCGGAGCGGATCCTCCAATCCGGACCGGAATTATCTTTGCTATACCGACAGGCGAAGGGTAATCGCGTGATGGTTGAAGGGGGCAAGGACGTCATTCTTGAATTGTACCGCCGCGGATACGTGCTGGGAATCATCAGCAATGTCACGACCACGCAGGAGATTCCGGATTGGCTGGAGGAGGAGCAGCTCACACCGTATTTTAAATCGGTAGTGTTATCGTCTGTTCTGGGAATCCGCAAGCCTGATCCGCAGATTTACCTTGAGGCAGCCCGCAAAGCAGATGTTGCCCCGGAAAAATGCGCTTATATCGGCGATAACCTCAAACGCGACGTGACGGGAACCCGCGCAGCTGGATTCGGTATGTCGGTTATCTTCATCAGTCCCGAGGAGTTATCCAAGGAAGAAATAACTGCTGAAAACCAGCCGGATGCTATCATTCATTCGATCCGTGATTTGCTGGTTCTTTTTCCTGGCTGAGGAACCCATTAATTCGTTCGACCCCGTGGATCGGATTTCCCATGAGACCCTGCCTGACTGAAAAAGCGAGAATATATGACTGCTGAACCCCTTGATATTGGTGCAGAGCGCCTGGGAGAAGCGGTAAGAGCTGTTTACCAGACTGGCCAAACAGACTACAGCCTGGAACCGCTGGTAAGAGTCGACGCGGTGGGCGCACCTGTTGGGAGAATCTCCAACGGCGATTCAGTCGTATTTTGCTGCCGGCGGGGAGAGCGCGAAGTCGAGCTGACCGAGGCGTTTACTTCTCCCGATTTTCCGCACTTCGAACGGCCGGACCTTTCCAACCTTGAGTTTGTAATTCTGACGCTTTACCACGAGAAATTCAAAGATCTGCCGGTGGCGTTTGCACCCATTAACATACCAGAGACACTGGGCGAGGCTGTGAGTCGGGCAGGCAAAAAGCAATTGCGCATAGCCGAATCAGAAAAATTTGCTCATGTAACCTTCTTCTTAAACGGCGGACAAAACCAGCCTTTTCCTGGTGAAGAGGACATTCGAATATTATCGCCTAAAGGGATTGCTTTCGACCAGGTACCGGAGCTCAGGCTGCCTCTGGTGGCAGATGAGGTGCTGAAGGGGATTAGCGGCGGGGTTGAGTTAATCATCACAAATTTTGCCAATGGTGATGTCATTGGTCACACCTCCAATGCCTCTGCCAAGATCAAATGCGCTGAAATCATTGATCATCACCTCGAGCGCGTGGTCCAGGCAGCCTGGTCGGCCGGGTATGTGGTGGTTATTGCTGCTGACCACGGGAACCTTGAGGTCTTGTATACTGCGGATGGCAGCCCGCATGTCGCACACACCAGCAACCCGGTCCCATTTTTCCTCATTGATCCACAATGCCAGGCCACCATCAGGCCAGCCGATGGATGCCTGGCGGATATCGCCCCGACGCTTCTGGAGATCCTGGGTATTTCACAACCAGTAAAAATGACCGGGGCGAGTCTTCTCCCCGGGCATGCGTGGGGGGCGGATCGTCATGCCTTGGTGATTATCCTGGACGGATGGGGGATTGGTGCCAGCGACGACTCGAATCCGATATTCCTTGGGAACACACCTTTCTGGGATCGGCTGCTGAGCCAATATCCTCATTCAAGGCTGGCTGCCTCCGGACAGCTGGTCGGTTTGCAGGCAGGCAAACCCGGCAACTCCGAGGCCGGACACATGAACATCGGTGCTGGCCGGATCGTCCTGCAGGACGATATCCGCCTCGATTCTGCCATGCAGGATGGATCCTTCTATTCAAATGGGGTTATCTTGAAGGCTATTCAGGATGCCAAAAATCGAAATAAGAACTTGCATTTAATTGGCATGCTGAGTGAAAAAAGTTCGCACGGCTCCATCGAGTATCCGTTGGCGATCCTAAGAATGGCCCGTGACTGCGGGCTATCGCAGGCCTATGTCCATTTGATTTTTGATGGGCGGTCCACCGAGCCCGGATCAATCCCTGCGGCGTTGATCCAGCTTGAGGAACGAATGTCACAAATTGGCATTGGTCAGGTGGTCAGCGGGATGGGCAGAGGCATTGCTCTCGACCGGGATGGAAATTACGGCAAAATTAAACGGGCTTTTGACGCTCTGGTATCTGGTATCGGGACTCCTTACAAGGACATCAACACTTTATGAATGAAATCACAGATGAGTCTGGGACCTACCCATTTGCGCTGAAGCTCTCAAGCATTATGCCCGAGATCTGTCCCGCTTGCGCTGACCTGGAATTTTATGAATTTCAGTACGCGCTGAACAACCGGACTCCGATCGGGGGTTGGAAAGGTGAGGTTGTCACCCCGCCTTTCGAACTGGAGGAAATCATCCATTCACCCGCTTTTTTCAATGGGGTTAATGCCAGGGCCAAGCAAGCCGGCAAGATTGTTTTGGATCCCACGGTGCTCAACCTGACACAAATGCTCTTTACCGGGCTTGTCCGAGGGGTTTATTCGGCCGATTGGGTCAACCGCAATTTTTACTTTGACATACGCAGCTTTTTATTTTACGTCCGCACGGAGTACTTCACTACAAAAGCCATCCGACATCTTGGCGGTAAACCCTACTTCCAGTTTACCCGGACTCAAGACCAGTTCGCCAAAGCCTGGGATATCGGTTACAAAGCCATGCGGCTGGCAAACCAGGAGGTTGACGGGAAATTCTTCGAAATCATCCAGGGCTTAATCGATCGACAGGGGACACCGATTTTGTTAACCCTGGCTGGGCCTACCGGGGCAGGCAAAACGGAAATTGCTGAACGCTTGCAGGCTGTCCTGACAGATCGTGGGCTGACTTTTTCGAGTATAGGAATGGATCACTTTTTTAAAGACCGGGAATTTCGAGACCAGACCGAGAACTACCTGGAGATGATCCACTTTAAACTGTTTGAACATGCCATGCAAAAGCTGGCTGTTGCCGAGGCGGTAGAAATACCCTGCTACGATTTTTATAAAGCTGTCTCCAGCCACGACTCAGCGGGTAATCTACGACCTGGCTGCCAACCTCAGGTCATCCAACCGGCTGATGTAATCTTCCTGGAAGGCAACTTCCCATTCCATCTGCCTGAGGTTTCGTCCTGGATCGGCATCAAAATCGTTTATTTGACTGATGATCCGGAACGCCTCAAGCGAAAATGGAAGCGGGATATGGATTACCGCAAGAAGTATGACGAAAATTATTTCTGCAATCGGTTTTTCCGTACCCAGGCCCAACGCGCTGAGGCTATTTACCGCCCGCTGATAGAAGTTTGTGACATGGTTGTCGATACGACTGCTGCCGCAGTTTGGGCCACGCCGGAGCTTGTTAATATTTTGGAAAGCCCGTCGGTGGCGTATGAATCGGAGAACGGATGAATAACAATTTCTTTCATTCCCAGGTGATTAAAGGCAGCAGCAAGATTGTGATGCTGATTCTGGATGGATTGGGCGGTTTGCCGCAGAAACCAGGCGGGAAAACAGAGCTCGAATCAGCTGATAGACCCAATTTGAATGCCCTAGCTGCAAAATCCTCTCTGGGATTGACCGTACCGGTCGGACCCGGGATTACTGTCGGCAGCGGCCCCGGCCACCTGGCAATTTTCGGCTACGACCCGACAACCTATGACATCGGGCGCGGTACATTTGAAGCGCTTGGCGTGGATTTCGACCTTCAGTCCGAGGATATTGCTGCTCGAGGGAATTTTTGCACGGTTTCCCACAGCGGGGCCATTGTGGACCGTCGTGCTGGACGCATTCCTTCCAGCGAGAGTCGTCCACTGGTTGAGATTTTGAATACGATCCAGGTTGATGGTGCCGAAATATTTGTCACACCCGTAAAGGAACATCGGTTTTCACTGGTTCTCCGTGGGAGAGGGCTGGGGTATTCAGTGACCGATACGGATCCTTACACATCCGGAAACCGGATTAAAAAAGCCCGGGCTACACAATTGGATTCGATCCGAACTGCGGAAATCGTCAACCAATTTGCCGATCAAGCTGCCGAACTGCTATCAAACCAGCCAAAAGCCAATAACATCATGCTGCGCGGGTTCTCAAAACTTCCTGAAATCCCGCCATACCAGGAGATATTCAAACTCAACCCGGCGGCTATTGCGATCAACGGTATGTATAAGGGGGTGGCGCGCCTGGTTGGCATGGATGTGCTGACGGTAGAAGGGACAACCCTTTCAGATGAATTTTCTACTCTTGAAAAGCACTGGGATGATTATGACTTCTTCTATTTGCACTTCAAGAAAACAGATACCTGCGGAGAAGATGGCGATTTCGCGGGGAAAGTGAAGGCAATAGAGGAATTCGATGCGCAAATTCCCAGATTATTAGCATTGAACCCGGATGTTGTGATTATCGGGGGAGACCATTCCTCCCCGGCCATCATGAAATCCCACAGCTGGCACCCGGTACCTTTGTTGCTGTATTCAAAATGGTCGCGTACCAGCGGAAATCTTGAATTTGGTGAAAACAACTGCGCTCTTGGCAGCCTGGGAACAATCCCGGCTAATACGGTTATGCCCATCGCTCTGGCGCATGCGGGCAGGGTCGAGAAATACGGCGCGTAGACTGGTAGGGGATTCGAATGCATCCATTGAAGACCATTAACGAGCGTCCATTCTCACAGGATTTATTTGAGATTATGAAATCGGTCAATCCTGGGATCGAGGACCTGGAACCTTACGAATTTAGCTTTGCGCTGGAGAACCTGACCCCTCAAGGCGGCTGGGAATCCATCTGCCTCGATCCGATCGAAGAAATCGAACGAAAGATAACGGATGGAAAATTCTTCTCCTCCATCCAGATCAAGCCGACTTCAGAGAACAAGGTTGAACTTGATCCATTAGCTGCGGGCATGACGCGCATGTTATTCGCAGGGCTTGTGAGCGGCAATTACCCTGTGCCCTGGGTCAACCGGCATTTCTATTTTGATATTCGAGGTTTTTACTTCCTTTGCCGCACGCAGTATTTCACTCCTGAAGTCCTTAACCATTTAAATCACAAGCCGTTTCGTTCGTTTGGGCGGCTGCAGGCTGAATTCGATCGGAAGCAAGAAATGGGTTACAGGCAGTTTAAGGAAGCCAACCGCTTTGTCGATCAATCCTTTATGGAAATTATCCTTAAATTGATTAAAAATCAAGGTGTGCCTGCTCTGATTGGTATCGCTGGCCCGACTGCAGCGGGCAAAACCGAGATCGTCAGCAGATTGACCGAGTTTTTCAAGGCTGCTGGAATGTCTGTCACTTCGCTTGAGCTAGACCATTTCTTTCTGGATCGGGATTACCGCGAGGAACATGGACTGGATTCTCTTGGAATTGAAGGATTCCATCATCAAATCTTCATCGATTGCCTCTCCCATCTCAAGGCGGGAAAGAGCATCCAAATGCCCTGTTATGACTTTATCTCCGGAACCTCGAGCCACGACCTGTCGGGTAATTTAAAACAAGGAAGGAGTCCACTCTGTGTAGAACCTGGAGACATTATTTTTATTGAAGGCAATTTCCCGTTCCTTTATCCGGAGATTGCCCAGCATATCAACGTCAAGGTGGTTTATTTGACGGATGATGATGTCCGTTTGAAGCGAAAATGGCGCCGCGATATGGATCTGCGAAAGAAGTATGACCTCAACTATTATCTTAACCGCTATTTTCGCGAGCAATATTTGATGGCAGAAGCGGTATTTATCCCTCAGATGGAAGTATGTGATCTTATGGTGGACACTACAGGTGGGTGCATTTGGGCTACCCAGGATCTGATTAACGAGTTGGTGTAAAATCAGGTAGTATGTTTGCAATAAAACTTGCAATAGAGATCGAAATGCTGTACACTATTGCAAATGCAAGTGATTTTTCATTAAACCCTGTATTGCCCCCCTTAATTTGAAAATTGAATATGGAGACCATCATGAGTGAGGACACCCAATCTACTCCCCTAGATTTCTCACGCATTGCTGCTGATCGGTTCAATCAACTTACCAAGAGCGAAAAGCGCATCGCCAATTACCTGCGAAAAAACCAGGAAGAGGCGGCATTCCTATCGGCAGGTGAATTAGCCGCCCGCCTCGATTTGAGTGAAGCAACCCTGGTTCGTTTCGCGCGCACCCTGGGGTTCCCCAGTTACCCGGCCATGCGCAGTGAAATGCAAAAGAGC
>CAYPJS010000049.1:0-2965 GCA_964411135.1 uncultured Anaerolinea sp.
CTGGGATGCACCTGCCGGAACGGGCATACATGCCGGCAGCGTACTAATTGATATACCCATCGAGGCGGGTGGCATGATGATTGCGGAATTTACGACTGAGCACGATTCTCTCATGCTGCCAGATAAGCCTCACCTTCCCCACACGCTTTTTGTACAAACGAATTCAGCTCAAGGGATCGCCGAAAATAATTTTGAAAACAACCTCTCAACGGTAACAATTGGTGGGTTGCCCGCCCCACAGGGTTTGACCGGCGCCGCGCAGCCTGGAGATTCTTCTGTTTTTCTTGAATGGCAGCCCGTTGAGCACGAGGGTGTTGCAGGGTATCGGATCTACCGGTCGACGGATGGCCGGATTTTTGAGCCGGTTGGAAGCAGTTTCATTCCTGGATTTGTGGATCTGAGCGGCGTCGCTGGTCAGACCTACCTCTATACGGTGGTCTCTTACGCCATAGATGGTTACGAATCAATCTTCGCTGATCCGATTCAAGCCGTAATCGGGCAAATCTACGAGGTCAATTTGCCGATCATCACCCGGTAAACCATCATTTGGGTGGCATTCCTTCGCTGCTCCACATCGATTAATCCTTGACAGCTGCGATGATTAAATTATCACTTTCGAGAGGATTATACGGGCTCCCATCCATAGAGCCAAAATAAAGCACATAGCCAAATCCAACATCAGCCAGGATGGCTGCCAGGTCGCGGTAGAGCAGCGGAAAAAGCGGGGTAGATGTTCTGGTTTGCAGCCAGCCAGCACCCTGACGTTTCAGCGTCAAAATATTAAAATTGATCAGTCCATCCGGCAGATAATCATAGAAACGTAGAAAGATGCACTCGTCTGCCCCTTGCCCATGCGATTGAGGTTCCATCCACCTTTCGCGCGAGGCAACCAACTTGTCAAAATTCCGGTTTTGAACAATCAGGATTCCTCCCGGACGCAGACATGCGGCAAAATCGGCAAGGGTATCCTGAAGAGAGTCCAGGTTCAAGACATGCGGCAGAGAATTTCCCAGACACACGATTGCATCCTGGTCACCTTCGCCAAAGATGTCCACCAACCCGCCAAAACCTGCTACTTCAAAGCGGATATTAACTCCGGAGTTCTTGGCGTTGTCGCGGGCATGCTCGATCATACCCTCACTCAAGTCTGCCCCACTCACCGAAAAAGATCGCCGGGCGAGTTCAATGGCATGCATACCCGTGCCGCAGGCAGCATCCAACACACGTAAAGGCCGATCTGCAGCAGGTGCAGTGGTCACCAATTTCTCAATTAGCGGCATTTCAAATGCCAGGCGGCTTTGCCAGTTGACAAAACGGTCGTAGTCTGAACTGAACGAATCGTACATATCAATCCTCAGTGAATATGATGATGAATAATCAGATGCCGTAGGCTTTTACGCGCGGCCAAAATAAAATTGCGGAAATGACTGCCCCAAAGACTTCAAGCAGTCTGCCAACAACCTGGATGATGCCCGGCAATATTCCTGCACTGGCTGTCAGCAGGATGCCGATATTGAAGACCCAGAAGGATGCCCAACCCAGAGCGGGTGAACCGCGGGTTTCACCTTGAGTATTCCTTGGCAGGATCCAGTAAGCCGTGCCGATCGCTAACTGAATAATCCAACCGGTCAGTAGAAATTCAACGTGCGCCGGCAGCACCGCCCAGGCTGATGGCAGAAAATGCACCCCGTTGTCTGCCAGCAGGACAGCCCCCAGCGTGAACCCTGCCAGCAAGTAGAGCAGCGATGCTCGGATGAACCAGGCACTCAGGCGTGGCAATTCACTTCTCCTTGACCCGGCCCCAGGTGTTGACCACAAAAACTGTGCCACCGGCTAGAAGCAGCCCTGCCGCAATCGCCATAATCCAGCCTGCCCAGGCTGCCTGAGTGGCTGCGTTGAGGGGTTCCCCCACCAGCCGCAGGATCAGCCCTAAATTCAGGCAATAATAGGAAACCCATCCAAGTGGTTCACTACGGCGCGGTTGTTGCTGCGAATACTTCGGAAACATCCAGAAGGCAACCCCCATGATCAACTGAGTGACCCAACCCAGCACTAGAAAATGAATATATGAAGGGAAAAGCCCAGGTACCGGTAAGGTTAGCAATCCTGCCGTATCCAGGACAAGGAAAATTCCAAGGGTAAGAGAAAGAATAAAATAAACCAGGGCTGTCTTAATCCAGACTCGGGTCAGAATTGGCATCAAAACCTCCTGAAGGTGTCTCTATTTTACGATAGAACAAGCAGCCTTTGGTCGATCAAAAAAGCCTCCCACGGTTTGCGCAGAAGGCTTTTTACAGTAAATTTCTGAAAGGATTATCTGAAGATCAAGGGCAGGAAAATCCAGTTGTCCATAGTAACGAAATCGACATCCACACTGACCGTGTCCTTAAGGCCCAGACTATCCGTAACATCACCGGTAAAGGTGTAGCTGCCGGGGAAGTAGTTTCCATTCACGCGAAGTGGATTGAATTCTACACCTCCGCTGGCGATGAATTGGAGTCCATCCACGAGCATTGGGGGAGTTCCATCAACTTTTAGATAGAAAATTGGCTGATTCCCGTTGATGATCTCCCACATCACCGGCATCCAGGGTTCGGCATAGGGCGGAGTTCCATCAACGCCTTTGGCTGCCCAGTAATCAAGGTAACCATCAGGAAAGCTGGTGAGATAGAAAGGATGCATGCCATCCACCAGCGGTCGGTTGACCACGATGTCTGAAACATTCAGGTAATACCACGGGTTAGCCGGGTTCAAGCCCACTGTGAATCCGCCCGCCAGACTGCCGGCTGCCGGAGTCCAGTTGGTGCCGTTCGTAGAATGCAGCAGGGTTAATTCTGTCAGATCGAGCGGCCCCGCCGCGGTCACGGTGGAGCAGGTTTCCTGGTTGTCGGTTGTAGCACACACTTCATAATCCCCCGGGGTGAACGGGGAGAGGAAGGTTGTTGCAGAAATCCCATCTGTATAG
>CAYPJS010000050.1:0-44658 GCA_964411135.1 uncultured Anaerolinea sp.
ATACGGCGATTGGGAGATAACGGTAAACTGGCTTCGTACTTCGGTGGCGTTGTATTGATGAAGATCTTTTCCGTTCAGAAGGATCTCGCCCTGAGTGTAATCCCAGAACCGCATCAGTAAGTTCGTCAGGGTTGTTTTTCCAGCCCCGGTCGGCCCAACCAACGCGACCTTCTCACCAGGTTGAAGTTGTAAATCAATCCTGTCCAAAATTTCGGATGCATCTTCATAGTAAGAAAACGAAACTTTGTCAAAGGTCAAATCCTTTAGCCCTTCTGGCATGGGGATCGGGATATCGGGATCGGATATTACGCCAGAATAATTTTCAATTGCCAACAGACGATCCCCAGCCTCCTGTGTGGAAGCGTGCATCCGTGAAGCTAACGCAAGCGGGGTTACCGCCTCAAAACTGGCGGAAACCAGGATTACCAGCACTGGCAATAAAAATCCTTCCAGTATGCCGGATGAAACGAGTGGGATTGCTACCCACAAGACGGCTGCCATGGTCAGATTGGTGATCAAATTGTTGCCGGAATTCACCCAGGCGCCACTCCAAACCTGTCGGAACTGTGTCCTTTGCAATGCCTGATTTGCCTCGTTAAGTCCCTGTTCGACCGTTGTCAAGCGGTCAAAGGCTGTGAGATCACTGATCCCCTGAATCGACTCCACCAGGCGGACACTTAATTTAGATCGGGCAGAAATCATCGCCTTTCCAGGACCCCTCCCGATCCAATAGGTCAGGATCGGGATTAATATTCCACAAATCAACATGCCCACCGAGAGGATTACCGCAGCGGTTCTATCGAACTGGCTGACGAAAAAGCCCATAGCGATCACGGTCAAGCCAGCGGCAGTAAACGGGGCAACCACCCTCACATAAAAATTTTCCAAAGTATCCACATCTGAGGTGATTCGGGTAAGAAGGTCCCCGGACGCGACCCCCGGCAAGCCGCCTGGTACGCGGGGTTCAATCAGGTTGAAAACCCAAACCCTGAGCTGTGCCAGTAATCGAAAGTTGACTGAATGGGAGGTCAATCGTTCAAGGTATCGGAAGATCCCGCGTGATAGGCCAAAAAACCGCACTCCCACAATCGCCACCTGAAGCACAGCGATGGATGGATGCAAAGCTGCCTGGGATATCAAGTAGGCTGATGTCCCGAGCAGTCCGATTCCACTTGCGATACTCGCTGCGGCAAGGAACACCGATAGAAGTACCCAGCCCGTAAAGGGTTTGAGCAGGGAGAGCAAGCGCAGAGTTGTCCTCATGCGGCGGTTCCTTTGTAATCACGCAACAGGCGCGCGTAGGTCCCGCCGGCTTTACTCAGCTCAAAATGACTCCCTCGCTCAACAATTCGCCCGTGATCAAGCACCAGGATCTGGTTGGATCGATAAACGGTTGGCAAGCGGTGTGCAATGACGATTACGGTTCGTCCATCTCGCAGACGTTGTGCGGCTTCCTCTAACTCGGCTTCCGTGTCAGGGTCAAGATGAGCGCTTGGTTCATCCAGAATTAGGACCGGTGCATCGACCAGGAATGCCCTTGCCAGTGCTACCTTTTGAATTTCGCCGCCACTTAACCGCTGACCAAATTCTTCTATCCGGGTGTGGTACCCGTCTCGGAGGGAATCAATCAGACGATCCAGGTGTGCCAACCGTGCAGCCTGCTCAATATGTTGCAGGGATGCATCCGGTTTACCGAGAGCAATATTCTCTGCCAGGCTGCCCTGGAACAAAACAGGCTGCTGCGGAACCCAGGCTACCTGCCGGCGCCAGATCAAAGGATCGATACTTGTTAATGAAATACCGTTGACGAAAATTTCGCCTGATTCCGGCCGTGCAAAACCCATTAATAAGTGCGCAAGGGTGCTCTTCCCGGCTCCGGTCGGCCCAACAAGGGCTACCATTTCACCGGATCTCACACGCAAATTGATTTCAACCACAGCTGGAGTGGTTTGACCCGGGTGGCTGTAGCTCACATTTGAAAATTCGATTTGCTGGACCACCCCGATTTCAACTTTTGAGTGCGGATGAGGTTCAGCAGGAGTCAAATCCGGGACAGCAAGAATCGAGAATATCCGTCTTGCCGCCTGAATCCCATTCGCTCCGGCATGAAAGCGTGCTCCCAGCTGGCGCAGCGGCAAATAAAATTCAGGTGCAAGCAGCAGGATAAAGAAAGCCTGTTCAAAAGCCATGCGTCCATAGAGCAACCGCAGCCCAATCTGAACAGCGATGACCGCCGTGCTAATGGTTCCGATCAATTCGAGTACCAACGCCGACAAAAACGTGATGCGCAGAACGTTCATGGTTTTTAGCCGGTATTGATCGGATACAGCCATGATTTTTTCAGCCCATGCCCGACTCTGACCAAGCATTTTCAACTCACGCAGCCCCTGTAAAGTATCCAGGAAGTAAGTACTCAGCCGGCTGAGTGTATTCCATTGGTGCTTCGTGGCTGCCTCGGAAGCCCTGCCTATGAGAATCATGAACACCGGGATCAAAGGGGCTGTAAGAAGCATCACCAGTCCGGATACCCAGTCCAACGGGAATACCGCTACCAGAATGGCAATGGGCAGCAGCACGGAGAGGGCAATCTGCGGAAGGTATTGGCTGAAATATGCGTCCAGCGACTCAATTCCCTGCACTGCTGTGTTGGTTAATTCGCCGCTATTTTCTGCGTGGACAAAAGCAGGCCCCCGCGAGAGGATTTTATGCATGAGCTGTGTTCGAAGCCTGGTTTTAATGCGAATCGCCAGTGTACCGGCAGATACCTCAGCCAGCCACATGAAAAGGGCCCTCAGGAACAGGATTACCAACAATGGAAAGAAAAGAGGTGTTACCTGTGGACGGTTTAATCCCCCCAGGAAGACGCGATCCAGTATCAGGCTGAGCTGACGCGCCTGTAGGATAATGGCAATGCCCCCGGCAAATCCCATAATAATCGTCGACGCCAGCGCAAGCCACTCCCTGCGTGCTGCCTGCAGTAGGTTTTTATCGAAATTCATAGCGGTATGAAAATTATACCTGTAAGACTGTTTTTACAAAAACAGCCTGAGGGAACCCGTCAGGCTGCCGATCTGAACAATTGTCGCAATGCCTTCGATCTACGCTGGATTATGCCTGCATGGCATTTTTAAGACTGCTGATGGCAGGAATCGGGGTCGGGTCAACCCCGTAACTCATTGCCAGATAATAGGCAGTGTAATCGCCAAAATGGATTGCCGTCCAGAGCTGTGCCAGGTGCGTTTCGCCTTGAGCCATGTAAAAATCGGTGCCCAGCCCGGCTACCATGAAGGTCTTTTGGGTCAATTCGCTGCGTAGGCGGTTGCGCGGATGATCCGAGGCTGACCGCAGGAATAGAACCACAGTGTTTTGGAGCATATCCGCCGGTGCATCAATGCCCGCCAGAGAATTGTGGTCGGCTTCAGGGAGAGCCTCGAACTGTCCCCAGGCTTTGGCCACCTCGCTGATCTGACCTTTCCAACGCCGCGCAACTGGCGCCAGCATCCCAGCACCGAGGACAACAACCCACCGATCCATCAATTGCCCAGCCTGGCGCTTGGCAGGATTTTTCACCGTGGGAATTTCTCTTCTAATCCCCGTTTGCTGCGCGCGCATTGCCTGCAGGGCATCTGCGATATCGGCATCCTGTCCTGGGATGAACCCCAACCGAACAAACAAAGCCAGTAGCAGCCCGAAGGAATATCCGACGGCAGCGCGCGGTTGACCCTGATGCTGGAACTTCCATACCGACAGACCTGCTTCTTCAGCCAGGGCAGCTAGAGTTCCGCCGGTAGAAATACAAAGGATCTGACATCCAGCTGTCCTCGCCTGGTCAAATATTGCTAACGTTTCTTCAGTATTGCCGGAATGGGAGGAAGCAATTACCAGTGTGGAGGGGTTGGCTGCCCAGGCGGGCAGGGTATAGTCGCGCTGCACGATGACTGGAACCCGGCTTAAAGGCTCAATATAGGCTGCAAGCAGATCCGCTCCGATGGCGGAACCACCCATACCAGCCACCAACACACTCGTTACCCCAGATACCAGGGGTAACGGGAGCTGGTTTCCCAGCTTCCAGGCCGTCTCGAGTTGGTCAGGCAGTCCATCGATTTCTGCCAGCATATTGCTAGGATCGGTTTTCTCGTACCAGGTGAGTTCGTCCAGATTCATGGTGTTCCTCGATGATTAAATTTGTCAGGGTGCAGCCCAGGTGGTAAACGAGATCACCACGGGTGAACCACCCACCGGCAGACTTTCAATCTTAAGACGTCCCGGCAGCCCTTCACCGGTTCGGTAGCAAAAATAAGTTCCGGCTTCCAGAAAGGTAAGCAGGATCGGTTCATCGGACAGGGTTGCCAGCGTGCATTCCAGTTCCCCTGGCTCAGATAAGCCAAAAACTGAAAAGCGTCCGCTGTTCTTGGAAGCCCATTGATAATCCGTGGGACTGGTCTGCTCAAGACTTCCATCAGCCTGGTCCTCATTGGTTGTTTCGCCCTTATCCAGGTCGATAAACTTGCCAGGAAGCAATGAAACGGTTCCAGTGGTAAACACGATGGAAGTCGGGACAGCGGTGGCAGTAATGGTGGGAGTAGCAGTACTGACTGCTGAGACCTGGATACGGACCCAGAAAGGGGAATTGCCATCCGGCCCGATACCAAATAATTCTCCCGCATCGCTTTGCAGCATCCAGAAGCCGGAATATAGGCCAGGCTCTTCAGGCGAAATCATATCCACCGCAATTTCAGTAGTCTGACCAGGGTTCACATCAGTCAGGATCGGTTGCTGCTTGATCGATCCAAATTCTTCACCTGAAAACCAAACTAACGAGTAATCCCTGGTCCAGGTGCAGGAGCCGGCATTTTCAAGACGCCAGATTTTTGTAAATTCGGTGCTGGGGTCCAGTCTTGTGTCATCGGGGATCGTAACATCCAATGGCATTCCGGCAGACCCCTGATTGCAAGGTTTAGCATCGGAATGTTCAACCTGCTGCGAGGGTGACACCAGGACGTTTGACAGCGTATTGGTACTTTTTATCGATGGATGAAGTGGTTCGGTCGCAAGCGAAATTGGATCGGGCTGAACAGTTTCAACCAAACCGGATTCAATAGAACTGGCTGTCTGAATGATGCCTGTAAGTTCAGATGGATCAATCGTCAGCCCATCCGGGCTGTTGCACGCTGAGAATAATGCAACGCACAAGATTCCAGGAAGGATAATTTTTAAAGGTTTACTGTTCATTAATTTCATCAAGTTTTTATAATTGTAACCCGTTTAGTTCCGGGCAAACGGCAGGTATTGTAACATATCTCCCATACCTCAGAGGATTTGCCGATTTTTAAGACTAGATTTAGCCAACTTTGATAAAATTGGTTAAATTAAAACTCTGGTTTCTCTGAGGAACTTTGAAATGAGAAAACAATCTCCTCAAACCTCTATCCGGTACAACCGGTTTTCAAATGGTGATTGGCATGAAGTGAACGGCGGCGTGATATCGGAATCAAGCCTCCAGTTGACTGTCAACGGGGAAGCATGGTTGAGTTTTATGTGCACCCCAACCCAAACAGAAGAATTGGCAACCGGCTTTCTTTACAACGAAGGGATCGTTTCTTCGTTGGATGAATTCGAAATTATTCGCACTTGCGAGACAGGCGACAATATCGATGTTTGGTTGAACAGGCCAGTCAAGAAACCTGCTCAATGGCGGCGAACTTCCGGCTGCACAGGCGGTATGACAGCCCAGCCGGAGCTCCAGAAATTGACGCAATTGGTTGTGGATGGGCAGATACCGATCGACAAAGTACTAAACTGGATGGATCATTTGCTCTCCAAACAGGAGCTGTACCGGGAAGTCAGGGGGGTACATTGCTCAATTCTGACGGATGGAGACCAGATCCTCGCCCAGGCCGAGGATATCGGGAGACATAACACGCTGGATAAGATAGCCGGCATTGTGCTACGCAGCAAAATCGCCCCGGGTTTCCGCATGATTCTAACAACCGGCCGAATCAGTTCCGAAATGCTGCAAAAAGCTGCCCACTTGGGAGCCGTCATCGTTGTGTCTCGAACCTCCCCGACATCCATGTCGATTACCACAGCTGACGAGCTGGGGATTACTCTGATTGGCTATGCGCGGCGGAACCAGGGAAATGTCTATTCACACCCTGAGCGTTTGTTGCTGCTGGAAGATGTTCCTGCGCAAGACCTCAGGATGGAAGTTCACACCCCGGCAGATTGAGCCAGGCGTTCTGCAGCCTGAAATTCTTCAGGGGTGTTGATATTCATGAAAGCCAGACCGGATGGATCGATGCGGACAAGATCCTCGTGTTCCAGTTCACGCACCCGAACCTCTGGATACCAGGAAATCATGCGTTTTTGCCCCCTTGCGAGCGCAGATTCAACCGCAGGAAGACATGTGGATTTACGATAAACCGCATGAAATGGCTCATGACCCTGCACGGTTAGCGGCACCACCAGGTCAACATTATCCTGTTTTAAGCAATCCAGCTGGTACGCGAGCAAAACCGGACTCACGAAAGGCATATCGCAAGCGACCACACCTACATACGGGTGGCTGGAAGATACCAATGCAGTGTGCAACCCGACCAGGGCACCACGCCCAGCATAAATATCAGCAACCAGGCGCATTCCTAAAAACCCAAGCTCATCTGGCTGATTTGTTGTGATGAGGATCTCGTTTGCCAGTGGGCGGACTCGTTCGATAACCCTTTGAATTAAAGGAATCCCAAGAAAAGGGATCAGGGCCTTATTTGTCCCCATGCGCTGCGATTCACCGCCCGCCTGAACTACGATCGTTAATGACATTGGTTATAATTATACATTGCAGGTAATATTTCGGAATATCGTCCTTGTTTATCCCCATCATGACCAGGAGGTAGCATGCCTGATTTCGACCTGACACCGCTTAAAGCGGTAATGGATGAGTTCGCACCTCAGGGGAGGAGTGGTCTTCTCCCTGCCCTTCATGCTGCGCAGGAGATCTATGGTTACCTCCCCAAACAAGTGGCTGAGGAGGTAGCCCGAAGTCTCAGGGTACCGCTGGCTGATGTTTTCGGCGTGATCGATTTTTATGCTATGTTTTACCGCGAACCCGTCGGTCAGAAAGTCATTCACGTTTGTAATGACCCTGCCTGCGCCATGGCAGGCTCGGAAGGAATGCTGAAACGACTGACACAACACCTCGAATTCCATTCGGCGGCAGAGGTGGGCAGACCTTCAGTCACAATTGAACGGGCGCCTTGTTTAGGTTTGTGTTCACATGCCCCCGCACTCCTTGTAGAAGGGCAAGCGGTTGGCAAGGCGGATACCCATTCCTGGGAAGACTTATTGGGTGGAGAAATTGTCAGCCCGCAGCCAGATATTGGCGGGACAATCTCGCTTTTGACTGCCAACTGCGGACTGGGATATCCTATGTCACTCGATGGCTATCAGGCCAGGGGCGGGTACAACAGCCTGCGAAAAGCGCTTACCAGATCTGCCCATGCCGTCATCGAGGAGATCAAAAATTCCGGATTGGTAGGACGCGGCGGCGCAGCATTTCCGACCGGCTTGAAATGGGA
The DNA here is from genome assembly GCA_964411135.1 of uncultured Anaerolinea sp. GTDB lineage: Bacteria > Chloroflexota > Anaerolineae > Anaerolineales > Anaerolineaceae > Bellilinea. Next base: position 7,572 of record CAYPJS010000050.1, read on the forward strand.
AGGCACTGCCAAAGCCCCTGGCACTCAAAAATATGTTGTTTGCAACGCAGATGAAGCCGAACCCGGCACATTCAAAGACAGAATCCTGCTTGAGAATGATCCGCACTCTGTGCTCGAAGGATTGCTAATCGCCGCGTATGCAGTCGGTGCAAGCAAAGGATTTATTTATATCCGAGGTGAATATCTGCGAGCTTATAAAACCGTGGAGACAGCCGTCGAAGCGGCAAGGAAATTTAGATTGCTGGGGGAAAACATTCTTGGCAGCGGGTTTAGCTTCGATGTCGAGCTTCGGCGCGGAGCGGGGGCATACATCTGCGGCGAGGAAACTGCGCTTTTTGAATCAATTGAAGGCAAGCGTGGATTCCCTCGCGTTAAACCCCCCTTTCCGACCACGCATGGCCTTTTTGGGAAACCGACCTCGATCAATAATGTCGAGACGTTGGCAAATGTTCCCTTAATCCTGCGCATGGGTGCAGACGCATACCGGAAGATCGGGACAGAAAAATCACCTGGCCCAAAACTTTTCTGCCTTTCAGGTGATGTGGCCCGGCCGGGATTGTATGAAATCCCATTCGGCGTCACATTCCGCGAGTTGCTTTTTGATATGGCAGGAGGGATTCGCAGCGGTCACGAGTTTCATGCAGCCCTTTTCGGTGGGGCCGCTGGAGCATTTGCCGTTGAAAAGCACCTGGATGTTCGCCTATCCTTCGAAGATTTACGTGCGGCTGGGTTGCCGCTTGGTTCTGGCGTGATTACGGTTTTTGATGAAACCCGTGATTTAAGGGATGTCTGCCTCAGGCTGGCGCACTTCTTCGCAGAAGAATCCTGTGGGAAGTGCTATCCATGCCAGATGGGCACTCAGCGACAATTGGAGATCATGCAGCGAGTTAACAGTGGCGCAGCCCTGCCCGGGGATTGGGAGCGGCTGCAGGACACGGGCTGGACGATGACCGATGCGTCTCTATGCGGTCTTGGTCAGACGGCAGCCAGCGCTGTTCTGAGCGCCATGAAATCCTGGCCGGAATTGTTTCAACCAGCCGCAGTCGAGAAGTAGAAAGAGAGGAAGGTTATGAGTGACACAATCAATCTCTCCATCGATGGAAAAAACCTGACTGTCCCGGCTGGATCCACCATCCTTGAGGCTGCCAGAGGAGCAGGCATCGATATTCCGACGATCTGCTATCACGAAGCCACCACCAGCAATGCGCTCTGCCGAATATGTGTGGTCGAAGTGGAAGGTTCACGCGTTCTGGTGCCTTCCTGTGTGGCAAAGGTCAGCGATGGAATGATCGTCAACACACAATCGGAACGAGTAATTCGCTCGCGGCGCACCATCCTTGAGCTGCTGGAATCCTCGATCGACCTGTCTGAAGCGCCTGAGATTCAGGAAATGACTGCGGAATACCAGGCTGATCCAACACGTTTTCCGCAGGCAGTTGAACGGACTCCCCAACCCGTCGATGACAACCCGATGTTTCTGCGGGATTATGCCAAATGTATTCTGTGTTGGCGCTGCGTCCAGGTATGCGCAGATGATGCCCAATATGCCTATGCAATAAATTTTTCGGGGCGCGGGTATGAAACACAGATCAGCACATTCTTTAGCGCACCGTTGCCTGAATCAACCTGCGTGTTCTGTGGTCAATGCGTTGGGGTTTGCCCGACGGGTGCCTTAAAACCCAAACGCCAATGGCTTTTGGAGCTTGGCAAGACTCCGGACGAAATCATGGAGTTGACACGCGGCGAACGGCGATCCCGCCGGCGCAGGATTGATACATCTTTTGCCGAGCAGGCTTGAACGGAGGAAAAATGGTGCAACCTGAAAAAATCGTCACCACGACCTGCGGATACTGCGGGGTTGGCTGCACGCTGCAGCTGCATATTCAAGACGACTTCATCTATCGGGTCACTTCACCCTTTGATTCACCGGTAAACCATGGGAATCTGTGTGTAAAAGGCCGTTTTGGTTATGACTACATCTACAATCCAAAGCGCATTACCACGCCGATGATCCGCAAAGAAAAACAGTTTCCCGGACAACGGAAACAAGCCTTTGATCCCTCAGAATGGCGCGAAGTGAGTTGGGATGAGGCGCTTGACTACACCGCTGATCGGCTGGTAGAAATCTACAACCGCGACGGCTCGCAGGCAATGGCGGTTTATTGTTGTGCAAAAGCCACCAATGAAGATAATTATTTGCTTCAAAAGCTCTTTCGGGCGGTTTTCCGCACCAACAATGTAGATCACTGCACCCGTTTATGCCACGCTGCCAGCGTGGTAGCCCTGCAGATGGCGGTGGGTTCAGCAGCTATGAGCAATACAGCCGCCGAAGTCATCGACAGCGACGTGTTCATGCTCACTGGATCCAACGTTACTGAAAACCACCCTATCATTGCATTGCAGATGAAGAGTGCTGTAGAGAAATACGGCGCGAAGTTGATCGTGGTTGACCCGCGGCGCATTGAAATGGTGGATTATGCTGCCTTGTACCTGCCCATCAAGCCTGGCAGTGACGTGCCCGTATTCTCGGCGATGGCGCATGTGATCCTTGAAGAAAACTTGCATAACCCTGAATTTATTGCCAACCGGACTGAGAACTTCGATGCCTTTCGGGAATCAATGCAAAAATTCACGCCGGAATATGCCGAAACCATCTCCGGGGTGGACCGTCAATTGATCGTGGACGCCGCCCGCATGTATGCCACCGCTGGAAAGGCTTCCATTTTTTGGGCGCTGGGCATCCCTGAATCGACCCACGGGACCGCCAACGCGCTAAGTCTGATTAACCTGGCACTGCTCACCGGTCAAATTGGCCGGCGCGGTACGGGTCTGAATCCGCTGCGCGGACAGAATAATGTGCAGGGCGCTTCTGATTCTGGCGCAATGCCCTGGCACTACCCTGGCTACCAAACCGTTGATAACGAGGAAAACGCCCGCCGCTGGGAGAAAACCTGGAACATAGAAGAAGGAGGATTGAACCGCGTTCGCGGCTTGACTACCACCGAAATCATGGGGGCGGTCCATCCTGGGGGCGTGCGTGCGCTTTACATCATGGGCGAAAACCCGATGATGTCAGAGCCGAACCTGAACCATACTCGTAAGAAGATGGAACAACTGGAATTCCTGGTGGCCCAGGATCTCTTTATCAATGAATCTGGCGCCTTTGCGGATGTATTCCTGCCAGCGGCTGCATTCGCTGAAAAGGATGGAACATTCACCAACACGGACCGGCGTGTTCAGCGTGTCCGTCAGGCGATCCCCCCGCGCGGACAGGCCCGGGCAGACTGGCAGATCCTTTGCGACCTGGCCAAGCGCCTTGAGCTGCGTCTGGGACGCTCACAATCCGCATTTTGGGATTACAGCCATCCCTCGGAAATTCTGGAAGAAATGGGTCGCAATGTCCCGGATTACGCAGGTGTTAAATACAATCGAATAGATAATGGCGGGATTCAAACACCGGTACCGAATGATGATCATCCGGGCACGCCGTTTCTCTACACCTCTACCTTCCCGCGTGGAAAAGGCAAGTTCCACCCGCTGGAATACGTCCCGAACTCGGAATCCCCGGATGACGACTTCCCGTTTATCCTAAGTACCGGGCGGGTGTTGGAACACTGGCACGGCGGTACACTAACGCGCCATTCCTGGATGGATGACCTTTTTCCCGAGGCTTTAATGGAAATCAATCCTGCCGATGCAGCAGGTCTGGGGATCGAAACTGGAGATGCAGTCCGAGTAACCTCGCGCCGTGGTTCCATTGCGCTTCGCGCGAAGGTGACTGAAAAAGCAAACCCGGGTGTAGTTTTTATCCCATTCCACTTCTGGGAAGCGGCTGCCAATGTATTAACAACCGACGCAGTCGACCCTCAGGCTAAGATACCCGAATATAAAGCCGGTGTTGTACGGATTACGCGAGCACGCGAGGAAGAGCTAACCGGGCCTGTGTCTTCGCAAAGCCGAGGGCGATACTAAACTTTTATTTTTTTCCGTCTGCTTCTTTTACGATAGCACGCGCAAGAGCCAGGAATTCTTCCCATTCCTCGTTGAAGAAATGAACGGTGATATTGTTCAGTTCCAGATGGTAGGTGGTTTCGCCATCTGGTTCCTCAGCGCGCCAGGCCATATAGCTGTCAGTTTCGGCAATTGTATCCGTCTTGGGTTCCATCGAGTTGCTCATGAGTTCCTCCAAATTATCTAGTAGTGGATGTATCTGATTTTTTTCCCAACTTATTCACAACCCAGCGGAATTTATCCTGGATCCAGTTGAAAATGGGAATCCCTGCAGGCCAACGTGTTCCAATTTTGTTTTTCAACCAGCGGTAAAAACGGCGTAGATGCGCGCCAATATATCTGAATATTGGCGGCAGCGGTTTGATTTTCCGCGTCTCGAATCCAATCCATGGATCCTGATCAAACAACTTGAGGATAACATAATTCGAGATCAATTTGACGGTGGCCATCACCGGCGCAGCCAGGAATACACCAATGATACCAAACAGATTGGCAAAAACGATGGCAGCCACCATTACCGCCGCTGGATGAATCTTCAGACTGTCGCCCATCATGCGCGGGACCAAAAAATTGTCCATAGCAAGGTCGATCAACATAGCAATACCGCACACCAGGATGACATAAGGGAAGGGTTCAAGTCCGAATATTGTGGTTCCCTGGAAAAAAGTTACCAATCCATAGGTGATCCAGGTAACCCAGGGGCCAACGTATGGCACAAATCGGGCAAGACCAGCCACAATTGCCAGTCCAAGGTAGAAATTAACCTGGAGCGAACCAAGGACGATCACATAGATGAGCACAGTCAGGAAGAAGAGAATGATCTGGTTGCGCAGAAAAGCATTCCAGATGTTTCCCAGCTCATGCCGTAATCGCGTCATATCTTCCTGATAGCCCGGGATTGAGATATTTATCATCTGATTGCGGACACCGCCTGAATCGGACAACATGAAATAACTCACCAGGACCGTAAACAACAACCAGCCGATGGTCGAGACTGCACCGGTGGCAATACTTCCCAGGATGTTGGCAGTATTTGTTAGGATTGGCTGAATCAAACCCAGAAGCTGGTTTGCCAGGTTGGTGGCGTTCAGTGTGGTCAGATCGATCTGGAAAAGTTGTATTTCAAACAGGCTGATTACAATCGGCTTGCTTGTAATTTGACTCACAAAGTCAGGCAGCAGAACAATTTGTTTTTGTATGAATGTGATTAAACTCTGAATCTGGTTGAAGATTGCCAGACCGCCAAGAGTTAATGAGCCCAGAACAATTATGAGCAAGAACAGCAGCAGGATTACGGATGCCAATCGCCAGGATAGTTTCAGGCGTCGCTGCATGAAAGTGGCAATCGGGTGGAGCAAATATGCCAGAATAACTGCAGCGAACAAAGGTGCAATGATGACCCGGAAGCGGATAAGCAGCGCTGCGACAATGGCAATTAAAGTAAATCCAACAACAGCCTTTGTGGTGCTGCTCCAGCGGGGTGAACTGGGTTTCGATGGAATTCTTTCCGTGTTAGGATCGCTCGACATTATCCTATCCTGGGATTGATCTACTCCTATTGTACCCAAAGGCAGTCGCCTGACAATAGGCAACAAAACAGCTTTATAAAGTACTTTTTATTACTTTGGCCACCACTCGGGGAAAACAAAGTCCCTTCCGCAATCCGTGAAAGGGACCTTAAATACTTTTTTCCAGTACGTGTTTATTAAGGCGGGCAGGCTCCGGGAATCAGGAAATTCATAATGCCGGGAAAGTCGCAATACAAATTTAGCGCATCAAATATGGCGAATGCAATACACCCGCACGCCAGCACGATCACGACCACAATCAGAACCACAACCAGTGCAGACATTTTTTTCTTGCCCGCAGGTTTTGCAGCCTTCGGTTTCGCAGGAACCCGTCCAACATATTCATCTGAGGTCTGTGGCGCGGGCGCAGCACCCGAAGGGACCTGATCAACTACCGGGCCAGGTTTGAACTGCTCAGCCTGTTGATACACAGGCATTGGCGCAGGTGCGGCTTCAGGTTGAACAGCAGGTTGAATTGGACGTAAGGAGGCAACTGTTGCATCCGGGTCAAGCTGGACCATCTCAAAAAGAACCGTTGTATGCTCGCCGAGTGTGATGATCTCTCCGGGTCGCAGGATATACGGTCCAGAAAGGCGTTGTCCGCTTACGGTCGTCCCATTGGTCGACCCCAAATCTTCAATGATGATATTCGCGCCCTGCTGGTAAACGCGGGCATGACGCCTTGATACCTCAGGGTCATTGATCACAAAGGTTGCATTTACATCCCGGCCGATTGTGATTTCATCAGCGCCAAGGTCCAGGGAATTTCCGGCGTTCGGTCCAGATTTTAGGACCAGACGGAAGGATGAGTTCATCGAAACCTCCTTGCTCAATTAATCACTAATAGTGTAGCCAGATTAGTTTCGTGTGTCAACGGAATTAATGGGATATTCTCAATACCCCCAACCATAATTAAAAAAGCCCCCGCCGTGCCGTGTGCCGCATAGTTTTGAACCTGCTTTCGCAGGCGGGACCCTCCAGACTTAATCAACCTTGGCCGAAGCCTATCGCGTCAGAAGAGTGATGTGGGTCCCTTTAAGGGGGTGTTGGCTCAAAACCGGTCGTGCTGCATCACGAACACAGCAGGGTTAATATTCTTATACCATAAATATTTATAGATGTGTAGGATGATATGGTACAGTAGAAATTGGTACGTGGGTTGAATTTCCCACCATATTTCCCAGGATTTACTTTAATTTCCAACCATCAAAGGGAAGTCGTCAATGCCCGAGATACGTGCGTTTATCGCCATCGAACTTCCACAGGAAGTGCAAACCAGTCTGGCGGAAATTATCAAGCAGTTTTCCAGCCATGGAATTCGATGCGTGCGGTGGGTCGCTCCGGATAACATCCACCTAACCCTCCAATTCCTGGGGGAAGTACCCTTAGCCACGCTGACCGCCCTCAAAATTGCTCTGCAGCCGGTCGCAGGCTCTCAGGAGCCATTTGTATTCAATATCAGAGGTATCGGTGCTTTCCCGAATATCCGCCATCCTCGGGTCATCTGGGCAGGCTTACAGGCTCCTGCTAACCTGATGACACTGCAGACCCTGACCAGTCGGACGATTCAACAAACCGGGATACAAGTTGAAGACCGAACCTTCTCGCCACACCTCACCCTCGGCCGAGTGAAAAGGGATGCTGCGCCGTTTGACTTGCATACCTTAAGCAGCACCCTCGAGAAATTGACGGCTGGCGATATGGGAATCGTTCGGGTACAATCCATCACCCTTTTCCGAAGCGACTTATCCTCTCAAGGACCGACCTACACAGCTCTTGGTCATTTCCCCCTGAGAGGTTGATGCCAGGCTGTTTTTTTGAGAAACCTATGTTAAAATCCTCCAATATCTAATTTCTTGTGAGGTGCATGCTGGATACGTTGGAAGTTGCACGGAGTATTGTGAATGCTTTGGAAGAGAAAAAAGGCGAAAATATCGTCCTTATGGAGATCGCTGAAATCTCATCAATCGCCGACTATTTTGTTATTTGTACCGGAACCAGCGATAGGATGCTTGATGCATTGGCAGATGAGGTCACAAAAACCGCCAAACAGAAATTCCAGATCCTTTCCCGAGTGGAAGGGGCTCCCGGCTCCGGCTGGGTGGTAGTTGATTCAGGTGACGTAGTGGTGCATTTGTTTTCGACTGAACAGCGGAACTATTACCGGTTGGAAGAGCTCTGGAATCAAGGAAAGATCCTCGTTAGATTACAATAAATTTGTTTGCCTGGTGGGGGAATCATCAGGCACAAGCCGGTAGCAACTGGGAGGGAAAATGGCGAACAAAAAAGCCGGACTCTGGCTGGCAGTGCTTGGAATATGCATGCTGGTTCTCTCGGCATGCCAATCGGTCAGCCCCACCATCGAACCAACGCCGACAAAATCTGCAGACCCCTCCGCTCTTCCACGGGTGCGGGGTTCATTCTTTTCGACTTCCGGAGAATGCGCCTATTGCCATACAGGCATGCGGGATGACACCGGCAAGGACGTCTCCATCGATTCAGCATGGCGTTCATCCATGATGGCCAATTCCACACGCGACCCGTATTATCGGGCATCGGTACGCTCTGAAGTGGTCAATAATCCTGAACACCAGGCGGTAATCGAAAAAAAGTGCTCCATTTGCCATATCGGCATGGCTTACCACACAGCTGAACAAGCGGATGCAACCCTGGCAATGCTCCCTGGAGGCGGGTTTCTAGATCCCGCCAACGAGTACCATGCCCTGGCAATCGATGGGGTATCCTGCTCATTATGCCACCAGATCACTTCAACCAATTTGGGTAAGATGGACAGTTTCAGCGGCGGGTATGACATTGATCTAACCTCAGCTCAGGGGACACGGACTGCTTATGGTTTCTTTCCTGTTGATGCCGCCATCGCATCCATTATGACCAGCACCAGCGGTTTTACTCCTCAGCAATCAGACCATGTGAAGCGGTCGGAAATATGCGCAGTTTGCCACAATCTCTTTACCCCCTATATCACGAACGAGGGTGAATTAAGCACCGATCTCTTCCCAGAACAGACACCCCAGTTAGAATGGAAACATTCGGCTTTTGCAACCGAAAAGACCTGCCAGGATTGTCATATGCCGCACGCCTCAGGGGATGTTATTCTGGCCAATACAGGCAGTCCGGCACGAAATCCCTTCCCACAGCATGTGTTTGCAGGCGGCAACGCTTACATGCTTTCGCTTTTATCCGCTAATGGTGAAGACTTGCAGGTCACAGCCAATGATGACCAGTTTGAAATCACCAGAAACGCAGTCCTGGATCTGTTGCAGCAGCAAACCGCTACATTGGGCCTCACGACTGCCCAGGCAGGCGGGATATTAACCACAGAGGTCGATATCACCGTAAAAACAGGGCACAAATTCCCAACCAGTTTCCCATCAAGGCGGGCGTGGCTGCATCTGATCGTCAAGGATGCTGCAGGAAGTCCGGTATTTGAATCAGGTGGTTGGCAGCCGGATGGCGTCATCATTGGAAACGATAATGATGCAGCCGGCGACCGTTTCGAAAAGCATTACGACCTCATCACCTCCAGCGACCAGGTACAGATATACGAAGCGATAATCGGCGACCCGGATGGGAAGCTGACGACGACCTTACTGCGGGCGAAAGCTTACCTGAAAGACAACCGTCTTTTGCCAGTTGGTTTTGACAAGCAAACAGCCGGGGCGGATATTGCAGTCTATGGGCTGGCGGTAGAGGATGCAAACTTTACAGCTGGCAGCGACCAGGTGACCTATCAAATTCCGATCACGCCGGGTGTGTATACCGTCGAGGTTGAACTGCTTTACCAGTCGATTGGATTCCGGTGGGCGGAAAAATTCCGCAGCGAACAGAATCCTGAGGGAACCGAGTTCTATGGCTACGCAGATGGCATGGGTAACCCACCAGTCGTCATCACCAGTCAGACGATTGTAGTGGAAATCGCCGAATAAACCCGCACTACCTGCGACAGCCCGTTAGCAATTGGATGGTTCTCTAGATCAATACATCCAATACCAGGGCCAGAAAAATAAAAGCAAGGTACATGCTGGAGTAGCGGTACATCATCCAGGCAACTTTATTGCCAGGTTTGCGCAGCACCTGCCAGGCTGTGTAAATCAACCATAATCCGAGAACTGCCGCTGAAATCAGAAACAGGCTGCCAGCCATGTTGAACAAAGGCATCAGAAGCGTCAGTCCGACCAGCTCGAGGGTGTAAATAAATATCTGGATGCGCGTCTTGCGCTCACCCTGGATCACAGGCAGCATTGGGACTCCGGCGCGTGCGTAGTCATTCTTTCGTACAATCGCAAGCGCCCAAAAATGCGGCGGAGTCCACATAAATACTATCGCAAACAAAAACAGGGATGGGATATTCAGGCTGCCAGAGGCGGCTGCCCAACCAACCAGCGGCGGGATGGCACCTGCCCCTCCCCCGATCACAATATTCTGAACCGTAGCATGCTTGAGCCAGACGCTGTATAGCAGTACGTAATAAATCATGCCTGCAAGTGACAGGACTGCTGCCAGCAGATTGACAAAGCCTGCCAGAATGAAGAAAGCCGCCAGACAGGCACCCAATCCATAGGCCAATCCTTCAGCCGGGGTTAGCGCGCCTGAAGGCAGGGGCCGTTTAGCGGTTCGCTGCATGTGACCATCAATCTCACGATCAATGACCTGGTTGAGGGCTGATGCACCCCCCGCAGCAAGGGCACCACCCAGCAGGGTCCAGAACGCCAGCCAGAATTCCGGCATTTGACGACCGCCGACGACCATTCCTGCGAAGGTTGTGACAAGCAGTAAAACCACGATGATGGGCTTGTTAAGCTGAAGAAAGGCTTTAAACCGCGCCATGCCTACCGGGCGATTCTCCACCACAACACCAGTCACATCAATCCCGTCGCGGGCTGCCACCACGGTAATTACCAGAGCTCCCCACAAAGCGGCAGTGGCTGCGGCATGCAGCCCCACTAAATCCAGGGGGTAGCCCTGGCTGACTTTAAGCGCGCTGATGAGCACCTGCCCTGCGAACAACAGGGCCGTGCCGGTGGCACCGGTCAATATCAGTGGATTTCGAAAGTAGTGTTTCCAGGCAGTAAGAAATAAAGCCAACACTGAAATCCCTGCAGCCAATGCGATCAGCCTGTGCGAAAAAGCCAGCCAGGCAGAAGCATTCCCCGGGAGAGCTCCATTGCACAGCGGCCAACCGACACAGGCCTCCCCAGCACCGCTGGTGGTTAACCACGCGCCTGAAATCATCAGGAAAAAAGTGATGACCAACGCGATTACCGCCAGGCGTTCAAAAGAATTATTCCTCTTTGCTCCCGCAGGTTGTGGATTGTACGAGGTGCCGGAGACCGCGGCAGCTGTTACCAGCGCCATAACCATCAAGGCCAGACCCAGGTGGACATTGGATGTCATAGAGGTTGCCAGGCTGAAAACCAGAGTGCGTCCTACCAGGGCGCTGATCACGATCCCGACTGAGGCTAATCCAAGGAAAATACGGACAGATTTGCGAGTCCCTTTGGCAAGAAACGCCCAGACCGTTGTTCCGAAGACTGCCAGGCCGGAAAGAAATGCCAATATGCGGTGACCTGCTTCCAGTTGGCCCTGGAGGTCTACAGGGATTTCCAAATTCCCGTAACAAGTGGGCCAGTCCGAACAAACCCCCTGATCTCCTTCGAAACGTACCAAGTATCCCGCCATCACAAGTAAAAAGGTGAGTATCGCGGAGGCAATCAATGCTCTACGGAACCACTTCGTTTTGAGAATTGCTGATTCTGAATTATCCATTTGTAGCTCCCTCCCGAATTTCCCTGGAGTCATCATCCACCGCCCCCCTATCCGCCTCTTTCCGGCTCAACTGCCTGCGCAGAAAAAACGGGTAACCAAGTCCAAGAATAGCGGCGAAGCTGAACCATTGAATCGCATAGCTTTGGTGCGAACCTTCGCTGATTTCAATTTCCGGCAAACTGCGGTATGGCAATGTGGTCCAGGTTGCTTCCGGCGCCTGGATGATATAAATTGGCAGCAATTTCAAGCCGGATTGCGCTTGAATCCGAATCAAATTGACCACATTCCAGGCGTCCAGGCGCACCTCACCGGGGGCGAGGGTAGGATCTGGCACGCCCCCAAAGTCAGGCTTTTCTTGCGCCCGCCGGATCATCCCGGTTAATGTAATCGTGCCGGTTTCTTGATACTTCACGCGCTCAGTCGGTGCGCCGTCCTCGAATGGGACCCAACCGCGGTCAACTATAACAAACCAGTCTGTCCCGTCAATTTGCAGCGGGGTCAGCACATGAAAACCAAGGCGGCTGTCCCAAACCTGGTTTCGCAGCAGCACTTCCTGCGAAAAATCGTAAGTGCCGTGGACCGTTGCAGTCCGGTATTCCATATCAAAAAGTTGGTCTATGGGCTGTTCTATGTTTAAATCCAGGGGCGGCGCATTGAGCTGACCCGTAGCCCGCGAGTTGAAGGCTCTACGCCATTCGAGACGATCCATCTGCCAGAAGCCCAGGCGAATCAATACGCCTACCCCAAAGATCACGATCAGGGTGGTCAAGATCCAGCGCGGAGTCAGAAAACGCTTGATCATGATGAAGGTTCCTGAGGATCCGAGTGGGTTTTAATTTTGGATGAAGCCGGGATGCCAATTAACGTATAGACCCAGATTAACATCCAGGTTGGCAGACCAATGGACAGGATCCCCAATACCCGGTCCGAGGTCTTGGCTCGAGCCACTACTTCAATATCGACTTCTTGTGAAGCCTGAAATGTACAAGAGATGCTGTAGCTGCTGGGACGGTCGAGGGTCAGAACGCTCGAGGAAAGCGCTGGGATCCACATGGGTCCAAGTTGATGGCTGACCGAATCCAGGTTGCGCACTTTGATTTTGTCGCCTTCGAAGAAGAGCATTTCCGGCATGGCTGGCCCCACGCCACCGTTCGCGATTGTCTCCGCGGTTCCAGGAGGGATGAGGATCTCGATCTGCCGCGGCTCGCGTTCCTCGCGGTTCTTCACCAACTGATAGGACACCTCCGCTACCACGAAAGCGAACACCATACTGATAACAAACGTGATCCCCAGCCGAATCAATGCTGCTTTAACGCCCGGATTCATTGCCAGTCTCCTTCAATAAAAACCGGACATCGCCGACGAGATCATCCACGGACGTGCCATAAGCATAAGTAACGCGCAAGTTACCGGCTGTATCCACCAGGTACACCCGTGCCGAATGGTCAACCAGGTAGCCCGCTGCGCTCTCAGAGTCCTGAATCTTACGATAGACCCCATACCCTTGCCACACCGGTTCAAGGTCAGATTCACTGCCCGAAAGGCCGATAAACGCTTGGTTAAAACCGCCGGCATAGGCCTGAGCTCTTTCGGGCGTATCCCGCTGTGGATCGACCGTGATAAATACAAATACTACCCGGGAGTCGAGATCGCCCAGTTCGGTCTGAACCCGCTTCATTTCAGCCAGCGTGGTCGGGCAGACATCCGGGCAGGACGTATAGCCGAAGAATATCAGGACTACTTTCCCTTCCAAAGCTTTCAAAGAAAATTGCGAGCCATCCGCCCGATCGAGCTCAATGTCTGGAGCCTTGACCTGGGTGGTGATTTCTGACCCGTGCAACTGGTAAGGCGATGCAAACGCCAGAATCCAAATCAGCAGCACAGCCCCCAGGATCCCCACCACTCCCACCATGATATAGCGCTGCATTACGAACCTTTCCAGAAGGGATGGCGGGTTTTTCCCCGCCACCCAGAACCTTTTTGCTAGACGGTGCCGATCAGATAAAGCGCTGGATAGAAGAATATCCAGACCAGATCCACAAAATGCCAGTAGTTGGCGGCAGCTTCCACCGCCCAATGGTTTTCAGGGCTGTAACGCCCTTTAATCCCATTGCGAAGCACAATAAAGAGGAAAATGACCCCAGTCAAAACGTGAAAGGCATGCATACCGGTCATCATATAAAAGACCGCTCCTTGTACGCCGTCCGCGGGCCCAAAGGGTGCCAGATTCCATTCAAAACCGACCACCCCGACCAGGAAAGCAATCCCCAGGATCATGGTGATTAGCGTGCTCATCACAAAGCCGCGCCGGTTTCCCTGCGAGATTTGAACTTCAGCCCGATTCATAAAGAAACTTGACACGAGCAGGACGGAGGTCACAATCAATCCCAGTCCCTGTTCCAAATGGGGCCGTTTTCCGCCAAGTAAGTAAAACCTCGACACAAGGAGGGCTGCAAACACAAATGAGTCCGAAAGGAAAAACAACCACAATCCTATACGGGCTGTTGCGATTTTGAATGCGTGTGAATGAACGGATGTTTCGGAGCTCATTAGTGTCCCCCCTCCGAGTTTGAAAGGCGAGTAATGTGCATAAAGTACACGAGTACCAGAGCACCTTTGAGCAGTGCAAGGATCCATAAGAAGATCGAAGGCAGTTCCTGCGTTCCAATGATGTATTCAATAGCAGTTAATACAGCTAAAGCCAGAAATACCATTACCCCGCGGCGTAATTCAGAGACTGGTTTCTTATTTTCCATGATTTCCTCTTAATTTCAGTCCGCAGATTGCGGAGTAGTGGGTTCGACAAAATTGGAACCCTTCAAACCATAATCGTAAGGATCACCCACAACTTTGAATGGCTGTTGGTAATTATGGGCTGGTGCAGGTGAAGGCAGAATTGCCCATTCCGGTGAACGCGATTCCCAGATATTCCCTTCTGCTACCTCACCTTTTTTCGCGCTGACGAACAGGTTGATGAAGAAGATCAAGATGGAGATGGCGATCAGGAAAGCAGAAATAGTGACAATCAGATTAGTGGTCTGAAAACCTTGAGCCGGGTCGTAATCGGCGATTCGGCGGCGCATGCCTAGCAGACCAACAGCCATCTGACCAAACGTCATTACCAGGAAAGAGGGTGTCATCAAGTAAAAATGGATCTTCCCGAGAGTATCGTTCATCTTGCGCCCGGTTATCTTCGGGTACCAGAAGTAAATCGCTGCAAAAAGCGGGAACACGTAGCCGCCGAAGAGCGTGTCATGGAAATGCCCAACCACAAAATACGTGTCATGCAAATGTAAATCCGTGGCGACCGTTCCCAACGGAGGTCCGGTAAGCCCGCCTAGCAAGAACACGATAATGCCGCCAAGAGTGAACAGTAAGGGTGTGCCAAACCGCATGCGCCCCTGCCAGATGGTTGCCGTCCAGGAGAAGAATTTAATCCCGGTCGGGACGGCTACCAGCAGCGTGGAATACATGAACGGTACGCGCAGGTATTCCTCCATGCCTGAGGTGAACATGTGGTGTGCCCAGACCAGAAAACCCACCAGCGCAATGCCCATCGATGACATGGCTACCCATTTGTAACCAAACAAGGGCTTACGCACAAAAACCGGCAGCAGTTCGCTGATGACGCCCAGCCCTGGCAAAATAAACACATAAACAGCGGGGTGAGAGTAAAACCAGAAGAGGTGTTGGAATAGAAGCGGGTTGCCGCCTTTATCCGGGTCGAAGAACCCCATGCCAAAAAGCCGCTGGAAACTGACCATCTGGAAAGATGTACCAATCAGCTGGGTCGCGGTCAGTGCGATAAGGGAAGTCGCCAGAACGGCCCACACAAAAATCGGGACGCGGAACATGGTCATCCCGGGTGCGCGCATGCGGATGATGGTAACGATCAGGTTCAGTGCACCCAGAATTGAGGACCAGCCCGCAAAAAAGACAGCCACAAAGAACATCTGCATCCCAAGCGGGGCTCGGACGCTCAAAGGCGGATAGCCGGTCCACCCGGTATCAAAACCGCCGGTAAACAATGACGAAACGATCACGATGGAGGCGGGTACAGCCAGCCAGAAGCCAAACGCGTTGAGCCGCGGGAAGGCCATGTCTTTTGCACCGATCAATAAAGGCACCAGGTAATTCGACATGGCAGAGATGCCCAGCAGAATCGAGATGATCAACACCATGCCGTGCATCCCAATCAGCGTATTGAACAGATCCAGGGTCAGGAACTGAATACCTGTGTCCGCTAATTCGGTTCGGAACAACAAAGCGAAGGTGCCGCCCAACACGAGCAACACCAGCGAAAGGATCCCGTATTGAACACCGATGACTTTATGATCGAGCGAGTACCCCCAGTAACGGCGGATACCTGGTTCATCCTTGAAATCCTCAGCTTCGAAGGTATCCTTTCCGCTGGCCCATGCAAACCAGTCGCGAAAACCGCCAACCCCGATCATAAAACCGATGATGCTGAATGTTGCTCCAAGGACCGCGGCGGGCTCCGCCTTGGGCTCCAACCCCATCAGCGCACGAATACCCGTCAACAAACCGATGCCAACCAGCGCACCAATTATTTGACCGATTACCCCGCCGACAAATCCAAGCGAAAAAAACTTTTTCATCAAACTCTCCTCACCTGTCTGCTTTACTGGAGCGACTTGATAAATTCAATGATGTCCACGAGTTGTTCCTCGGAGAGCGTATCTTTATAGGTTTGAGGCATCACATTGGGAATGTTCCCAACCTGTACCTGGGCGTTCGGATCAAGGATTGCAGCAGTCAGGTAGGCTTCATCTATAGTGACGGTTGAGCCATCCATCAATTCTGCAGATTTACCAAACAATCCCTGCCAGGTTGGACCAACACTGGTTGTGCCATCCACAGAGTGGCAGGAAAGACAGCCGTTATTAGTCGCCCATCGTTCACCGCGTGCAACCGGATCGGTGCCGATGGCCGCTAACTCACCCTGGACCCAATTATCAAACTCTTGCTGCGAGACCACGATGACTGGACTTTCCATATAGGCGTGCTGAGTCCCGCACATTTCAGCGCAGCGCACTTTGTATTCCCCTTCCAGAGAAGGTGTGATGCGCAATTCACGTACCAGGTTTTCTCCTGGAAGCAAGTCTTGCTTCACGCGGAATTCCGGAACCCAGAATGAATGAATCACATCCACTGACGTCAAGGATAATAATGCCTGGCGATTTACCGGCATGTACATCTCATTCGATACAATGCCGTACTCCGGATATTCAAACCGCCAGTACCACTGTCCCGCCACCACCTTTATTTCAAGAGCATCCGGGTCTGCAGTCCGTGTTTCGCCAAGGGTAATCGCTCCAAAATATGATAATCCGATCACGGCACCCAGTGGGATAACCGTCCAAATAATCTCAAGCGGATTATTTCCCTTGAAGAAGGCCCCATCCTCAATTTGTCCGGGTTTCCGGCGAAAAACAATCAAACTATAGGCAATGAAGACAACGATTAATGAAAATAGGAATGAGATCGCGATAATCTCAATGTCAAAAAGGCGGTCGATTGGCTGCGCCTGCAAACTGGCCTGGACCGGGAGCAGCCGGGTTACCGACAGGATCATATCCACCAGCACTGTCAGGATAACCACCAAAATCCCGGCAAATACATAGTGCTTTAAAGCGGACTTTTTCTGCTTTGCAGGGCGTTCTGGTTGATCTGCTTCAGACTGCGGCAAACTTAACCAGTCCTGGGCTTGCGCTGGCGTCAAAGTTCGCCGGTCATAAACCACAATTGCACCGCTGGCCTGCAGTGAAACCAGCATAACCTGCATGGTCGAATCACCGGCCACGAACTTTTGCAGGAACTCAGCCCTCGAAATCGATTTATCATCGTAATCAACAATTACCAGGTTGGGCTGCCAGGCTTCCATCAGAGCCAGGGTAGCCGAGGTCGTAGTAGTCGCCTGAAGAATCGTCGATTGACCGAATCGCCCAAGGACCATTTTCTCCAATCCTTTCCGAAACAGAGGATTGGCAGAGGCGATCAATACTTTGTATTCTTGCAACGGATGCAATTTGTCCATAGGTTTTCCCACCATTGAGGGTTATGTTTTGTCTTTATCAACTCATTTAATTTACACTTAAATTGTCCAATTTACCCTCACTTTGAACGTTATCTTTAGGTTAAATCAAGTTAAACAAGAGGGTGATTTCTCAATCACCCTCTGGCTCATGCCCAAAAAATGTCTTCAGGAATAATCGCTGAACGGCTCAGGCCTTTTGGATTAACCCCAGTTGAATCGCTTTCGAGACAGCTTCAGTGCGATTGGAGGCTTCCAATTTTTCCAAAATATGCCGGACGTGCGTTTTTACCGTGTTTTCAGAGATAAATAATTTGTTTGCAATCTGGCTTGTTGTGTGTCCCTCAGCCAGACAACCGAGGACTTCAAGCTCGCGGTCTGAAAGCTGCTGCTG
Source organism: uncultured Anaerolinea sp. (assembly GCA_964411135.1). GTDB lineage: Bacteria > Chloroflexota > Anaerolineae > Anaerolineales > Anaerolineaceae > Bellilinea. The sequence goes on from CAYPJS010000050.1 coordinate 25,387, forward strand.
GTTGGAAACATCCGCCTGGCGTGCCAGCGCACGCATGACAGTCCCGGTCACCTCAGGCGATAAAGCGCCCTCGCCGGTTGAAACACGCAAAATGGATTTTCGCAGGTCTTCCGGTTCAGTGTTTTTCAAAAGGTATCCATCCGCTCCCATGCGGATAGCGCCCATCAGGTCATCTTCATGCTGAGAAATTGTCAGCATGAGGATATGCGGAACTTTGCGTAATTTCCGGATCGCTTCTACAGTCTGAATGCCATCCATTTCAGGCATATTGACATCCAGCAGAACCACATCCGGCAACTCAGTCTGGACAACCTGAAGCGCTTCCAGCCCATTTCCTGCCTCGCCAACAACAGAAAACTCGGGCATATCATTTAACAGGCTGATCAGGCCTCGACGGAAAAGGGCATGGTCATCAACTACAACCAGTCGAAGGGGGACAGTCCTCATACAGGGGTCTCCTGGATATTTATGGGTACCTCAATTTGGATGGTAGTTCCATGGTCTGGTTGGCTGGTAATCTGGAATTCTGCCCCAATTAACTCAGCTCGTTCCCGCATGCCCTTAAGCCCATGCCGCGATAAGTCTGGAACGTCATCGGCAGTAAACCCAATGCCATCATCTCCCAGGTCAAAAACCAGTCCTTTGTTCCATTCTCGCACAGTTATCCAAACCTTCCGCGCCTGAGCATGTTTTCGGACGTTACTTAAAGCTTCTTGTATGATCCGCAGCAACTGGGCTTGCACTTCAGGGCTCAATTGCGGCAGTTTAGGCGGCACTGATAAATCCACTTTCAGGTTGCTGGATTGTTCAAAGTTGTACGTAACCTGTTTCAACCACGAGACCATGTCCTGTTGAGGGGCAAAGCGAAGGTTATCAATTGCCTGACGAGTCTCCAAATAAGCATCCGCCAGTGTATCGTGACTATGCTGAAGGTTTTGTGCCAGGCGGATCAAATCCCCCTGTGCCAATTGGGATTGCATTTGGGAGGATGTCAATTTCAAATATGCAAGAGTCTGAGCCAGGCTGTCGTGAATTTCACGGGCTAAACGCACCCGTTCTTGAATGATTGTACGGTACTCACTTTCCAACCTTCTTCGTTCATTTTCAACCAGGAGAGCCGCTTGAGTCGTAACCGTCTCGATTAATGCAGCTTGCCTTGGAAGAAGCGCATCCAACCGGCTGCCTGTCATGATGACTGCGCCGATACTGGTTCCTTCAGGAAGACAGAACGGCAGGACAAGCCGTTTCGTCCCATCAATATGCGGTTCCAGGAAAAAGGTGAGTTTATTTGTGCCGAAATGACCAATCGCCTCCTGCAGGATGGCAGAAGCTTCATCGCTTGCCAACCAAGGGTCACTTCCCATTACCAATTCGAAACCAGGGAAGCGCGGTTCAGCTGGACGAAAGACCGCGCGCGAATTTTTAAAATCCAAAACTTCACGTAAACCATCAATTAATTTACCAACAATGGCGCTTAAATCCTCAGGCTGGCTGTGGACCAGCTGCAGTTGACGCAAGGTAACCAACTCCTGGTTGCGTAACCTGGTAACTTCAATTGCCAATGCCATTTCTTCCAACATCAATGCAAGATAATCATGTGTATCTGAGGATATTTCCTGTTCAGCTCGCAAGTAAAGGTTTACGATCCCTACCGGGCGCGTATTACGTTTAATGGGGATGCAGTAGATACGGATCACATCTGTAAAAGGTGCCTCAAGCAGCGGGCAGGCATTTTCTGTATCGCCCTGGAGTTGAGTACATACCTGGCAGCGCTGCCGGATCGAAGGTGATGCCAGATGCTCAGACCATGCCCTCAGGACCGGTTCAGGATAAGTGCCGTAAACATACGTCCGCAGCGGTTGACCCCATTCATCATACGGGACAAAGGAAACCCCGACTGCCTCAACTACCCCTGCTATGATCTTTAATGCCTGATCAACCAATTCTTTCTCGCTTTGAGCAGCAATCAAGAGTTGGTTGAGTTGAATCATGCCATCAAGACGTTTGTTGACCGCTAACCTCTCCCGTAGTTCTTCAGCGGCAATATTTTTATATTTCTGCTGACCGCTCTGGGAAAATAAAAAATTCCAGAGCAAAAAAGACATGACTGCACATAAAAGGATCGTAAAGACCCAATATGTAGCTGTAAAACCAGGGGTTATAGCTTCCCCCCGGATTCCATTCCATGAGATAAAAGCTGTTGAGAGTATGATCAGTAAAACGATCCCCATCAAAACGTAGCGGATGATGTTACTGTGCAGCAGCGGCCGTTTCATAAATTAATTTTACCCTGATTCAAGCATAAGCGACGCGGATACCTTGTCTTTGTCGTTAAGCATGGATTATTGAACCACTACTCCAGGGGTTTAACCTAAAAGGCAAAGTGATGACTCACTTTGCCTTTATCTTTTGTTGACTTTGAGAGTTTATTGGGCTAATGTGCGTAAATAGCTAACCAGCTGCCAGACCTCTTCATCCGTCAAAATACCCTTCTGTGCGGGCATTGATGAATTGAAAGGTGCCATAGCGCCTCCGTCCATAATCCGCCAGAAGATGAAATCATCTGCCAGATTTGCGACTTCAACGGCCAGGTCGGCAGGTTTCGGATCGAGTGCAGCTGCCGCGGGACCATCACCCTTACCCTCCGGTCCGTGGCAGGATGAACAACGTTCATCATAAAGTGCCTGTCCAGCCGTTACTGCGTCGGGTTGGTTTCCAACCGGGTTTGTCTTTCCAGCATATTCAGAAGGCACTGCAGGCAGTTCCTCTGCTTGCTCCCCACCACCCCCGCATGCTGCAAGTAAAACGGCGCTCATTACAAGGACCGTGAATACTAAGAATATCCGTCGTTTCATATTTTCCTCCTGGTTGTCATGTTTTTAAGTATTACATTAATGAAATTATAACTATTATTGAGGATAAATGATAGGGTTATAGTGAATGAATATTGTCAAATATATATGAATAATTACGCCGCGGGATATTAACAATGTCACTACCTAGTAAATCGGTAAAAGATTATCCTTGTAGTAATCTTTACCTTAGAGGTGAACAATGTTTCGAATAAGTCGTCGTCTTGATTATGGTCTGCAATTGATGATTGCACTGGCTGCCGCCGATGGAGAACGTCCCATCCCCAGCGCGCGGATTTCCGAGCAGCTGCAAATTCCGCTGCCCTTCCTCCACCAAATAGCGCATACATTGATGCAATCCGGTTTGATCAAAGCCTCCCCGGGACCCCGTGGCGGCCTGCGCCTGAACTCGCCGGCTGATACGATCACGGTCCTCAAAATTGCCGAAGTCCTGGAAGGTCCCATCAATATCACCCCAGTTGCGGAAGTCGCTGATGAATGCAACCGGGTTGAAAGCTGCGCTACCCAGTCCATGTGGGATGATCTTCAATCCAAGATTATCAACTACATGGTCACCCACACCCTGGATGGGCTATTAAAGAGCTCCATCAAACTGGGTGGGTACGTCCAGACCGTCAACGAACAAAAAGAGAACCAAACCCCTGTTACTGCTGACTAAACAATTAGCCAGACATTCTTACCAGACCGGATGATGCCCGATCCGGTCTGGTAAGACATGGGCTCACAGTTCAGGCTTGCAGGGCTGCCAGAACTTCGGCCGAATGGCCGTCTGGTTTTACATTCGGAAAAACCTTCCGCACCACCCCATTTTCATCGATTACAAAGGTGGTACGAAAGACACCCTCGTACTCTCTCCCCATAAACTTTTTCAAACCCCAGACACCATAAGCTTCACAAACTTGATGCCCTTCGTCCGCCAGGAGCGTGAAGGGAAGGTTGTATTTTTCTTTAAATTTAGCGTGTGATTTGGGTGAGTCCGGGCTAACGCCTAAAATCACCACACCGGCATCGCGATAGGCTGCATATTCATCTCGGAAACTGCAAGCCTCCTTCGTGCAGCCAGGCGTGTCATCTTTAGGATAAAAGTACAATACGACAGGCATGCCGCGGTAATCGGATAACGATCGTGAGGTTCCGGTTTCATCTACCATCGTGAACTCAGGCGCAGAAGTATTCTCTTCAATCATACATTCCTCCTTTTTGATTAATCATCAGGTCTCAAAAATTAATTTCCCCATGCGGGAAACGTCGTAACCGGGTAGGTCTGCAACTGCACCCTGGAAAACTGGATCCTTCATTAGATCGATTAAAGGTGCCAGCAAATCACTTTTTACATGCTCAAGTGGGATCACCAGGTCATATTGCTCGTCAAAGAGGGGAATAAAATCCAGACCAAGCGCCTGGGCGGCAGCCGGGATTCCCAAACCGCAATCCGCCCGCCCGGATGCAACCGCAGCTGCGACCGCCAGGTGTGTGAACTCTTGCTGATCGTAACCCTGAATCTGACCGGGGGAGATACCCATCAGTCCTAAGTGATAATCCAACAGCACACGGGTACCGGCGCCGCGCTGCCGGTTGATGTAGTTTATTTCTTCACGCGCCAGGTCGGTAAGGTGATTTATTTTCTTGGGATTTCCCCGGGCTACCATCAAACCTTGCTGCCTGCCCACCCATCCCATTAGAACAACCTTATCTCCGGTAAGGTATTGCGCGATTGCAGCCTGGTTGTATGTTCCCGTTGCAGGGTCAAGTAAATGCGAGCCAGCCAGGTGGGCTTCACCCCTTCGAAGAGCCACCAAACCACCCTGGCTGCCCACATTGGCCGAAACCAGCCTGCGGTTCCGGCTGGCCAAATGTTGAGCCAGCAAATCCAGGGTAACATCATGAGACCCGATGGCAAAGATGGTTCGCTCTACCTCGGCTGGTGAGTGATAAAGCCGTACTTTTACCGGCGTCCCAGCTTCAACACCCTGGATTCCTCTTGGCAGGATTGTGATTCCATCTGCACGCACCATCGAAGTGATCATGCCTGCACCCCTTGCCAGCGGTGCGGCTAATAGCCTGTCGCCTACTCTACCCACAACCACGCGGAGGTAGTCGTCATCTCCTGCGGGTGAGGTTATTTTACGGGTTATCTCCGCCGTAATTTCCTGTGGATTGGCAGGTCCACGTCCAAGCCATTGAGCCAGAAGCGGTTCAATGAATATTTCTCCGGTCAAGGCTGCCGAAACCGGATATCCCGGCACCCCGACGATCGGTACCATCCGGTCATTTTTTCGCCGAACCATGCCAAGGATGACAGGGTGCCCCGGGCGAACTGCAACCCCATGCACCAACATCCTTCCGCAAGCCTGGATTACTCTTGCAGAAAAATCTTCGGCACCGGCTGATGAGCCGGCGTTCAATAATATGAGGTCAAAATCTTCGGCGGCGGCTTGAACCTGCTGCAGGATAAGGTCGTAGTCGTCCTGGATAATGGGGAAACGAGTCGGGTCCCCACCCCATTCCCTTATTTGGCCGGCCAGAACCAATGAATTATATTCAATAATATCACCGGGTTTTACTTCATTTCCCAAAGAGACAAGTTCGGATCCGGTGGGGATAATTGCGACTCTCGGTTTCCTGGCTACACGCAAAGATACATGACCGCCGGCTGCAGCCGCCCCAATATCCACTGATTTGAGGATATGCCCGGACGGCAATATCAACTGACTTGCAACAATATCCTCCCCCATTGGGCGGACGTAACTCCAGGGCGGCAGAGCGGCTCGAATACGTATCCGATCTGGGTTTCGCAAATCAATTGAGATCTTCCCATTCGAATCCTGTGGCTCAACATTTTCGATCGGAATGACCACATTCGCCCATGCGGGTAACGGATCTCCGGTATCCACATACGCTGCCTGTCCCCCTACCTCCAGGGTGACTGGTGCTGTTGGCATTGCCCCAATTAATTCAGAGGCGCGCACAGCAAAACCATCCATCGCTGCCGAATGGTAATTGGGGGAAGAGGTCAATGCCCATACCGGGTCGGCTGTAACACGCCCAACTAAATTTTCATCTAACGGCAAGTCTTCCCACCCGAGGAGATTATTTAATCCATGTTCGAGGAGTGTATCCCAAAGGCGCTTCTTAGCCTCGGATAGAGGAATATCATGCAGGTAGAGATCATCGTATTCAGGCATATTCTCTCTGTTTAGACCAGTAAATCAACCATCGCAAGACTCCCGGCAGAGAGGCCGGTACTATCGGAAGGGATGTGCAGCAATCCATCGGCCTGCGAAAGCGAAAAAATCAGGTTGCTCTTGAAGAAAATCGGATCAGCCAGCAGTCCATCCGTGGTATAGCTCAAGCGCACCGGCACATATTCTTCCCTTCCAGCCTGCGATGCCAGATTTACGGTCACACGTGCCATAATCTGCGGCTTGCGAATCGTTATTCCTTTACCGGCCAACCGCTCAAGCACCGGAATGACAAAAATCCGGGCAATCACCAGGGCTGATACGGGGTTACCGGGCAGACCGATAACCGCCCTACCATCGCAAACACCCAGGATCGTCGGTTTTCCGGGACGGACATTCACTCCATGGACCAGCACTCCGGGCTTTCCAAGGCGGTTAATCACTTCGGCTGTGAGATCCCGCGTACTCGCAGAGGACCCGGCTGTCACGATCACCAGATCGCAATCGATAAGCGCCTCCTTAAGGCGAACCTCCAGTTGGTCGCCGTGATCCGGGATGATGCCGTAGCGTTTTGGGACGCCGCCAGCCTGATCAACCAGAGCGCTCAGCGAGTAACTATTCATGTCTCGGATCTGCCCCGGCATTAGCGTAGAGCCCGGGTCAATGACTTCATCACCACTGGACAGAATGCCAACCATGGGCTTTCTTGTGACTTCGATTTTCGTCAAGCCAAGACCCATTAACCCGCCAATCTCAGCCGGGCGCAGCGTGGTACCAGCGGTCAAAACTGTCTGCCCGGCCCTTACATCCTCGTCAGAGTATAGGATGTTTTCATTGACCGCCACCGCCTTGAGTACCTCCACCTCACCCGGCCGCGAAGTTTGAGTTTGCTCAAGCATTACAACCGCATCGGCTCCTTCCGGCAGCATTCCGCCGGTATGGATTAAAGCCGTGCAGTTTCGGTCCAAAGAGAACCTGGGTGCGGAGCCCATTGGAACCTCACCGATAAGCTGCAGGTAAGCCGGCAGCGATTCGCTTGCCCCGTGCGTATCGGCTGCATGCACCGCATACCCGTCGACAGCACTGCGGTCGAATCCGGGAAGATTGTGAGGCGCAAGGATAGGTTCAGACAGAATCCTGCCCAGCGCACTGGAGGTATCGACTCTCTCGGTCGCAGGAGCTGCCGGGGGTAAATGGCTAAGCAGGGTGGCTAGCGCTTCGGCTGGCGGGAGCAGTTGAAGAAATTCTGGCATGACTCAGCCAACCCACAATGTGAACAATTGCAGATAAAGGGTAATTACGAAGGTCGCTATCGCGGTCACGCGCAGGATTTTCCAGCGCGGTTTTTCACCTCGACTGATTCCCCATATTTGGAATATTTGAAAGAGAGCGATTGGAAGGGTGAGCAGCTTAGGCCAGGTTAGTGCCCAGGCTGTTCCAGAAACCGCGCCAATCCCCACCAGTAGATAAGCAAACAGGATCAGCAAATTATGCATCAGCATGCCGCGCTGCCACCCAAGGCGGATCATAAGATTCTGACCACCAGCTTTGATATCACCGTAGTATGTCTCAAGCGAGAGTGCCAGCATCATTGCCAGAAAGAGTGCCGTTAGAGGGAATGTCAGCACACCCATCACATCAGACATTTCGCCTGTTTGAACCAGGTATCCAAACCCGGGAAAAAGATTGGTCAGGAGAACCGCGAAAATCAATTCGCTGTACCCAGATTTAATCAAACGCAGCGGCGGGACGGCAAGCGCCATACATAACAGAAATGAGACACCCAGTATCAGGTATATCGAGAGATTGAACCCTTCGGAGGCAAAAAGCAGCACTGTGACCATGGCGCCAACAGTCATAACCGTGATTGCAATAAAAAGGATTGTGTTGCGGGGTATGCTCCCGACCTCCCGGTTTATATTGTTAGCCTGAGCCGGGTTCTTTTTATGCGGGATTTGCTGCAAGCGGTCGTAAAACTCTGACAGGAAGAAACTGCTTAACAGCAGCAAACCGACAATTGCCATGCCCATCCAGAAATTTCCCCAGTTGAACATTTCTCCGCGGAAAATGACGATGCCTGGGCCTAGAGCATATAAAAATACCCCTGCAAGCAGCATCGGCAGAGAAGTAATTGAAATAAATTCAGCCAGAGGTTTTCCGTTTTGATTTTGCATCAAGTTTTCCCGTCTCTACACCAACTGGTAACCACCGTCAACATGAAGGGTTTCGCCGGTGACATACTTATTTTCAATCAGGAAATAAATTGCCTGCACGATATCTTGAGGTGTGCCAGCCTTCTGCACTGGCAGCCGCTTTACCAGCCGCTGCCAATCTTCTTCCGGGGTATCCGCAGATGGCAGGATTAACCCGGGGGCTACAGCGTTGACCCGGATGTTAGGGGCCAGGGTACGGGCTAATAATCGCGTAAGGACCTCCAAACCGGCCTTGCTGATCGTATAAGCAGGAAAACCTGTCCAGGTTTTACCAGCACCGCTGTCGCTCACATTGATAATAACGCCTCCCGCGGCTTCCATCAACCGACCAGCGGCCCTGGCGCACAACCATGGAGCGCGCAGGTTGAGGTCCAGAGTAGCATCCCACGCGTCGACGCCCATGCTCTTTAAATTTCCACGCGGCATAATCGAGGCTGAATTGACCAGGACTCGGAGTGGCTCAGTCGACTTTGAAACCTGTTCAAAAACCCCTTCAACCTGGTCTGGATCCCTCAGGTCCGCCTGGTAAAGTGTTACGGGGATCCCCAGAGACTCAATATCACGCGCTGTAATAGCTGCTTGAGCTTCCGAACCATGATAATGCAAGCCAAGCGAATACCCGGCTCGTGCCAACCCAAGCGCAATCTCCCTGCCAAGGCGGACCGCACCACCAGTGACCACTGCCATTTCATTTCTTCGCGAAGCAGTCATATTGCAATCTTATTTCTTGAAGAAGTTATTAATGAAGAAACCGATATTCGCCGGCCGTTCAGCCAGCCTTCGCATAAAGTAAGGATACCAGTGGGTGCCAAAAGGCACATAAACCCGGACTGGATACCCCTCATCAACATATTTGTGCTGGAGGTCTCTGCGGATTCCATATAGAAATTGGAATTCGAGCGACTCGGCTGACAATCCCAATTTTCTAAGGCAGTCAGCAGCAAATTGAAGTCTCAATAGGTCATGGCTGCCAATTGCAGTCAGCGGCGGAAATAATCCATTACGGCCGGAAAGAGATCCGCTCACTTGCCTTTCATACGTGAGGAGGATTTCCGTCAAACGGTCAAAGGCGGTATCGACATCCGATTTTTCCGGATAGGCTACACTGGCGGGTTCGCGGTACGCCCCTTTTACCAGACGCACACGGATCTTGTGTTCAGCCAGGACTCTTATATCTTCCTCGCTGCGGTAAAGATAGGATTGGATGACTGCCCCGACATTCTCGTAGCCGTCGCTAAGTGCTCGCATAACAAGATCAATCGTCTGCGCAGTTAGACTCGAATCTTCCATATCCACTCGAATGAAGTTGGAGTGCTGCCGTGCACGGTCAAGAATCCGTTTAAGATTTGTGTATGCCAGTTCGGGATCAAGCACCAGACCTAGCTGAGAGAGCTTGATGGAAACGTTCGATTGGACACCTGCCTGTTGGATTCCATCCAGCATCAGCAGGATGTCTGCGGTTGCCTGTTCTGCGGCTGCCTGGCTGGTGGTATTCTCGCCAAGCTGATCGAGTGTGGCCGAGATCCCGGCCTGATTTAACTGGCGGACAACCTGCAAAGCTTCTTCCAGGCTCTCGCCAGCAATAAAGCGTGATGCCATTCGCCAGGCAAATTTCCAACGAGTGATCAGGCGTTGTGCCCAATGAGCCTTCGAAAGGGAAATGAAGAATGCACGCAGCATGGCACCTTTAGTCTCAAACGGGAATGAATCGGTTATTATTCTGTAGCCGTGCGATAATTCTAACATAATGCCCATCTGGCCTTTCAAAAAAAACAAATGGTTCAAGTTGGGAAGGATTTCCATGAGATTAAAGCCATGTGTTATAAACAAATAAACCCCACCACCGAGGTAATCCCATGAATGACTCTTCGATCATATTGGCGTTTTCTCAATCGGTCGCAAAAGCCAGGTCAGACGGCCAACCAATCGTTGCACTCGAATCCGCTGTGATCACACACGGCTTGCCATATCCAGACAACCAGAATCTGGCGATGGAATTGGAAAGCCTTGTGCAGTCAGAGGGGGCGGTCCCTGCCACGATTGCCGTATTGGACGGGAAGATTCAGGTTGGGATTTCTGCCAGTCAGCTTCAAACGCTGGCAAACAGCAAGGATGCAATCAAAATCAGCAGGCGGGATTTTGGTATGGCACTGGCACGCGGGCTTCCAGGAGGGACGACGGTTGCTGGCACCCTTTTCGCCGCTCACCGTGCGGGGATTCGGGTGTTCGCCACAGGCGGCATTGGCGGCGTCCACCGTAATGCCCCGTTCGATATGTCTGCAGATCTGGTGGAGCTTGGCCGAACTCCCTTGATCGTGGTGTGTGCTGGAGCCAAATCCATCCTCGACCTGCCAGCAACCCTAGAAGTCCTCGAGACGCAAGGCGTAATGGTGATCGGCTACAGGACAAATGACTTCCCGGCCTTTTACGCAAGATCGAGTGGATTAACAGTCCCCTACCGCAGCGACAGCCCGCAGGATATTGCTGCAATCGCCCAGGCTCACTGGAATGCAGGAATTCTCAGTTCAATCCTGGTGGTCAATCCGCTGCCGGAGGAAGCCGCCTTGCCCTATGAAGAAATCGAAGCGGTGATCCAGGCTGCGCTTAAAGAATGCGGGGATAATGGTGTTCAAGGTTCAGCGGTAACCCCGTTTCTTCTTTCGCGAGTAAAAGATCTCTCTGGCGGAAAAAGCCTGACCGCTAATCTGGCGCTGCTGCGATCAAATGCGCGATTAGCCGCCCAAATCGCGGTTGCTGTTCAGCAGCCGAATCAAAACCGGATGAGTTAACCGACCATCCGGTTTGGGGTTGCATATCAGAAGTTAGTAGGTTGCCGTCGGAGCCCGTGTATTGGTCGGTTTGGGCGATGGAGTGATGGTCGGGGTACGCGTTCGCGTCGGTGTGGGGGTAATGCTTGGCCTCGGAGTTACAGTCGCTGTTGAGGTAACGGTCCAGGTTGCTGTTTGAGTTCGGGTTGGGGTCGGGCTTGGCAGAGGTGTGGGCGGGTTCCCGGTAATTGCGAATCGACCAGAACTCTTCCACTCTGTACCGACAAAGATTTGAACCTCGTACTCGCCTGCCAGCCATTCATCCGAAGAAGGAGCGCACTCTGTATAGCCATATCCGCCTGTACCGCCGTCCCAGGGTTTGGATTCGACGCAAAGTAATTCCTGGTCCGAGACCCGATACCACAGGGCAGCCCAATTGGAGCCAGTAATCATTTGATCGTAACTGAAAGTGCCGAATAAGTTCGTGACCGGGTTGGCAAATTCAGTCTGAGGATCAATCGGCTGGAAGGCATCGTCAATTTCGCGTGCAATCAATACCGAGCTAAAAACAGCATCAGGATTAGGCGTGATCGTTGTTTGGATGCCCGTCCGTACGCTATCCGGCATGGCGGGTGTAACGGTAATCGATGGCGTATTTGTAATGGTTGGTGTCAGGGTAATGGTTGGGGTAAGGGTAATCGTCGGGGTAAGTGTAATGGTAGGGGTCAGTGTAATGGTTGGTGAAGGAGGGAAAAAACGGTATGCAGTTGGTTCTGCATAACGGTTTAAGGCAAATGCCACCCCCGTCATGAACAGCGCCCCAAATATTGTTCGCCACCCTCGTGTCACCATTTCTCGGCGCTTACGAAAGTAAAGCAGACGTTGGCCTGAGCGGATGGTGCGTATACCGATAAAAATGCTTAGGAGCACCCCAACGAGAATCAAGACGAACAGTGTTTGAACTGCTGTGCGGATATCAAGATTCATAATTGTTATTTACTTCCAAACTTCTGCCATTATAGCATGATCAAATATGCAAAAATCTCTGTGCCAAAGGACTGATGAAAAAATCCTCTGTAATTTTGCCTGGTACAGGAACAAAATGTGATTACAGTTTCGAAAGGACTGTTTTCATTGCGCTTATTTTTTATCTTAGGTACAATCTTTTAATATGGCGCTTTCTCCGGGGACAGTACTCAATAATCGATATCGGATTGTAGCCATCCTCGGTCAGGGTGGGATGGGGGCTGTCTATCAAGCCTGGGATGAGTCCCTGGGAATATCGGTTGCCGTTAAGGAAAACCTGTTCCTGACAGATGAGTACTCGCGGCAGTTCCAGCGCGAGGCGAACATCCTCGCCAGCCTGCGTCATCCAAGCCTGCCGCGCGTTGGTGACTATTTTTCGATTGCCAGCCAGGGACAATACCTGGTAATGGATTATATCGAGGGGGAAGACCTCCGCCAACGCATCGAACGTGTAAACACGGTACCTGATTCAGAAGTCATACTGATCGGGGCAGCAATCTGCGATGCTCTGCATTATTTACACAACCGTTTTCCACCCATCATTCACCGCGACATCAAACCCGGTAATATCAAGATCACGCCTGAAGGCCAAGTTTCACTGGTGGATTTCGGATTGGCCAAGTTGATGGTCGGTTCGCAGCAAACAACCACAGGCGCTCGCGCCATGACCCCCGGATATTCTCCACCGGAACAGTACGGCACCGCACCAACCGACCCGCGCACGGACATTTACTCTCTCGGAGCTACGCTTTACGCGTCATTGACCGGTACAATCCCGGAGGATGGTTTGGGCCGGGCTACTGGTAAGGCCGATCTGACGCCCGTCCGTTCGATCATGCCTAAAGCAAACAGAAAATTAGCCTCAGCGATTGAAAAAGCCCTCGACGTTGACCCGGACAGCCGCTACCAAACAGCCATGGAATTCCGGAAAGCACTCCTTGAATCGGGAAACATGGATCGCATGCCCGAGGGACTGTCGATTGTCACCCCGCCGCCTTTCACTCCCCCCCCAGAAAACCAATTCTCGGATGGCAGCACCAATCAATCGCAGCCAAACTCAGGTAAAAGCGATCCGATGCTTGCCAGGCGGAATTACAACTCCCGCAAAAAGCGGGGCAGCGGTGGGCGCGCTTTATTAACCCTCCTTATAATTATTGGAATCCCGGCTGGTGTATTGTTCTTTCAACCACAACTTGCTAAGGCAGTCAGGGGGTGGATCTTTCCTGTACCGGTCGTAAGCCCGACCACATCCATCACGCCCAACCAGGGCACGTCAATTGGTTTAATTCCCGAAATAACACCTGCATTTGAAACCCCACAACCAACGATCCAGGCATCGAATACACCGGAAGGCCAATTTACAGACATTCCAACCCTGATGGCGACCCCATCTCAAACTCCGTCAGCGACCGCAACGCTTTACGGCGGAAGCGGGGGGCAAATCGCCTTCTCCTCAGACCGAACGGGCAGCATGCAGGTTTGGATAATGAATACCGATGGTAGCCAGCAGAAACCGCTTACAAATCTGCCGGATGGAGCATGCAAACCAAGCTGGTCACCTGACGGACAAAAAATCGCATTTATTTCTCCGTGCAAAGAGCGCAAAGACCGGTACGACGGTTCCAAGATCTTCGTGCTTGACATTTCAAGTGGTGGGTCACCCTATCCGCTGCCGATGCCTGCCAGTCCAGCGGAGGATTACGACCCTGCCTGGTCACCGGATGGGCAAAGAATAGCTTTCACCTCGACCCGCGCCGGCAACCCGGATATTTATGTCTTCAACCTGGTCGATAAGTCACTTATCCAATTAACGGATACGCGAACCACAGAGAAATACCCAGCCTGGTCGCCCAGCGGTACGCAAATCGCATTTATCCGCGACATCTCCTATTCGCAATTATGGATTATGTCAGATACGGGCCAATACCAGACTCGGTTCGCGATTAGCGGCGAAGTGAACGACATGTGGCCAACCTGGTCTGCGGATGGTAGTATCATTCTGTTCTCGCAGCTTGCCTCATCCAATGTCCCCTGGCTGGTTTCTCAACGTTATGAGGACCGAAACACGACGCTTTCTGCGCGAATTCCACCCCGCGGCCAACCTGATGTCGGACCGGTCGTTCAGGTGGATATCTCTCCGGACGGGAACTGGATCGTCTATGAGAGTTGGCCGGATGGCACCAACCATGATATCTACTTGATGACGATTAATGGTTCAAATAGAATGCGTTTGACCACCGACAAGGATTTTGATTTTGCACCTGCATGGCGGCCGGTGACAATAAATCGGTAAGCTTCGGCAAGGAGAACGAACATGCCATTGCATGTTGGCGAGTTTGTCCATAACCGATACCAAATAAGGCAGAGAGTTGGCGGTTCTGAGCGCCATGTATTTTACATTGGCTACGATCATGCCTACCAGGTCGAGGTCGCGGTGCGGGAAACTCTGATCCCGTCGCCGGAGGAGCGGCAATTTTGGCTGCAGAAAGTAACTCGACAATCCAGCCACCGCCATCCGAACCTGATGCATATTACGGATCATTTCGAGCTAGGGGATGATTCTCTGATTTCGATCAGTAATACCGCAGGCAGCCAGCCTGTTCTGGATCCAACCTCAAATCCGAAAGGATTACCAATTCACACAGCAGCTGCGGCGGTCCTGGCAATTTGTGATGCGGTTGAAAGCCTGCATAAGGGGCAGCCGCCATTGGTCCACGGCAGCATCAATCCTGAAACTGTCCGAATCACGACCCATGGTCAATTTCTGCTGATATTTCCGGATTGGGTGGTGGGCAGCCACGATGACTCCTCGCTGAGCCAAGAATCGGAAGACCAAAGGCTTCAAAGGGATATCGATTCTCTATCGGCCTTGCTTCTCTTGCTCATAACTGCTCAACCTGCCGATAAAATATTAGGCGAGATTACTGCAGAGGCACTCCGAAAATACCTTACGTTTTCAGCTGAGCCGGTCCCAGTTTCCATAATAAATTTCCTTGAAAAAGGTCTTGTTGGAGACCCAGCCCATCGCCATAAACACGCTGCCGAATTTAAAAATGAACTATTAACTAGCCTGGTATCGGCATCCCAGCCGCAATCAGACGATCCCCAGGCATCGTTCCGATCTCAACCCATCAATTTTCAACTGCCAGACTCTTCCCCCAGCCCATCTGGTAGGTCCCTCGAGGGCAGGTCCTCGCCGGAGATCGCTCACTCTTCGACCCCGCCAATCCGCAGGCGTGTTCCGTGGGGTCTTCTCTAATCAGGCTTGTATCACGCTTGTGCCAATAAGGTAGAATAAGGTTCTGCAAATAATGCGGGTGTTCCACCGGTATGCCAGAACAATACCCGTTCATTTTTACTGAAGTAACCCTGACGGATTAGTCTAATCAAGCCGGCTGCAGCTCTTCCAGTGTAAACTGGATCAAGAAGCAGACCTTCATGTTTGGCAAAAAGGCGTATCGCCTCGGCTTCCGGCTCTCCCATTACCGCGTACCCAGCGCCAAGAAATTGATCGTTCACCAGTACTTCCTGAGGGGTCACCCTTACTTTGAGGTTTATCCAATCAGCAGCTTCCCCGGCTAGACGCGACACATCCTGCTGAAGTTCGGCCTCGGTGTGGTCAATACTGATGCCGAGGACTTTCCCCTGCCATCCATTCGCCTTTGCTCCAAGCGCAAGCCCGGCCTGGGTTCCAGCCGAGGACGAAGCGACCACAATCCAATCCACTTCGACCTGCTGTGAGAGAAATTCTTGAAAGGCGGTGTAATAGCCGAGGGTGCCGGTCGGAGTTGAAGCACCTAGCGGGATAAGAAACGGCCTTTCCCCGTTCGTCCAGGCGCTCTCAAAGGTTTGTTGGAGAACCACGTCGCGGTCGGTCCGTTTGCACCACACAATTCGGGCTCCAAATAATTGATCCAGCAGTACATTCCCATTAGGATTATCGCCTGGCTCTCCCGAAAGGACCAAAATACACTCCATACCCAGGCGGGCAGCCAGGGCGGCTGTTTGACGGCAGTGGTTGGATTGAATCCCTCCCACAGTCACCAGTGTGCGTGCCCCGTTCGCCTGGGCCTCCGCCAGCACATATTCCAATTTACGAACTTTATTACCGCCCATAGCAACACCCGTCTGGTCGTCTCGTTTGACCCACAGGTTCGGCCCACCCAACAAGGCAGAAAGCCTTGGCAGCCCCTCGATTGGGGTCGGCAATTGTGCCAGCAATAAACGCGGAATCATAATGATACCTCCCGGCGCACCCGTGCTTTTCCCCTTCGGCGCAAGATATTCAGGAATCCAGGGAGAAATTGGGTGTACAGTCTGTACAACAATGGCCTGGATGGATAATCCCAGGCGCCGATAAACCGAACCACTTCCCCGCCCAACCCTTCTTTAAAGCGGAAGACTCCCCACATCGAATCAGAGTCATCAAAAACATCCGGCGCTCCCCACAAATCGTACTGCTTGCAGCCATGGGCTGACGCAAACCGCATCGCCTCCCACTGAAGCAGATAGTTGGGCATTTTATCCCGATGAATTTGGCGTGACATGCCGTACAGGTACCAGGCTTTGCCTGCGAAGAAGAAAACGATTAACCCGGCAACCACTTCACCCTCAACCTCAGCCAGCAGTATCTCAGCCAACCCGCTTTTTATGAATCCTTCCCAGGCATGACGGTAATATCCTTCGGGACGGATCACAAAGCCGTCTCGCACGGATGTCTCAGCATACATTCGATAAACCAGAGGCAAATCTTCCAGAGTACCTTTACGGACTGTCACACCCTTTTTATGTGCCAGGCGCAGGTTGTAGCGCGCCTTTTGCTTCATGCGCGCTAGCCAATCCTCCTCGGTACCGGTCAGGTCAATAACAACCGTATTGCGGAATTGAATCTGATCCTGAGAATATTGCCAACCCAGGTGCTGCAGATTCATCAAAATCTCGTTCGCATTTTCGCTTAATGGAGGTGACCCTTCCTCAGGTGTACCCCGCCCAAGAGCCACTTCAGGGTCGATTTTAATGAAAATCGCTCCTGTCTTTTTTGCCAACGCTTGTAGATCGGTCAGCACGGTTTGACGAAGCTTCACATCCTGCCAATCGAGCATCGGTCCGCGTGGAACATAAAGAATCTTGAATTCCGGGCCAAAACCAGCAAGACGGATCGAACGCTGAAGTACCATAGCAGCCGCTTTGATCTCGCCCTGTTCATCCCGCCAAATCTTTGGAATGGGCCGCCAATCATAGATAGCCTTAAACTGGCCCCATTCCCAGGTCTGCAGGATGTGCGCACCCGGGAGGGCTGCAATTTCTGAATTCCAACCGGTCAAAGCATTTTGGCCAAACCCCATCAAACCCTTGTCCTACTCCCCACTGCGCTTTTCTGAGTACAGCTTATAAACCTGATAAAGCGGCGGCATGAAAACCCTATCCCAGGCACCAATGGAACGGCGGATAACACCTCCAAAACCGCGTTTAAATCGGTAAACTCCCCAGAGTCCGTCATCGCGTTCGGCGAATTGTTCCTCAAGAACTTCCTCAGCAGCATCCGGGATACCCCAAAGGTCATAAACCTGGCATCCTTGTGATGCTGACCAGCGCATAGCCTCGAACTGAAGAAGATAGGCTGGCATACGGTTTCGCTCAACGTTGGTTGAGGCACCGTAAAAGTACCAGGCTCGTTTTCCCTGCGCAAAAACCATCAATCCTGCCAGCGGCTGCCCTTCAAAGGTGGCAATCAACAGGGCGCATCGGTTGTCCGGAGAGAACAAATCGAATGCACGTTGATAATAGGCCAGGCTATGGACGCCAAAGGAGTCCCTGGTACCTGTAGTGAGCATCAGCCTGTGGAATGCAGCTATATCATCGGACCGTTGAATAACAACGTCTTTCTTTTCCGCCAGACGCACATTGTAGCGTGTCTTTTGTTTCATGTGCGCCAGCCACTCCTCTTCCGTTCCCGCCAGACTGATTTCAACGGTACGGCGCGGTTGAATCGGCTTTGCCTCAATCAACCCGTGGATTTCAGAACCTGGCAGCCAGGCTTGACCCTCCCAGAGATCAGGTTCAATTTTCAGGAAAATTGCCCGGTTTTGTCTGCACACCTGCTCAATTTCAAGCCAGAAATCTTTACTGCCGCTGCCGATAGGCCCTTTGGGAATATATCCAACCGTAAAACCAAACGGAAGCCGCCTGAATAGGATCTGTGCGCCGCTCCCATTGACGACTACACGCACGGGTTTCCAGCCAAAAGCAGATTTCAGCTCCCCCCAGGCAGAAGTTTGCAAGACATGCACGTCTGCATGGTCCGATAAGAATTCATTCCAGGCTTGCGCGTCCAGTAGGGTCATTAAATGATCGATGTGATTTCAGGGGGCGGGGTTGAACGTACGGCGGCCCCTGGAATAAACGTATCCATTAATTCCACAATTTCATCCCGTTTACCTGCGCGAGATAAATGGACCAATTGATCTACCACTTTCATCAACCGGTCGCCGAGTAAGGGCTCAGTCGTATCCAATCGGAAAATATCAGGGTGCTCCGTAGATTTAAACTGGAAACCCTCGTCCCACAAGTCTTCACTTAATTTCTCGCCGGGTCTTACACCGGTAAAGACGATCTCAACATCCCGTCCGGGTTCCAGACCAGATAAACGAATCAAATCCTCTGCAAGGTCCAGGATGCGCACCTGCTGACCCATATTGAGTACAAAGGTTTCACCTCCCAGGCCCATCCCGGCAGCCTGTAAAACCAGGTAAACCGCTTCTGGAATGGTCATGAAATATCGCTTCATATCAGGGTGGGTGATGGTTAATGGACCACCGCGCGCAATCTGTTGTTTGAAAATGGGCACTACGCTGCCGCGGCTCCCGAGGACATTTCCAAAACGCACCACCGAGTAGGCTTTGCCCGCTCGTCTGCCGGCATCGAGCACAATCATCTCAGCGATCCGTTTGGTGGCTCCCATAATATTTACCGGTCGGATGGCTTTATCGGTTGAGATCATCACCAATCGATTGACCCCGCGGTCAATGGACACCTCGACCAGGTTCTTCGTCCCTAAAATATTATTGGTAACCGCTTCCTCGATATTCACTTCCATCAGGGAAACATGCTTATGGGCGGCTGTGTGATAAACCACATCCGGCCGGTATTGTTCAAACACGTTCTCGAGGCGCAGCCGATCGCGCATATCTGCAATTACCGGATGGATAGC
>CAYPJS010000051.1:0-15852 GCA_964411135.1 uncultured Anaerolinea sp.
TTGAAACATCTCTACCAGCCGTCAGCTAAAGCGGTGTCGCAGGTGAATGTGCCGCCGATGAATTTCATTATGATCGACGGAGAAGGCGACCCGAACACAGCTCAGGAATACAAAGACGCCCTCCAGGCGCTTTACTCAGTGGCATATACCGTCAAATTCATGCTCAAAAAGGGTCCGTTGGCAGTTGATTTCCGCGTGATGCCGCTTGAGGGCTTGTGGTGGGCGGAGGATATGAGCGATTTTTTGGCATCGAACAAGGCCAACTGGAAATGGACCATGATGATCATGCAGCCGGAGCCGGTCACACGCGAGATCGTCGAGGAAGGTGTGAAAAGCGCCAGCAAGAAAGGGCTGGTGTCGCTGCACAAAGTCCGCTTTGAGATGTATGACGAGGGTACGAGTGCGCAGCTGATGCATATCGGTCCGTTTTCTGCCGAAGGGCCGAATATCCAGAAGGTGCACGCCTACATCCAGGAACGCGGGTCGCTGCGCGGCAGGCACCACGAGATTTACCTCAGTGATATCAACCGCGCGGCACCGGAAAAATGGAAAACGGTCATCCGCCAGCCATTTAATCCTCTTGCTTGATGTGGCTGGATTAAAGGATCACCTATCCTGAACCAACGGAGAGATAAGTCGATATGACAACCGAATCAGACCTAAAAAAAGCAGGTTTTGCCGAGGTGACCGCATCACTTCAGACAATTCTCCGGCCTTACGAACCGCACCTGGTGCTGCAAGCTTCGAGTGAAAAGGGTTACAGCCTTAATACCCGGTATATTATGAAAAACGGACAGCCCTTGTTCTTTGGCAGCGTCCAACCGCAAAAGAACTATGTAAGCTTTTACCTGATGCCGGTCTATGTTTTCCCTGACCTGCTGCAAGGCGTTTCAGCGGAACTTCGGAATCGCATGCAGGGTAAAAGCTGCTTCAACTTCAAAGTTATTGACGCTGCCCTGTTTACCGAGCTTGCGGAATTGACACGCAGAGGATTTGAGCAGTACCAGGCAGCCGGATATATCTAGAAGGAGGTTCAATTGGAACGAGCGGAACCGGCATTCATCATGGATCAGGCGGCATCTCGGTCGGGCTTACACGGTCAGTTGCTTGGGGCTGAAATATGGGATCGAATTCAAATCAGGTGAGGCTGAGGGATATCCAGCCCGGTGATGTGGCTGTTTTCTACCAGCAGCAGCGTGACCCGGAGGCGAACCGCATGGCAGCATTTACCAGCCGCGATCCGTACGACCGGGCGGCCTTCGAGGCCCACTGGAAGAAAATTCTGGCAGACAGCGGAATTGTCATGCAAACCATCCTGACGGGCGAGCAGGTGGCAGGGTACGTGGGACACCATTCCTGGTTCGGCGATCCGGAGGTTACTTACTGGCTGGGACGTGAATTCTGGGGCAAGGGAGTGGCGTCGTCGGCTCTGGCTCAGTTTCTGAAGCTCGCAGAACTACGCCCGCTGTATGGACGTGTGGCGAAGGACAATCTCGCTTCACTGCGTGTGCTGGAAAAGTGCGGCTTTGTGCGCACCGGTCAATCCCGTGAATTTTCCAATGCGCGCGGTGAGGATGTGGACGAGTTGATCCTGATCCTTAAGGATTGAATTTCGGCAGGGTCAGACCTTGAAATTCTCAGTCATGGGTAAGGAGGCATAAATGAGCGGGCACCCGATTGTGCATATTGAGTTTTCAGCAGCCAACGCGGATGAAGCTGGAAAATTCTATAGGGAAATGTTTGATTGGGAGATACAATCCTGGCCGGAATATAACTATGCCACATTCAAGCCGCAGGAGGGACTGGGCGGCGGCTTTGCCATTGTCGACGGGTTGCAGTATAAAACTGGCGATGTCGTGGTTTATATTTCGACTGAAGACCTGGAAGGCGACCTGCAAAAAATCGCAAAAGCAGGCGGCAAGACCCTGCTGCCGCGTACAGCCATCGATGATAAAAGCTGGTACGCTTTCTTTCAGGATCCCTTCGGCAACCGGGTTGGGCTGTACACTCTTTCAGCCGCGAGGGATTTCGGCCAGCCTGGCTGATCGATCTGGCTTTGTCCCATTGATAAACCATAAGAGCATGCTTATATGGACTGTAGAATATGCTAACCATCCGTCAACTTGAGGAACATTTTCATAACCTGCCTGCACCCCTTCTCGAAATCGTGGTGGAACTGCGCAATCTGGTGCAGCAGGTTGCTCCGGACGCTGCCGAGGACCTGCGCCGGCAGGGACTGGTTTATTACTACCCCCAGCGCGGCGGGCCTGTCAGTGCGGGTATCTGCCAGATCCTGATTCAGCCAGACCACATCCGGCTGGCGTTCATCCACGGCGCGTTTCTGCCCGACCCAACCGGCCTGCTAACAGGCAAAGATCGGCTGGCGAAACGCTATACCTGTATAAAGGATTTCGAGTCGGCGCCCTGGGAAGAATTGCGGTCTCTGATCGAGACTCACAGCCGTTTCGACCCGTACACCCAGACTTTTATTGAGCCGGCTGCGGGCAGCCGAAGGAAGCTCTGATCGAATAAATAAAAACAGCGGATTTGACTAAAATCCGCTGTTTCTTCACAGAAAAACTATTAAATCAACGCCGGCGTATCGCGCGTAAAATCAGCAGCAAGATCACACCGCCAACAAACCCGGCAATGATATCCCCAATGATCCCGCCGCCCAGCGAGATTCCAAGCAGCCCAAAAATCCAGCCGCCAATGAACCCGCCCACGATGCCAACAATGATGGCTCCAAGCAGCCCAACTTTTATGCCTTTTACGGCCCAATCCGCCAGCAAGCCGGCAACAGCACCTACGATGATCCACGTAAGAATTGATCCAAGCGTCATATTTGACCTCCTTTGTGCAATGTCGGATAAAATCCTGTAAGGTTGATCAAGATTGTAAATCATTATAGCATTATTGACGCCATTTATCACCTGCATACCAGTTCTGCCTGAGCTATACTCACATTAAAGTATGACGCCGCTCGAAGAACTATTGTTAGCCGCTTATATCGCCCCACACCCGGCCGAAGTCCAACCCCTGATTCGGCAGGCACGTTCTTTGATCCTGTCTGTCATGCCGGACACCGTCGAACAGCTGGATCCATCCATTCCGATGATTGCTTATGGAATCGACCGCACTTACCGGGGCCTGATCTGCAGCATCACCATTTTCAAGTCCTATATCAACATCATGCTGGCTCAAGGTGCCAGCCTGGCTGACCCGCAAGGCATCCTCAAGGGCAGCGGCAAAAAGGCGCGGCATATTCGCATTGCGGCTCCTTCAGACCTTGAGGACCCCGGCGTGAAAGAAATGCTGCAGGCAGCGTTAGTTAAAAAGCTGGGTGAAGTGAATCAACGCTGAAAAACAATTCCGTATCCAGAAGTGTCTTCCGGTGAGAATAGAATCCTGGTGTTAAATCCTACCCGGAGATTAATTTCGAAAATTGGTGATTCTCAAGAAATTGTGATATACTCACGCGTCTGCAATTTAAAATAGATTAAATATTCTGGTTTCCTGTCTATTTCACTGTTTGAGACTTTTGCTAGAAAAATTGCGCAGTCGTGTGGAATAGCTGATATCTGCCCTCAACTTATTGGCAATTGCTGATTTTTTCGAGAGAATACAAAATTAAGGGCTTGCGGCCCTGGTTAGATACTTGAACAGGCGGCTAGTAAAAATCTATCGTTATCATCCAATTCGGGATGGCTATTATGCCGGACCGAACTATTAGCCAAAAAGGACCTGTTGTGAGTTTCGAAAAATTCAACTTCCACCCGTTTGTCAAAGCGGGTATTACTACTGCCGGGTATACAACCCCGACTCCTATCCAGGATAGGACGATCCAGCCTGTTTTAGACGGCCGTGATGTGATGGGCCTGGCCCAGACCGGTACCGGTAAAACTGCGGCATTCGTGTTGCCCATTTTACAGCGGCTGCTGCGCGGCCCGCGCGGCCGTGTACGTGCTTTGATCCTCTCGCCCACCCGCGAACTGGCTGAACAGACCCATTCCGTTATCAAAGAACTGGGACGCAAGACGGGTTTGCACAGCGTGAGCGTGTACGGCGGCGTGAGCGCCGGCCCTCAAATTAAAACACTGCGCGGCGGCGCCGAGATCGTGGTCGCCTGCCCGGGACGTCTGCTCGACCTGATGGGTCAGAGAGTCATCAATTTGAGCTCTTTGAACTTCCTGGTGGTGGATGAAGCAGACATGATGTTCGATATGGGTTTTATGCCCGACATCCGCCGCATCGTCTCGGCCCTCCCCATCGACCGGCAGACGCTTCTCTTTTCTGCCACGATGCCGGATGAAATCCGTTCGCTGGCCATGGAAATGCTCAAGAACCCGGTGGCGGTCGAAATTGGTGCATCAAAGCCAGTAGAGACCATCGAACAGACTGTATTTGCCGTCGAGCAGGAGGCTAAGCTGCCCACCCTGTTGGACTTGCTTTCAAAAACCGGTAACGGACAGGTGCTGGTCTTTACCCGCACCAAATACCGTGCTCAGAAATTGGCTGCCCAACTGGACCAGGCGGGAATCTCTGCTACCTCGCTGCAGGGTAACCTGTCGCAGAACCAGCGCCAGGCTGCCATGAAGAGCTTCCGCAGCGGCCGGTCGCAGGTGATGGTCGCCACGGATATTGCTGCACGCGGCATCGATGTTACCAAGGTGTCGCATGTCATCAACTATGATATGCCGGACACTGCAGAGGCTTACACTCATCGCATTGGGCGCACCGGCCGCATGGAACGGCTTGGCACAGCCTTCACCCTTGCCACCCGCGAGGATAACGGCATGATCCGCTCGATCGAGCGAATGCTTGGCAAGCCCCTCAAACGCGTTGGAGCCGACGGCGAGGAACTACCGCAGATTCGCGAACCCCGCCCCAATCACCGCGGGCGCTATCAGGGCAGGCACCAGGGTGCCAGACCGCAGCGCGGATAGGCGTCATAGATAACCGAAGGCCGGGCTTTATGCCCGGCTTTTTTGTTAATTCCAGATGTTTTGCTTTTCCACGCATTAAACTGAGACTTGACGCGTTAATTAAACGGCTTATAGTGAAAGTGGATTATGGGGTGGTCCCATGAAAAGCACAACGCTCGACCTGTTGAGTTGCCCAGCGTGTCGCGCCGCCCTGACCTATGATGGGAAGGACAAAGAGGTGATTCAGACTGGTCGATTGACCTGCAAGGATTGCGGCAAAAATTACCCAATCGTTAGAGGGATTCCGCAATTCATTCAGGTTGAAAATTTGTCTGGCTTTAACCGGCACATGTCGCATGAGTATGACCTATTTTCGTGGGTGTATCGTGCATTTTCTACAATGGCATTCTTCCTGATTGGCATGCGCGAAGATGCAGCCAGGCAGGAAATTGTTGACCGGCTCGATCCGTATGGCGGCCGCGTACTGGAGGTATCGATTGGCCCCGGTGTAAATCTACCGTACCTTGTTTCCCGTAAGGATGTCGGTGAAATCTTTGGGCTCGACATCTCGCCAGGGCAGTTGGCCCGTTGCCATGATTATATTCAGCGAAATGGCTGGCCTGTTGACCTGTTCCTGGGCAATGCGGAGCAGCTTCCATTCGAGGATAATTCTTTTTCGGGTGTGCTGCACATTGGCGGAATTAACTTTTTCGACAACAAGAAAGCAGCCATTGATGAAATGATCCGTGTTGCGAAACCGGGTTCGAAAATTATTGTCAGCGACGAGACCGAAAAGGGTGCCAGGGGATACGAGAAATTCCTACCGGGCTTTAAGAAAATCTTTGGAACGAGCCGCCAGGAGGTTATTCCGCCGATACACATGGTTCCGAAAGAGATGCAGGATATCCGGCTTTCTGAGGTTTGGAAGGGCTGGTTCTACTGCCTGGCATTTCGAAAGCCATAAAAACCCGGGCAGAGTTGCACCGGATTTTTATGCTATGATTGGTTATAGCGTGGATGCAAAGTATATGGAAACATCGTTATGTAAATAGGAGGAAATATGGCTGAAAAAAAGAAGATAAAATCATTGGCGGATATGGCAATTGATGCTCTGACAGACCGCGACGAAAAAGCGGAAGCAGCTGCCAAGGCAGCTGCTGAAAAAGCCGCCGCAGACGCGAAAGCAGCCGCCGCTGCTGTGCAAGCCCGGCTGGACGCTAAAGAAGCGGCCGCCAAGAAAGCTGCTGAAGCCAAGAAGGCTGCCGAAGCAAAAGCAGCCGCTGAAAAACTTGCGCGCGAGAAGCAGCTGGCTGAAGAATCCAAACGACGGGCTTTGGAAATGAAAGCTAAAGTCGAAGCTGCTGCGAAAGCCGCTGCCGAGGCTGCCAAGCCCAAGGTCATCGCCGAGTACAAAGTTCAGGCAGATGACACCTTGAGCCATGTAGCGCTCAAATATTACAAGCATGCCACCCGCGACTACTGGATGCTGATCTATGAAGCCAATAAAGCCGTGATCGGTGACAATCCAAACCTGATTAAACCCGGGATGTTGCTGCAAATCCCTGAACTGCCCGAGAACCTGAAAAAGTAAAGAGAAACCGGGTATGAAAAAAGGACAGCGCTCTGATTTCGGAGCGCTGTTTTTGTGCCGGCTGGCCCATGAATAATTTACCCTGTGTTTGTAGCCTAAAAATATAAATAAAGCACGCATTAATTTTTTCACGGTAAAATAACCGAGACAATGGTTAACTCAATCTCGCAACTAAGTAAGTAAATGGACGTGCATTGATGCGCGAAAAGGTTAAAGCACTGGTTAGCAAACCAATTGGCTACTTTTATTTGTTGCTTGTCATCGGAGCAGTCAGCTACCTGGTCACTTCGCCGGCACTAGGATTCTATTGGGATGATTGGCAGGCAGTTTTCCTGTATAAAACCGGTTCACTTCAGGTGCTTCAGGAGTATTTTCAATTCGACAGGCCTTTTTCCGCCTGGACCTATTGGTTGACATTTCCTGTTATTCCGATGACCCCCATTGGATGGCAGATCCTTACAGTTCTGATCAGGGTCACTGCGGTCTGGTTTTTGACCCAATCATTGATGTTCCTGTGGCAAGACCATAACGAGATGCTGGTTTGGTTCGGGGTATTACTTCTGGTATTCCCAAGCTTCGATTTGCAATCCGTCTCGGTAGCTTTTAACCAGCATTTCTTTGCGCTGTTGTTGTTCAGTGTTTCGATTTACACAATGATCAAAGCGGCGGTGTCTCCATCATCAACTCGCTGGCTGTGGGGCGCTGTGTCTCTGGTTGCCGGAGCAGGACAGATTGTCACGATGGAGTACTTCATCGGTCTGGAGTTCCTTCGCCCACTGGTAATATGGATTGTGCTGAGGAATAGACACCACCTGAAACAGAAACGAAAGCTTTTAGTAGAGACCACCCTCTTTTCGCTGCCGTACCTGGGGATCGTGCTTGCCTTTGCATACTGGCGCCTTGCGATTTACCCACAGACTATTGGAGCCATGCCGACGGATGATCCTAATGCACCGTTGCTGCTGATGGAATTCAGCCGGGCTCCGCTAAAATCCCTGATGGCATTTGCCAACCTGGCGCTTCAAGACACAGTACATCTTGTCTCACAAAGTCTGCTTCTCCCGCTAAAGCCCGAACTGTTGCGCCTGGATGCCAAGTTTAATCTACTTTCGTGGGCGATTGGGCTTGGATTGGCAGGAATATTCGGGTACCGTGCTTATCTAAGCTCTATTGACAGTAAGGACGCAACCAGGAAAACATTCATCCTTCAAGGCCTGATCGTAAGCGTCGTTGCAATGTTTCTGGGAGGCCTGCCTGTTTGGATAACTAACCGCCAGGCGCTGGAAGGCAAATGGAGTGAACGTTTCACACTAGCTCCCATGATTGGTGCTTTCTTATTCATAATTGTGATAATAAGCTGGCTGATCGAAAACCGGAAAAACCGGACGTACCTTCTGGTGATTGGTCTTGGATTATCCATAGCCTATCAAATGCAGATGACTCATAAATTTGCTCTAGACTGGCAGGTCCAGCGTGATTACTACTGGCAAATGACCTGGCGCGTCCCTGCAATAAAACCAGGTACGGTTTTCCTGTCTGCCAACGTGCCGAGCACCTATTCATCCCATCATAGTGTTGGGTTTGCGCTAGACCTGTTGTACGGCGGCGAGGTTCTGTCGGAGAGCCTTGCCACATGGTACTTAAGCCCTGCTGATGAAGGCTCTGTATTTGCAGTTCTTGCTCCCAACCAGCCCATTGATTTTAAGCTGCGCAATATTACATTCAACGGTTCGACATCGAACGCAATCGGTATCATGAATAAATCAACGACCGCTTGTGTGCTGGTCCTTGATGAGGTATATGGGCAAAACCCGCTGATGGATGTGAATTATGGAAAAATATTACAGCTATCGAATTTGGACCAGATCGATCTGGCTGCTTCACCCAAAATGCCTGAACCGCTAATCTTTGGCGAGGAACCCACTCATGACTGGTGCTATTACTTTGAAAAGGCTGATCTGGCCCGCCAACAGGAAGACTGGTCTACCGTGGTGCGGTTGATGGATCAGGCGAGGAGTTCGGGTTTTTCTGCAAATCACATTCTGGAATACACACCATTGTTCGAGGCCCAGTATCGACTTGAAGATTGGACAGGCTTACTCAAAACAACCATGCTCATGCAGCCCGAAACTGTCGAGAATACAGAATACCTCTGCTACTTACTGGTTTACCTGGACACAGACGCTACCAACCTGCCGCCACAGGAGATTAATAATCAATTGAACAGCATGTTGGATTGCAGTGTTTCAGCCCAAGGAAATCAGTGATAAATTCCTGGATATTGGACGATTAACCACTAACTTTTTGCAGCCAAATGGTTTATGTAGTCCTTGATGCCTGGCAGGTTCATCAGTTTCTCGTAGTAGAAGTTGTTAACCAAATTTATAACCTCGTCGCGGGCGGCCTCAGCCTGTGGAGAAAGTTCCTGCCCGGCTTTTTCATGCGAGAGGATGGAGCGCAGGCGCAGCAGCAGGCGGACGATTTCGGTTTCTTTTTCGCCTTCCAGTACATCCACGACGGTCATAATCAGGCTGTCTGCCTGCCCAAAGAGGGTCTCCAGCGGGATACCGCTATCTGCCTTGAAAGTATCGTCAATGGTGCGGATCAATGACCAGACCTGGTAGAGCACGGTGGTCGGTTCATCGAAAAGTTCGCGCAGATAGGCAGCTTCCTGGTAACGACCGGTAAGACGGAAGATGTTGTACATGCGCTTGGCAGCTTTACCGTAGTTGGGCGAAGTGGTGACATATTTTCGCACTTCTTTTTCCAGAGCAGCCACGTAGTCATCCAGGGCGTTGCTATCTACGTGCCTGGCAAGCTTAGTAAATATGGGAATGGCTTCGGATTCCAGGTACACTTCCTGGAAATACGGATCAAGGTAACCATCCAAAGGTGTTATGTCGCCAGTGGGTGATTCCCAGGTCGCATCCAGCATGTTGCTGGCATTAACCAGCTGCTGTTCGATCGGGTCAGCCACCACCCAATCTAATTTACACCATCCAGGTTGAGAACTGACCTGCTCCCAGCCAACCTCAACATGCTCACCACCGGGGTTTTTACCGCTAATTTTCCCCTGTTCGATCTCCGCCGGTACCCAGGCAATGGGCGAGCCGGCTTTCTTTAACCCGCTGGAGGTTTCAATGTCAAATGGATAGGCGCCGAATTTGACCTCGATCAACTGGTAGGTGGACCCTGAGGCGCTTGACAGGGCTTTTTCGCGCATTACGCGCGCCAGAATTCGGCATGCCTCCTCGCGGGTAGGCGCCTTGATATTAACCCGCTCGAAGAAGTCGGCGTCGCCCGGGAAGGTTTGGATGCGCGATTGAGCTGCGGAGCCGGAAAGCGCCAGAGCGGTCTCAACCACGCCAGGTTCGTCTGAGAAGCCCACCAGCGCACCGATCTTGCGAAAGTAGGCTAATCGATCCGGTGAAAAGTCAAGCATGGCGATGCGGTTCCCAAAAATGCCGTCGCGCACATCCACAACCACATCCACTTCACCTTTGGCAGCCTCGATGGCAGTCAGCCAACGGACGGCCTCGTTTTCATCCATTTCGACGCCCAGCCTGCGCGCTGATTCAACGATCCGGTTCATATCACCTCCCGGGTTGGCATTGGCTGTTTCCATTTGACCTCCATTTTGTGGATACTTTATGAAAAATGGCGCGGGAATTAAGTTGAAACGGTCCCCTTTTCCATATCCGCCAGAATGCCTTCCAGAATGACTGCCTGATCGATGGCATCCTGTAGCGCGTTATGGCTCAACGATTTGTCTTCGTTATAGATGCGGTGCAAGAATTTGCCTGAAGTCTCTGCCCAGGGTTTGCCCGAATAGCCCATGTAGAGGGCTTTAATGTCCAGCGCGCTGTGTCCGAAAGGATTCTCGCCCAGGTAGCGCGTGAAGTAATCGTGGATGAACATCCAATCGAAGGGAGCGTTGAATGCCACGAAGAGCGGGGTCTGGCCTTCAGGCAAGACCATAGCCAGCCAGTCTCGAAAGGCTTCCAGCGCATCCCTGGGTGCATATCCATCCTGACGCAGGGTCTGCATGTCCAGGTGGTGGACAGCCATTGATTGCGGCTCGGTGCGGTCGCGGTCTGGCTGCAGTTCGACATAAAACGTACGGCGCGGCGAGCCAATGGTGCAGGCGCCAATCGAGAGCATGGCATATTCGCCCGGTATCGGCCCGGCGGTTTCAATATCGACACAGATGTAGCGGCTTTTTTCGTCTTCAATGGAAGTCATGCGGATATTGTAACTTGAAATGCGATCCAGTTGTTTTTGCGTCGGGACAGGTGCGATATAATCGGTGAATAATTTACAAATATTATCATAAATTGACCTCTACCTCTAGCCTGCGCTGAAAAGGAGATTGTCGTGGACGCCTATAAAACCTGGATGCTGAAACTGCTGCCCGAGATTTTCGGTGCGACTGAAAGTAATTATGGATACGTCCTGGATAACGGCTGGTCCGGAATCCTGGGCACGATTAATAAACTATCGGCGTCAGACGCTTCAAAGGGCGCCAGACCGGGCAGCGAGACGATCGCTTCACACCTGCGGCATGCCCTGTATTTGATGGAATTGTTTGAACCGTACTTGAGGGGTGAGTCGCCCCAAACTGATTGGCCTGGCAGCTGGCGCGACCAGGTGGTGGACGAGCCTGCCTGGCAGAACTTGTGCGAGGAAGTGCGCAAGGTTTACGCGAAAAACCTGGAACTGGTCGAAAAGACCGAAGAATGGAACGAAGATGCGGTCTCTGCCAGCCTGATTTTACTTACCCACACTGCGTACCACCTGGGTGAAATCAGGCAGATCTATTCCGCCTTCGTTCAGTAAACCCATTTCCCATCCCACCGACCCAGGAACAAGCCCATGCAGCAATACTTTGCTTTTCTGCGCGCCATCAACGTCGGCGGTCACATTGTCAAAATGGATGACCTGCGCCAGCACTTCGCGAACCTTGGATTCGAAAAGGTCGAAACCTTCATAGCCAGCGGGAATGTTGTTTTCTATTCAAATATGAGCGATATCCAGGCAATGGAAACATTCATCGAAGGCAGCCTGAGAGAAAAATTTGGTTTTGAGGTGGCTGCATTCATCCGGATGCCGCAGGAACTTATCCAGGCGGTCACGCGTCAGCCATTTCCGCCTGAAGTCTTTTCCACGGCGGCGGCTTTCAACCTGGCTTTCCTCAAGCAGCCCATTGATGCGGAAGCGTTGCGACGCTTGAAGGCGCTTGAAAACGAAATCGACCGGTTTGAAGCGCTAGCGCGTGAATTTTACTGGCTGTGCCGGGTAATACAAAGCGAATCCAAATTTGCCAATGTCAGCCTGGAAAAGATCACCGGGCAGCCTTCAACCATGCGGCAGGTGTCCACTTTGCGTAAGCTGGTTGCGAAATACTGCGGTTAATCGAATTTGGTGATGACGGTCACGCCGGGAGTTGAGAATGAATCCATATTCACCAGGGCATCCAGCGATTGGTCCAGGGTGAGGGTGCGAGTGACCAATAGTTCCGGGTGCAGATTTCCGGAGGCAATCATCCCGATCAACGCAGGGTAGCGCCAGGCCTGTATGCCGTGGCTGCCGTAGATTTCGAGCTCGTTGGCAACGACCTTGTCCATGGGCACTGGCGGATGGTTCTGACCGCCTAACATCAAGCCGACCTGAATATGGCGCCCGCGCTTACGCAGGTTGGCGATCGAGTTGAAGCAAGTGGACAGGCTTCCGAGGGCGTCGATCGAGATGTGCGCGCCGCCCCCGGTAATCTCTTTTACCGCGCCGACTACATCTGAGGTTCGGCTGGCATTGATCCCTGCGGCTGCGCCCAAACGGCGCGCTAGTTCCAGTTTGTCGTCGGCGATGTCAACCGCGACCACATTGGCACCCACAGCAGACGCAATCATGATAGCTGAAAGCCCAACGCCGCCGCAGCCGTGTACCGCCACCCACTCCCCTGCGGATGCACGGCCCTGGTCAACCACAGCGCGGAAGGATGTCACAAAGCGGCAGCCGAGGCTGGCGGCTGTTGTAAAATCCACTGATTCTGGCAGCCGTACCAGGTTAATGTCGGCATAATGGATGGCAACATACTCGGCAAACGAACCCCAATGCGTGAACCCTGGTTGGAACTGGTGATCACAAACCTGGTGGTTGCCCGACAGGCACTGCGGGCATTTTCCGCAGCCGCTCACGAAGGGCAGGGTTACACGGTCACCGACTTTCCAATTGGTCACTTCCTTGCCAACCGAAGCCACAACACCCGCCAACTCATGCCCGGGCACGTGCGGTAATTGGATATCGGAATCGTGCCCCATCCAGCCGTGCCAATCGCTGCGGCAGATACCGGTCGCCATGACCTGCAGCACCACGCCATCCGGTGGGGCGGTCGGGTCAGGCACCCGTTGAATGGTCAGGGGTTTCTGGAATTCTTCAAAGACGGCGGCTCGCATGGACAGACCTCCAGGGGTTATGAAAGCAAAGCAGGATAAGCTGCACAGTGTGTTTTCGGTTGAAAGATTACAGGAAAGAATATATTGTAACCGAAATCAGAATTTCCCCTTGACATCCAGGTAAATAGATATAAAATCATTTCTATATTAATCGAAATGTTATCATGGAGACAAGAAATGACAACCCCCGAACAGGAAACCGAGCTGCTCGACTTTTTTAAGGCTCTGGCAGATGAAAACCGTTTGAAAATCATTGGCCTGCTGGCACAGCAGCCTACCAGTGTGGAGAACATCGCCGCGAAAATAGGATTGAGTGTGTCCACAACATCACACCACCTGGCGCGGCTTGCAAAAGCCGGGCTGGTTTCGGCGCGTACCGATGGGCACTATTACATTTACTCACTGCATACCGACACTTTGAAAGATATGTCGCAGCGCTTGCTGCATGATGAACAGATCCGAAAGCTGTCCGAGCCGCTCGACGGCGATGCATACGACCAGAAGGTACTGACCAATTTTTTGGACAGTGAGGGACGCATTAAATCCTTCCCGGCACAGGACAAAAAGCTGGGAGCCATCCTGCGGCATGTGGTCAAAGCTTTCGAGTTCGATCAACGCTATCCTGAGAAGCAGGTAAATGTCATCCTCTCGCAATTCAGCGAGGATACAGCCTTTTTGCGCCGCAGTCTGATCGAATACAAATTTATGGAGCGCGAGGGCGGTGGTGGGGTTTACTGGCGGATTGCGGTACATCCAGATTAACCATTCAATGGGCTGAAACCGAGGGTCCATAATTCATCTGGTTATCGGATTCCTTCATATAATTGAGTGCTTGCCAATGGTCCGAATCCTATATACTTATCATCAATGATCCAAGCGATTAGAAAATTCATTTTTATCCAGGAGGTTCAAGCCTGGGGAATATTATGTTGGGCTTTGGTTGCTCGTTTTGAGGCACATCGGCAGATATCCCTCTCGTTTTCCAGTCGCGAATTGCAGATAATTGCTGCTATTGTTTCTGTTATCCTTCCCTTTGTCTATCTTCTTAACCGGGTAAGGAAGTCCGAACATTTGGTTGGTAGAATTGCCCAAAGGCTTGAAGGTGTGCTGATCCGTCAGCGTCAACTTATTCCTGCCCTAGTGGGGGTAACCCTGCTGACCGGAATGATCCTGTTTGCGATTTTGAAAATATTATCTACGCCGCTGGATTATGATGTTTACTCGATATGGGCTCCGGACTTTTTCCCCACAATTTACGCTATCACACTGAACCTGCTGCCGTTTTTTTCCATGTTCCTGGCTGCCTTCGCTGGAGCTGTGGGATTACTTCTCTTTCTATATAAAAAATGTCTCGCTGATCCCCACTTTTGGGAATGGAAAGCAATTAGCCCAGGAATTACTATCATCGTTATCGTTTTACTAACTCTTGCACATTGGTTTATCCTAGCCCTGCAATTAAAAGTCTTTGTAATTATCCCGGCCTGGTACTGGGAGAATCAGTACAAGCCTTTCTCAATTACCGATTTAGTTTACATTGTTGTTGCCGGGATACTAATATATCTTGCCGCAAGACTCAGTTGGACGAAGGGCCGTAATGCCTTATGTTTGGTAATTTTTTTCGTTGCCGGATTATTTCTCCAAATTAGTTTAGGAGTGTTAGCTGGAGGGAATTTCGCTGGGTTTAAAGACCGTTACCTTACTACATATCATGCGAGCTACTTGGAACTTGCCAGTAATAACGATGCCCCAATTGTGGAGAATCTCCGCAACTACGAAGATATCTTTGGTCGTGCGACTTTTGCTCGGACAAAACCGCCGGGGCTGATGGCGGGATACCTGATGTTGGAACGGCTCGTCAATGGCAATCCGATAAAATCATCCCTGACAGATGATGCTAGGTTTGAAAAATTGAGTAGCACAATCGCTCTGTTATTCCCTATCCTTGGGGCTGCTGCCATATTTCTAGTTTACTTCTTCGCGCGTAGTTTACTTTTTTTCCACAAACCCTGGCAAGAAGTACTGCCCTCAAGCTTGTATATTGTTACACCCAACATAATCCTGTTTCCCCTGTTCGCCGATCAAGCTATATACCCTGCGCTTTTTCTTTCTGGTTGTTGGCTTATCTTTGTGCTGTTCAGGAAAAACGCCATCATTGCTTCTTTCAGTCTGGGTTTCCTGTTATATTGTTTTGCTTATTTTGCATTTACCATGCTGCCGCTGTTTCCGCTTGCTGGGATGTTTCTGCTGCTGCAGTGGTACCACTCAAAAACAGAGTTCCCGTTAGTGCTGCAGTTAAAAAAGGGGTTGATATTCCTGGCGGGTATCGTCGGAGGGTACTGGTTATTACGCTTGTTGCTTAACTACGATTTTTTCACTCGGTTTACGAGCACCATGAACATTAACCACAAATTCGACTTTTACACGCGGGTGGGTATACAAGCGGCATTTGAGGGAGAGTCTATTGCAACCCGGTTAAAGCAAATCATACAAGCCTTATTAATAAACAACATCGAATTTGCCACAACAGTAGGTGTAGGGATATTTCTGCTCTTTGCCATTTTTGGGATAAGGTTGTTAATCCAGCTTATAAAACGGCGGCTGGGTGAGAATGACATCTATCCTGGAAGCATGTTTTTGGCATTTATTATTCTGAATCTGACGGGATCTGTGCAAGGAGAGGTAGGCCGGTTATGGATGTTTTGGGTGCCGATGGTGGTATTGTTTGCTTCCAGACAATTAATCGACCAGTTTCATGGAAACAAGATTCTGCTGATAATAATGATGGATATCCAGCTTCTTAACACACTTTTTCTATTCCATTTTCAGGATTTATTGATGTAAATCGTTGGTATTTTATGAAGAACAATAAATTTCCAAAAGTTTT
>CAYPJS010000052.1:0-48190 GCA_964411135.1 uncultured Anaerolinea sp.
GGTAGCGCCGTTCCCAGGCTCGAAGGGTAACCGGTGGAATGCCAGTTTGGAGGCTTACTTTTTTTATGGTATGTTTTGGCGCTTCGGAAAAGTCTTTTATGCTTGTCATCACCACCCCGTTTCTGAGCGCAAAGGTACGCAACCATCTGTAACAACATTATACAAATATTGGGTTTAATTCCGCTGCCGTTGCATTATGTATCAATTTGGCTGCAATCAAAAATTTGTTCCTTGCTTATTATCCTGTTTTCAGGGGTTGCCAGGATTGACTGGCAGCCCCTGAAGGGAGTTCCTGCATTAAGCTGATGGCTACGATTTTACTGCGGCGGCAAAAGCACCGCATTGATTACATGGATTACACCATTGGTGGTCTTGATGTCGGTTAGCACTACCTGGGCCTCGTTCACGAATACTTTACCATCCTCAACCTTGATCATAACCGGTTGTCCTGATACTGTATCCGCGCTTTCCAGCATGGTCACATCTTCAGCTAAAACTTTTCCTGATACAACATGATAGAGCAAGATGTTGGTCAAGGTCTGTTTGTTTTCTGGCAGCAGCAGGCTGTCCAGGGTTCCGGCAGGGAGGGCAGCAAAAGCATCATCGGTCGGAGCAAACACGGTGAAAGGACCTTCTCCCTTAAGGGTTTCTACCAGTTCAGCAGCCTGTAAAGCAGCAGCCAGGGTTTCAAATTTATTGAAGATCGCAGCGTCAACGATGTCCTTGGGCAGGATGACCGTATCGATGACGTGAATTACACCATTGCTCGTATTGATGTCGGTGATAACAATCTGGGCTTCGTTTACGTAAGCGTTGCCCATGTCCAGCTTGAAGAACAAAGATGTTCCGAGGGCACTGTCTGCAATCAAGCCATCTGAGACATCCGCCGCCATAACTTTGCCAGCCATCACATGGTAGAGCAAGATATCGGTCAGGGCTTGCTTGCTCTCGGGTTTCAACAACTCATCCAAGGTGCCGGCAGGTAGTTTTGCGAAGGCTTCATCGGTCGGAGCAAAAACCGTGAATGGACCTTCCCCTTTGAGCGTTTCAACCAAACCAGCTGCCTCAACAGCGGCAACCAGCGTTGTGAAACGGCCGTCAGCTATGGCGGTATCCACAATATCCATTGCCTCTTCATCTGCAGGAGGCAGAATGACCGAGTTAATGACGTGGATCAAACCATTGCTCGCCTCCACGTCGGTGATGACAACTTCGGCATCGTTGATGAAGACTTTTCCATCCTCAACCTTGACAGATACCTTTTCACCCAGCACCGTCTCGGCTTCGCTCAAACTAGCCACATCCGCAGCTTTTATGCTGCCAGTAACAACATGGTAGAGCAAAATATCAGTCAGGGCTTGCTTATTCTCAGGTTTTAACAACTCATCCAGGGTCCCTGCAGGCAGCTTCGCGAAGGCATCATCGGTCGGCGCGAATACAGTGAAGGGTCCTTCCCCAGAGAGCGTTTCTGCCAAACCTGCGGCGGTTACCGCAGCCACGAGGGTGGTAAATCGCCCGTCTGCGACAGCGACATCTACAATCGTTTTAGGAGCCGGGGTCGGTTCCGGGGGCATAGCGGTAGGCATTGGTTCAGGTGTAGCCGCAGGCGCACAGGCTGTTAATACCAGTGAAGCGAACATTACAACGAGTAAAAAGGGTTTCATTTCCAATCTCCTTATTTGAGCGTTTCGTTAGTTTTACGAACCAGATTGCCGTTAGTATAGGGTTTTGTATATAGTTTTACAAGGGATATATAATGTTTTGTACAATGTTTAACGAAACTGAAGGAAAAGCCTGCGAGATAATGGTTAACACTCATCCGCCGCACAGGCAGACCAGGGTAATGGGAGAAGTTATTGCTGGAGGAACAGCCGGATTTTTGTGCTAGCTCGTACCAGAAGCATTACTAGCTTAATAATATTTTGATTAGGCATGGGTGACTGATCCAGAGACTCACGCCAGGTCAAATACCGTTGGGTATTAGCCGTGGAACTGACCCGGTTTTGATTTCCATGGGGTAAAATGAGCCTCAGACAGCGGATGAGCCATTGCGCCCTACTGCACCAGCGAAGAAATAATTGCACCCGAATTGCACCCAAAAAATTTAGCCCTCATTTTTGAGGGCTTAAAACCACCATATCTGGGGGTTGCGACGGATCAAACCGCCATAGTTAGGTGACTCACCAGGGACTCGAACCCTGAACCCATTGATTAAGAGTCAATTGCTCTGCCAGTTGAGCTAGTGAGCCGATAGCGCACAAATTATACCGCACTCTCCCCGAGTGTCAATAAATCCTAAATTGAAACCCGCTCCCGGATGAACGATTTGTTTGTCCGGGAGCGGTTTTAGCGGTTCCCCTTAGCCGCCAGGGTGAAGCATCTATTGTGTGTCTTCCCGGCCTCGTTTTCGCAGATAGGATGTATATTGGCTGCTTTTGCGGTCTCCTTCAGCCATGCCGATCTTCATGCGATCCGCCATTTCTTCATAATACTTTGCCTGACCGGGTGGAATGTTGGATCGGTGCTCTTCCAGAGCCAGCAGCAGCTGTTTGCGCGCCTGCTCGCGCTGTCCATCCCGTTCCAGCTTCAACGCCTCGGTGGTCTGATCGCTCATTTCGACGGATGCAAACCGCTCGAGCACATCCTGCGCCACAGGTGCAGCTGCCAGTTCCGCTTCGCTGGCGTAGCTGAAGCGCAGCTGGGCATCATCTGAGAGATCTCTGCCAAGCAAGCCAGTACCGGTTGCATTAGCATGGACCACCAGAGATTGGGTGTCCGCTGAGGGTGGCAGCAGAAGCTTGATGTAGATCAGCTGCTCACGCCCCCCAACAAGGTCCCCCAGGTGCAAATTCAAATTGTTCCCATCCTGGGTGTAACGCCACCCGCCGAGCACTTGCGCCGAAGTATGCTCCGGGATTGTGAGGTTTACGCTGACGTTATGCGCCGTAACAGTCGTGATTTCCTTGAACTCGCGCATGAAGATGGAAGGGATTTCCTGCGGGCTGTTTATATAGTAGAAATTGCCGCTCCCGTTGTTGGCCATGCCTTCCAGCAAGTGTTCGTTAAATCCCTCACCTACCCCAAATGTGGATGTACTAACGCCTCTTTGGGCCAACTCGCGGGCATGCATGGTCAGTATCTCAGGGTCCGAAATGCCAACGTTCGCCAACCCGTCCGTCAACAACAGAACGCGGTTGACCTGCCGCTC
This sequence comes from uncultured Anaerolinea sp., assembly GCA_964411135.1. Lineage (GTDB taxonomy): Bacteria > Chloroflexota > Anaerolineae > Anaerolineales > Anaerolineaceae > Bellilinea. Next base: position 3,209 of record CAYPJS010000052.1, read on the forward strand.
ACTTTCAGCATTGGCCGCTACCTCCTGGCAGCCCTGAGTCCAGCCGCCAGCCAGGTTGGTGGAACCTCCGGAATGAATAGCCGCGATCCGTTCCCTGATCCAGGTCTTCGAATGGGTGTTAACCGGGGAACTGGCTGCATCCACGCGCACTTCATCATCAAAACTAACCACTGAGACGCGGTCCGAACTGGATAGCATGTCGAGGACATGCAGGGCAGCTTGTTTAACATTTTCAAGTTTTACGCCGTGCATCGAACCGCTGCGGTCGACTACCAGTGACAGGTTGAGCTTCGCGCGCTGAGTGTTTGGGGCATCCTCAGGTGCACGGACCCGGAGTTCAACCACTCGCTGCGTCGGTGTTTGGCGTGAAATCAGGTTACTCTCGCTTTGCAGGGTGATATGGAACATTTGAAACATTAACATGATTAACCTCCCCTAATGATTATGAAAATTGTATCTGAGCGAATTCCACAATCTGGCGGATCCGCTCCCGGTAAACAGCCTCCTCGGCATTCCGCACATGGATCTCCAGGCCAGGCGCCAGTACAATGCGCTGCCAGTTTTCAGCCGCAGGCGCTTGTCTGCGCTGCGGGCGGGAGGTTTTGGGCGGTACGTTTCTACCCACCTGGTCTGGCTGGAGAACCTTAAGCCTGGGTGCATTCATCTTCGTGGCAAGGTAATCCAATGCTCCCCCTAATGGCGTCTCCTTTACCATCATTTTTTGACTGGGAGACAAATCCAACAGCTGCTCATCCTGTATGGCTGTTCCCGTTTCCAGCCGGTCGAGCATATCACGAACCTGCTGCGGATCAAGCCCGGCGATCCGGTCGCGAATCTCCTTCAGCGGCAGGAATGCATTTTTTAATTTTAAGATTAACTCCAGCCGCATGCGGTACTCTTCATTAAAGGTGGCGTACCGTCCCTTGGTTTCTGGGGGCGGCAGCAATCCTTCAGCGATATAGTAACGGATGGTCCGGATGGAGACCCCGACACTATCAGCAAGTTGATGGATGAGCAAGTCTTCTTGTTCCATGAGTGAACCTGATTTTGAAGGATAGATACAATTATAACAGTATTACGTTATACTGTCAAACAGCAATTATTCTTAAACTCTAAAAAAATTCAAAGAAAATTTTTGCCTTCCAGGCAGATACTGGTTTGTTTTTTTCTATATAATTGGAAAGGCGTACGAGAGGGGGGAAACTGCCAGAATTCCCATCAAAACCAATTTTGCCCCCATACGCTTGTTAGAGATTCCTCGAATTCTCTGAAATTGTCGGGATGGCAGGAAGGTCTTTTCGAATGGCAAAACGTAAATTTCATCTGACACCAGAGGAAATCGAGGAAATTTCACAAACTCTGGCCGGCTCACAAGCTGGTCCTGGCACCCATCGCCTGGAAGCAATCCTTGCCTACCATTTTGGCGAGAAATGGGCCACACTCACAAAACGTTTTCACTGCAGCCGTTCAACGCTGTATCAATGGTGTAAAACTTACCGACAACAAGGCCGGGATGTGCTGGTAATCCGAGCACACGGCAACTCCGTTGCCCGCCTGACCAGCAGTCAACTGACTGACCTGGCAGACAAAGTCAAAGCGCTGCGCCCCCGCGATATCTTCCATGATTCCGCAGCCTCCAACAATGACCACTGGACAGCTAAAGACTTGTTCCGCGCCATCAAACTCTGGTACGGTGTTGTCTATAAAAGCCCTGCCACCTATTACGGGTTACTCTCACGCCTTAATGACGGTGAACCCCGAACGTAACCCGGACCTTATCCGGCTTCAAATTTTACCGGCCGCTCTGGCCCGCGCCAACACCCACTCGGCGGCTTTAACCACCGGCATATCCACCATTTTCCCATCCAGGGCAAAAGCCCCCTTACCCGCATCCTGATGCAGGGCTGCGGCGTCAACCACGCGTTTAGCGTGCATAATTGCTTCGTCCGACGGCGCAAAGGCAGCCTGTACGGGTCCCACCTGATTCGGGTGAATGATTTGTTTGCCGGAATAAGCCATGCCTGCTCCCTGCAGCGATTCCTCTTTCAGCCCGTCCAGATCGTGCAGGTCCATCCAGACCATGTCGATTGCCTGCAGCCCAAAGGCAGCCGCATGGGTCACGATGGCGGAGCGGGCATAGAAAATCTCCCACCCTGCACGTGTGCGCACCGCACCAATATCCCCCGCCAGATCCTCTGCGCCGAAGATCAATGCCTGCAATCGCGGCTCAGATCCTGCGATCTCCTTGAGGTTGATCACACCCCGGGCTGATTCGATCAAGGCAATCAGAATGATCCCGCCGGTGGTCCAGCCGTTTAGAACTTCCACCTGCGCCACTTGCTGGCTGACCCACTTTACCTGGTCGGCATTCTGTACCTTGGGGATGACAATTCCGTCTGGTTTGGCAGGCAGCACAGCCGCCAGGTCGCTTTCCTCAAAGCCGGAACCGACCGGGTTAATCCGCACCAACTTTTCAGAGTGACCAAAATCCAGGCTGCCGAGCGCTTGGACAATCACATTTCGCGCGTTTCCCTTGCGGTTAAGCGCCACCCCATCCTCGATATCCAAACAGACGCAGTCTGCCCCCAGTTTGGAGGCTTTCTCGACCTTATGCAAGTCGTCACCGGGGACATATAACAAAGCGCGTCTCGATCTGAGGTTCATTTGCTCACCTCCCCTACCGGACGTTTTAGAAACATCACGGTACGTTCAAATTCTACCGCAACTGTACCATCCGGTTTTCGCCCGACATGCTTGAGACGCACGATTCCCCGGTCGGGTTTGGACGCAGATTCACGTTTTTCAATTATTTCACTTTCGACATACAAGGTGTCACCATGGAAGACTGGATTAGGATGGGATACGCGGTCGTAACCCAGATTGGCGACCACCGTGCCCTCCGTCAGATCACCGACGGTTAAACCAACCGCCAGGGAGAGGGTGAATAGTCCGTTGACGATGCGCTGTCCATAGGCGGTCTTTTCAGCGAAGTCTGCATTAAGGTGCAGCGGCTGGTTATTCATGGTCATTGCGCAGAAAAGCGTATTATCTGCCTCGGTAATGGTGCGCCCCTGGGCGTGCTTGAAGCGCTGCCCGACCTCCAGATCCTCAAAATACCTGCCTGTCATGGATTATTCTCCTATTTCGACCAGTACTTGATCGCGGTCGACCGTTTGGCCTGCAACCACCGTCAGGCGGTTAACCAGCCCGTCCGTCGGTGCTTTGATTTGAATTTCCATTTTCATAGCCTCCAGCAGTAATAAAACCTGACCGTTGGAGACCCGCTCGCCAGCCGCCACCTGGACCGCACGCACCTGGGCGGGCATTGGAGCCCGGATCGCTGCAGCACCATTCGAGGTGCCAACGGAGCTGCTTGAACGGGAAACGGGGCGGTCTAGGGCATAAGTACATCCGCCGACCGACAGCCATTTCCGGCTTCCGTCATCCGCCCAGTGAACCGTGAGGGGCCGGCCGTCGAAAAGCAGGCTCAGCTGCCCGGGCTGTCGGTTAAGCACCTCAAGTTCATGCCGGGTGCCGTCGATTAAGGCATAAAATCCGCTGCCCGACAGTCCTAAACTCACCTCTACGTTTTTCCCGCCGGATTGAAAACGAAAAAACATCAAGACCTCTTAATCCATTATTGCCCAGTCCGGAAACCATTCGGGATATGCCATGGGCTGTATGGGTCTCTGCCATCGGCACCCGGTGCAGTCGGCTGCAATTGCGTGAGCGCCGCCGCTGCCAGGATTTCAGCTGGCAGACCGCACTGCGGCGGCAGCCAATTCTTAAATTTTTCTTCGACCCAGGTAGTGTGGACTTCGCCTTTTACAAAATCCGGTTCAGCCAGGACATCCTGTAAAAATTGACCATTATTCAGCGTCCCAAGCAATACTGTATTGTTTAAAGCCGCTGCCAAGCGGCGGATGGCTGCGGGGCGATCTTCACCCCAGGCAATGATTTTTGCGATCAGGGGATCGTAATGAATGCTGACTTCATCGCCGTTAGCATAACCGCTGTCAACCCGCAGCCCAGGGCCAACCGGCTCGGCATACGCCAACAGTCTGCCGGTTGCCGGCAGAAAATTATTGGACGGGTCTTCGGCATACAAACGGCACTCGATGGCATGCCCGCGCTGCGCCAGATCACCCTGCTTGAACGGCAGGCGTTCTCCGGCAGCGATGCGGATCTGCCACTGAACCAAATCCAGTCCTACGGTAAGTTCAGTAACCGGGTGCTCAACCTGCAGCCGGGTGTTCATCTCCAGGAAAAAAAATTCACGGGAAACCGGATCAAGGATAAATTCACATGTACCGGCATTTACATAGCCAATGGTTCGAGCTGCAGTAATGGCAGCCGTTCCCATTTTTTCCCGCAAAGCACTATCCAATAAAACAGATGGCGATTCCTCGAGGATCTTCTGGTGGCGGCGCTGCAGCGAACACTCGCGCTCGAAAAGGTGTACCAGGTTGCCATGCCGGTCCGCCAGCACCTGAAACTCGATATGCCTCGCGTGAGGGATGTAGCGTTCCAGGATCAGACGCCCATCGCCAAAGGCATGCTGCGCTTCACGCCGGGCTGCCGCGGCTGATGCTGGGAGTTCGTCAAGGGTATGTACCACACGCATGCCCTTACCCCCGCCGCCAGCGGCTGCTTTGAGCAGCAGCGGAAAGCCAACCTCGCGGGCAGCGGCAGACAGCGATTCATCGTCATCTATCCCCTGGTAGCCAGGCACCACCGGTACTCCGGCAGCCTGCATCCGCGCCCGGGCTTGCCCTTTGTCTCCCATAACCGCGATAGTATCCGGATTGGGGCCAATAAAAACCAGTCCAGCCTTTTCAACAGCACGGGCGAAGGCAGCGTTTTCTGACAGAAAACCGTAGCCGGGATGGATGGCTTGTGCCCCGCAGGTCTGGGCAGCCTCAAGGATGCGTTCGATCGATAGGTATGACTCGCCTGCCGGCGCAGGGCCGATCTCATAGGCCTCGTCTGCGAGGCGCACATGCAAAGCACGCTGATCGCTTTGCGAAAACACCGCCGCAGCCGTGATCCCCATTTCGCGGCAGGCACGAATGATGCGTACAGCGATTTCTCCACGGTTGGCGATCAGAATTTTCTTGAACATAGAAGATTACATCCGAAAAACGCCAAAGCGTCCGGCTTGCCGCGGCCCGTTCATGACCACCGATAGGGCCAAACCGAGCACCTGGCGGGTTTCCATCGGGTCGATTACACCGTCATCCCACAGCCGCGCGGTGGAATAGTAAGGGTTTCCGGCACGTTCATATTCCTCCAGTGTGGGCTGCGTGAAAACCTCGGCTTGCTCAGGGGTCAAACGCGGCTTGCCTTCACGCTCCAGCTGATCCTGCTTGACGGTAAGCAGCACACTTGCAGCCTGTTCGCCGCCCATGGCGCTGATGCGCGCGTTAGGCCACATCCACAAGAAACGTGGATTGAAGGCGCGCCCGGACATGCCATAGTTGCCGGCTCCAAACGAACCTCCGATCAATACCGTCAGCTTGGGCACGCTGACGGTGGCGACGGCATGCACCAGTTTGGCACCATCCTTGGCGATGCCCCCGGCTTCATAAGCCCTGCCGACCATGAATCCGGTGATATTCTGCAAAAATAAAAGCGGGATAGCGCGCTGCTCGCACAATTCGATGAAATGCGTGCCCTTAAGCGCCGACTCGCTGAACAATACGCCGTTGTTGCCCAGGATGCCAATAGGGTAGCCGTGGATACGCGCGAAGCCGCATACCAGCGTGGTGCCGTAGCGGGCTTTGAACTCGCGGAACTCGCTGCCGTCCACCAGCCGGGCAATTACTTCGCGTACATCGTATACTGCACGCGGATTGACCGGCAGGATGCCATATAAATCTTCCGCCGGGTAGAGCGGCTCGACGGGCGGGGAAACATCTATGCCGTCCAGCCAGGTACTCTGACCGCGGCCTGCCTGCCGCGGAAGCGTGGCGATAATATTGCGGCAGATCTCAAGCGCGTGGTCATCGTCTTCGGCAAAATGGTCGGCTACGCCTGAAAGGCGGGTATGCACATCTGCTCCACCTAAATCCTCGGCGCTGACATCTTCGCCAGTGGCAGCCTTGACCAGCGGCGGTCCGCCCAGGAAGATGGTGCCAGTGCCGCGCACAATGATGGTCTCATCGCTCATCGCCGGCACATACGCCCCGCCGGCAGTGCAGGATCCCATCACCACTGCTATCTGCGGGATGCCCTTTGCGCTCATGCGCGCCTGATTGTAAAAGATGCGCCCAAAATCATCCGCATCTGGAAAGACTTCATCCTGCATGGGTAGATAAATACCGCCGGAATCAACCAGATATACGCATGGCAGCGCGTTTTGCTCGGCTACCTCCTGCGCCCGTAGATGTTTCTTCATGGTAAGCGGGAAGTAGGTGCCGCCCTTGACTGTGGCATCATTGGCGATGATCAGGACTTCACGTTCAGCCACACGCCCGATTCCGGTCACAATGCCCGCACCGGGAGCCTGACCGTCGTAGCAATCCCAGGCAGCAAGAGGCGAGAGTTCCAGAAACGGCGATCCGCTGTCCAGCAGGCGGTCGATGCGCTCACGCACGAACAACTTGCCCTGCGCCGTGTGCCGCTGATGATATTTCTCTTCGCCGCCGCGCCTTACCCCTTCCAAACGCTGGCGCAGAAGCTGCGCCAGGTTTCGGTGATAAGCTGCATTGGCTTGAAAAGCCGGATTGTTCCGCTGAAGGCTGGTTTGCAGGGTTTCCAAATCATACTCCCGAGGATTATTAACCGCTGCGGTAGATCACGCCAAAACCGCCGCGCGGGTAAACCCACTGCAGCGCATCCGAAGGGCAGGCTACCTTGCATGTGCCGCACTCCAGGCAGCCGGCCCAGTCTGCCACGATTCGGCCATTTTGCTCGCTGTACACATTGGCCGGGCAAACGAACAGACAGGCCAGGTTGCTGCATTTTTCCCGACAGACATCCTCGTTGACATGGATATGAGGATGCCCCTCGTCCAGTTCGTATTTATTAAGGGATAGTTTTTCGGTCACAGACATTCGGTTCATAAAGCGCGCCCTCCTGCCAGCACATCCTTCATCAGATTGAAAAGCGATACCGGTGAATCTTTAACCGCCTGCAGCAGGGTCGGCACAAGGTTCCTTTTCGGCTGCGCCTCCTGCCGATAGATATCAGTCAGCACCCGCGTCAACAACTCCGGGTAAGCCTCAAACAGGCGTGGATTGTTCATAAAATCGACAGCACGGGAATAGGTGTGCATGTCCTGCAGCACAAAGGACTTTTCCAGCCGGGTGCGGTAGCTGCCCAGACGCGCGGCGCTAAAATCTCCGGCGGCGTGCGCTTCGATGACCGTATCCGCTGCAGCAGACGCGGAGCCAATGGCCAGGTCCATGCCGCGCACCACAAAACCGTTGTTAACTCCCAGCCCGGCTGCATCGCCCACCAAAAGCAAACCGTCTGTGACCAGCGGCGGCATCATTGCCAGCCCGCCCTCCGGCACCAGATGTGCGCCGTATTCCAGCAGCTTCCCGCCCTTGACCAGCGGTGCGATGGCAGGATGAGTCAAAAAGTCCTCAAAGATCTCGGCTGGTTTTAACTGGCGCTCGACCAGTTCATCCAGGTGAATGACCAACCCAATGGATAAACTCTCCTGGTTGGTATACAAAAAACCGCCGCCTGGCACACCGCGCGTGGCAAACCCCACGATATTCCAGGCGGAACCCTGGCTGCCGTCCAGGTGAAAGCGCTCCTCGATTACCTCACGTGGCAGCCCGATGACCTCTTTTACACCCACTCCAGCATGTTTGGTGGGGATTTTGCCGCGCAGGCCAGCTTGCTGGGCGATAAACGAATTAGCACCGTCGGCTGCGATTACCACGTGCGCCAGCATTTCCTCACCGCCAGCGTCAATTCCGACCACCCTGCCGTCGCGCTTGATCACGCCGTCCACCTTGATACCCGGTACCAGCATGGCTCCCGCGTTTTCAGCCTGTTCCGCCAGCCAACGGTCAAATTTGGCGCGCAGCACGGTGAAGCCGTTATAAGGCGGCTGGTTGAAGGCTTCCGTCTTGAAATCGATATTAATGGACGAGTCCGCCGTGAGAAAGCTAACCACCTGGTTGGAGATGGCGCGCTCCACCGGTGCACGCTCCCAGTAATTGGGAATGATTTCATGCAGCACCCGGCCATAAAGCACGCCGCCGCTCAAATTCTTGCTGCCGGGGAAGGGGCCGCGTTCGACGAGTACCACCTGCAGCCCGGCTTTCGCCAATTTATAGGCAGCAGTACTGCCCGCAACGCCGGCACCCACAATGATGGCATCGAAGGTTTCTTCGGTCACAGCACTTATCCTTTTCGAGCTTTGAGCGCGTTTATTAAAGCCGGGACAACCTGGTACAGGTCGCCCGCCACAGCATAATCCGATTGGGCAACCAAAGGGGCAGTTGGATCTTTATTGATGGCGACCACCACCCGCGATTCGCTCATACCGATGGTATGCTGCGCCTGCCCGGATACACCAATTCCCATATACAGGTCCGGTTTGATCATGGCGCCTGAGATGCCGATGTAGCGCTCGCGCGGCAGCCAGTTAAGCCCCTCGGCTAACGGGCGGGTGCAGGCCATTTCGGCTTTGAGTGCCGCGGATAACTGCTCGATCATGCCCAGATCCTCCTGCTGTTTGACCCCCCGCCCGGGGCAAACCACGCGCCTGGCTGCAGAAAGGTTGACCGCGCTGCTCCCGCGTTCACGCCGCTCAACCAGCACAGCCGGTTGGGGAGAATCTACCCACTCGATGCGGTCGATTTTGCCTTGCTCACCGCTTTCCACCGGGTGAGGTTCGAAAATACCGGATCCAATCGTGACAACCTTGATCGGACTGACACAGCGGTCAACGCGCACGGCCCCGCCCCCAAAAATCATATGTCTGGCGGTCAGGGCGGCTCCGTCAACCGTCAAATCGAGCACGTCCGTCATGGCAGCCGTTCCAAGCCGTGCAGCAAGGCGCCCGGCAATCAACCTGCCTCGCATGGTTGCACCGATCAGCAGGGCAAACGGTTGAGCAGATTGCACACCGGCAAACAGAGTTGGTACTGCATCTTCAAGAATCCGATCCTCCGGCAGCTCACCCGCCCAGAGCACACGCGCAGCGCCTGAAGCAAAAGCCCGCTGTACGTCTGCCGAAGTTCCAATGACCAGGGCCGCCACCTCGCCGTGGGTCTGGGCTGCCAGTGCCTGAGCACCGCCGATTAATTCAGCCAGAAGCGCTGGTTTTTCAGAAAAGACAAGGATGTCCTGATGGCTCCCCATGGGCTATACGACCCCCTCTTTGCTCAAATAATTAACCAAAGTCTGAGCAGCTTCATCGGGGCTGCCTTCTATTATTATGTGCTTGCGTTCCACCGGTCTGGGTGCCTGCAAACTGACCACTTCAATGACTGGCGTCGGGTCTGCCGCCACACCCAAATCTGTCAGCAGCCATTCTGCCACCGGCTTTTTAGAAGCCAGCAGGATTTCCTTCATGCTGGGCAGGCGGGGGATATTGATATCCGTGGTGACTGCCAGTACAGCTGGCAGGGATACGTCCAATACTTCCACCTCATCCTCAAGGCTGCGTTCGATTCGAACCCCCTCCCCCGTCTTTTCAATGCGGCAGACAGCATTGAAAACCGGCCAGCCCAACAGCTCACCCACCTGCAGCCCGGTCTGTTGAAAATACAGGTCTGCAGAGCCTTCGCCAGTCAGCACCAGATCCACGTCACCAATTTTTTGGATGGCAGCTGCCAGCACATGGGCGGTCATGGCGGTGTCGGTAGCAGCCAGGCTGTCATCAGCCACCAGCACCAGCTCCTGCGGTCCGCGTGAAAGCAGATCCTTACGCAGCTTGGAATTATTGATTCGCTGCATTCCAGCGCTGAGTGCGATCAGGGTACCGTTACTTGCTTCTGCCAGCTGCGCCCCGGCCTCGATGGCCAACAGGTCAAAACTGCCGATGCTCCATTCTGCCCGATCCAGCGAAATACTTCCATCGTTTCGGACTTCGATGTCGCTCGCGTCAGGCGCGAGCTTGGCGCAAACCACAATTTTCATACAACCTCCATCCTACGAAGTGTTGGCAAACGGGGTTCGACATTACCCACGCGCTGCCCGCTTGAGCAACTGCGGGCCTGCAATGTTATACATGATTTCATCTGTGCCGCCGCCAATTCGCATCAGACGGATGTCACGCCATAATCGCTGCACGCGGTGGTCCATCATATAGCCCATGCCGCCCATAATTTGCACAGCGGCATCGGTGACCTCGCAGGCAGCCTGAGCCACATACAACTTGCACATGGCATGTTCCTGGCGCACTGGTAAGCCCTGATCCATCATCCAGGCAACCTTGTAGATATAGTTGCGCATGTTTTCAATCTTAATAGCCATGTCGGTCAGAATGTGCTGCACTGCCTGGTAGCTGCCGATGGTATTGCCGAATTGCTTGCGGCGGTTGGCATACGCCAGGGCGTCATCCAGAGAAGCTTCGGCTGCCCCAACCGAGGCTGCGCATAATGCCAGGCGTTCGATCTCAAAGTTCGCCATCAGCTGCTGCCAGCCGCAGTTCATATCCCCCACCAGGTTCTTGCGCGGCACGCGCGCGTTTTCGATAAAGACTTCGTAGGTCGGCACCGTCCACCAGCCGACCTTGTTCAGCAGATTGAAACGCAGCCCGGGCGTGTCGGTGGGCAGCAGCCACATCGAAATGGATTCATAAGGATTGCTCCCGGCAGAATCGCGGGTGAGCAGCAGGATATATCGGGCAATCTTCGAGAGCGTGCAGTACATCTTCTGCCCGTTGAAAATCACGTCGTCCCCGTCCAATGTGGCTGTGGTTTTCAGGGCGGCCGCATCCGACCCTGCCTGAGGTTCGGTGATACCCAAAGCCACCGGTAAATCGCCGGTCACGAATCCACCCAATACCTCCGCCTTAATTTCCTCGGAACCGAACTGGATGATGTCGCGGATGGTGATTATCCCCAGCGAGTAAATGATGCCCAGCGGTAGTGCGCGCCGGCCCAGGGTCTGGCAAACCAGGGTCAGGGTCATGATGTCGGCAGGCACACCGCCGTATTCCTCGGGGATCCCGAGCGCCAGGATGCCGTTATCCGCCAATGCTTGCCAGGATTTGAAGGGAAACTCGTGGCGCGAATCCAGTTCAGCCATCAGCGATTCAGGAGCATCGCGCTGCAGCAATTCTTCCAGGCTTTGGATCAAGAGTTCCTGCTCTTCAGACCAACGAAAATCCATTGCTGCCATCCTTTCGGTCGTTTATCGAGGCGTCGGATTAATGATATTTTATACCGTATTTATTGACATTATGGTCGATATCACCCAAATGGAGTGTAATTTCATCCTCTGCTAACGTGTCTGCTTTCCCAGGATCATGCCGGTTGGATCCACGTGCATGCGCAGAATTTCCAGCTGTTGATCGGTTGGCTCCGGAGTTTCGTTCAGCATGTCGGCAAAGAGCAGCTCAAAACCGGTATTCTCCGCAATTTCCCCACGGGTTACACCGGGATGCAGCGACTCGACCTGCATGCGCTTACTGTGCGGGTCAAAACCCATTACCCCTAACGTACTGATGACCTTGTACGGGCCGGTACCGGGCGGCAAGCCCGCAGCCTCGCGCGCACCGGGTCCGGTCAGGTAACCGGGAGAGGTGATGAAATCCACGCGCGGCACAAACCGGCGCCGGTCATGCTGCATGGTCGCCAGAGTTTTCCAGCTCAGCGAGGCCAGATCGTTGGCACCGCCGCTGCCCGGCAGCCGAACTTTGGGATGGCGGTAATCCCCGCCGATCATGGTTGAATTCAGGTTGCCGTACATGTCAATTTGTGCGCCGCCCAGGAAGGTGTAATCCACCAGCCCGCGCTGGCAGGCTTCCATCACCTCAAACATGCTGCCGTGCACCAGCGCTTGAGTTTGTGTTTCAGAGCCGGATACAGAAATGGGAAGCCGTTCGAGCATGGGTGCCATGGCACCTGCTTCGAAAAAGATCACCAAATTTGGCGCAGTGGTCTTTTGGGCCAGCATGGCAGCTGCCAGCGGCGTGCCTGTTCCGATAACTGCGGTCCGGTTATCTTCCAATTGTGCGGCGGCTGCGCAAATCATCAACTCCATCAGGCTGTAGCGGGTTGTGGCAGGTACCATCCTCAACCCCCATCCCGCTTCAGGATTTCAAGCTTACGCAATTCTGCCAGACGGGCATCACCGGCCGCCAGTGCCAGGTAGGTTTCGAAGGCATCCACACCAAAAATATAGTGGTCCAAAAAGGCCTTGAAAGTATCCTCGTTTTGCTCGGCCTCGATCCACTCCGCCAGGTGCCTCTCATCCGAGAAGTACTCGAAAGGCATATTGCCCGGGTAGCTGCCGAACGGCACGTGGCAGACAGCATCCACCTGCCAGTAAGGAATGCTGGTCTTACGCGGGTCGCGCCGGAAGACCTCGGTTTCCACCAGGCGCTCGGTGGTGATGATCAACCTCCTGGAAGCCTTCGCCAGGTCGAGATCCACGATGCTGGTCCCATCGATCTGGGCATTGCCATAGATATCCGCCTGATGCACATGGATGATGCCGACATCCGGGTAAAGCGCTGGTACTGCCAGCAGCTTTTGACCGGTGAATGGATCCTCAATAAGCTTTCCCGCACTGAACCGCAGGGTATCACTGCCCAGCATGACCCGCGCCGGAAGAAACGGCAGCCCCATGGCTGCCGCTTTATAGCGCCAGCCAAGCCCGGCATTGCTCCATTCTGTGGTGCGCACGGCGCCGCTTTCCATCAAGCGCCGCCCATTGGGAGACAGCCCGCGGATCTCCAAACCAACCACATAGGCAATGTCGCAACGGTCAATAACGCCGCCGGCAGCCAGAATCTGGAAATCATGGGTTGTGGAGTGACCTGAAAACCCAAGGCTGCGTTTTCGTGCACGTACAATTTCATGCAGCACGGCAGTCGAAAAACGCACGCTGCCAAATCCGCCGGTAGCAATGTAATCCCCGTCGTGGATGAAGCTCTCAACCGCCTCTTTCACGCTCATACGCTTGTCAGTCATAGCACGCGACTTGTGCCGGAAAAACTCGCGAGCAGTGTCGGCATCTGGCGGTTGGAACAATTCACCCACCGGCTGGATCTCAGAGTATGGCTCGATCATGGGCTCCTTCCCGCCTGTTTTAACAGCAGTAACCGAATACCCCCGCAGGACTAATCTATTATTGACTAATTTCATAATTTTAGCAAACTTTCTGCAATTAATCATGAAGGATTGTATAGAAACCTCAAAAATGCTATCGTCAAATCAGAATTGAGAACTGGTTTCCTGGAATAGCGAACATTAATGACCCTATTGTCCCTGATTGAACTGTGGATTGGGCGCATCGGCGGCGCAGGCATCCTGCTCTGCCTGGCTATCATCTTTTTCGGCATCTTCAAGGGAATCCGCCGCTTTGATAGCACCCCCCAGCAAAAATATATCTGGCTGCTGCGCTCGCCGCTTTTTTACCTGGTTGCCAGTGCCGCTTTTTTCTGGTTTTGCTGGCAAATCTGGCGACCGCTGCCGTTTTCCCCAAGCCTGCCAGTCAGGGTCGTCAGCCTGATTATCGGCACTCCCCTTTTGTTCACGGGCATTGGCCTTATTCTGTGGGGGCGCTTCAGTCTGGGAAGCGAGTATTTTGTTTCAACCGGCAGGCAGGCAGCACTGTTTTCTGACCACCGCCTGATCACATCCGGTGCCTATGCGTTGGTGCGTCATCCCATGTACCTGGGCATCCTGCTGGTTGGGCTTGGCGGATTGCTGCTCTACCGCACCTGGACCATGGTGTTTATCAGTCTGATGTATTTTGGCCTGCGGGTGCGTGCCCGCCGGGAAGAAGAAGCCCTTGAGCCGGCTTTCGGCATCCAGTACCATACCTACCAAGATTCGGTTCCGCCCTGGTTCCCCAAAATACGGTTGTCTGAGGCCAAAACAACCAAATCAAAAAACAATTAGCGAATTGATCAAGATTCCTGGAACTATTCCTCCTCGATGGACGTCTCATTGGTGGCAAGGCATTCCTTGCGAACGATTTTTTTTACAGGCTCATATGAGGAGGAGCCATGAGACACCTAATTTTTGCTTTATTAGCTGTAGTTTTACTGACTGCCACGCTGGGCGTTAGCCCGGCAGCCGCTGCAAGTACCTGCGGTGCCACCTATACGGTTCAAAAAGGCGACTACCTGAATTCAATCGCCAAGAAATGCGGAACCACTGCTTCCGATATTCTGGCGGTCAACCCTTCCATCAAAAACTGGAACCTGATTTACCCCGGTCAGGTCTTGAAGATGCCCACGGGTGAACCGACTGTTGTGGCTGGTTCGGTTTACATTGTCAAGCCGGGCGATACGCTGAGCGGCATTGCGGTCATGTTTAAGGTCACTCTGACCAACTTGCTCAAGGTCAATCCGCAGATCACCAACGCCAACCGCATCGAGAAGGGCGACCAGATCAAGCTGCCTGAAGGCGCTGCCCAGGTACGCACGGTTGGCATTACCCCGAACGCTGGCAAGGGCGGCGACGTGATCACCATCGGCGTAACCGGCTTTGCTGCCAACAGCGAGCTTGACATCCGCTTCGGCTTGAGCGAAAGCCAGACGGAATCGATTGGCAAGCTGACCACAGACAGCCACGGCGCCGTACTGCAAAAGATCAATGTGCCCACCAGCGCCCAAAATGGCAAAACCTATGTCTTCGTAGTGCGCGCCACCTCCAACACCGCCCTGTCGGCTGTATCGAACACCTTCAGCGCCACAGGAACTTCAGCCGGACAGAACGTTTATGTCGTGGTGCGCGGCGACACGCTGCGCAAGATCGCTGACCGGTTTGATACGACAGTTGCAGCCATCCTGGCGCTCAACAAAGACATCAAGGACCCGAACCTGATCTACCCGGGCCAGAAGATCACCGTCCCAACCGGTCAATCCGGTCCGGCTGTCACCCTGACGCCCAACACCGGCACACCCGGCAGTAAGTTCTCGGTGGTGGCAGACGGCTTCCCGGTCAACACGAGTGTGGATGTGAATGTGACTCTGCAGGGCACCAGCACTGGCATCGTAGTGGACGCCAAGACGGATGCTTCCGGTTACCTAAAACTCGAGGTCACCCTGCCCGCCAGCGCTAAAGCTGGAGAGAAATGGGTGGTACGGGTACACACCACTGACCTGGTCAAGACCATCGAAGCCACCTCAGGTGTATTCACGGTCAAGTAAATTTCAAGGCTTTGGTTGCAAAAAGCGGCGCTCTGACAAGCGCCGCTTTTTTGTTTAATCAGGGGAGTTCTCTTGATGGGAAGATGGGCATCAACTGTTATTCAGGCTAACCATTGAATCCTTGTGGCCATCTTTAATTTCGCCTGAGCTTTCTTCGGGTTCTCCCTGCATTTCCTCTTCCAGTACCACTATCTGGCCGGTTGAGCCATCCAGGCGGATGCGCGCACCGGTGATGAAGCGCAAAGTCGCGCGGTCCACTCCCACCACCGCCGGAATACCGTACTCGCGGGCAACCACCGCGCCGTGGGTCATCATACCGCCGGTTTCCATGATCAATCCGCCGCAGGATAGGAAGAGCGGTGTCCAGGACGGGTCGGTGCCGGGACAGACCATGATCTCTCCGGGCAGCAGGCCTGCATGATGCGGATCGAGCACCACCCGCACCCGCCCTTCGACACTGCCTGGCGAGACCGGGCTGCCGAAAAGTATGTTTCCTGCGCTTTCCTCAACCTGAATCCCCTCGTAAAAAGCCCGTCCATCGCTCAACAACATACGCGGGATCTGGCGGCGGTTCTGCTCCATGTCAAAGGCCCGGCGGCGCTGCGAAATCAGCTCCCGCCAGACCTGAAGATCCGCAGCTGCTGCCAGCTCTTCCAGCTCGCGGTAGGACAAAAAGAATAGGTCCTCTGCCTGTGCTAATTCACCAGCAGCTGCCATTTGACGGCCGCAAACCAACAGTTCGCTGCGCACCAGACCAAACATACGCACTGCAAAGAACTTGGGACTTTCGCGTATGCCCAGCAGGCGGCGCATCCTGCCTGCCGCGAAACGCGCAGCTGCGGCCTTAATCCAGCCCCGGGGTGTTTGACGCAGTTCGGAGACCAGGGTATCCAGGGCTGCCTTTGCCGAGGTTTCACCGCGCTTGAAGACTGCATCCGGAGCCTGAGAAGGATCATCGATTTTCAAGTAACCGGCCAGCGCCTCGAAAACCGGCTTTGGATCTTCGCGCCAGCGCACGCGGCCGAGATCGATCTCTGCCAGTCCCCGTCCACCGTATTGATGCAGGAAGTCCTGCACGGCACCGGCAGCTGCCGGAGGTAATGCCTGCCCCGACCACAATCCCGCCAGATCCGCTGCAGAGTTGGACTGAAAAACAGAAAGCGAGGCGGCATCCTGCCGGATAGCCTTCGCCACCTGCCACAGGCTCAGGTCCATCTCGGTGGTCGGGTTATTGGGCAAGCCGCGTGTGATCTCGAGGGCTCGATTGAGATGAGTCCGTCCGGAAGGTTCGCCGGTTTTATCGCCTAACGAGCGTGCCAGCCCATTCAGGGCATTGAGCATGGCCATACCACTGGCCACGCCAGAGACAAAGCGCAGGAAGGTTTTGCGCAGTCTGGCAGAAATAAATATCGGGAACAGTGCTGCGGTCTGCTTTAGCCGTTCGCGGCCGGTGCCGTGGACCTGCGAAAACTCCTGCTGCATCTCGACCAGCAGTTTTTCACCGCCCTCGACAATCGCGGCGCGCCGTGCGGCGGGCGCAATTAAGTTGAGCAGTACATTACCAGCCAATGGCAGAGCAAAATGGGCGATTTGCCGACGGGCTTTCCAACTGATACCAGCCCTGTCGGGCTGCAGCCGCGGATCGTCCAGAATTTCCATTAAAGCTTTTTTTACCGTCGGTTCGACAAAGCCCAGTGCACCCTGGACTACCTTACGACCGACCGTGTTGCGCAGCAGGGTGGTGATGTTCACCCAGATGCGCTCTCCAGCCACCTGCGCTACGGACAGGTCATTATCCGCGTACTTAATATTGAAGAGCCGCGCTCCGACCATGAACAGCCACCGGAAGGTATCGCGGCCCAGCGGGGTTACGGGTGCCATTAACCCCTGAATGGCAGCGAAGGAGACCATGACCTTTAAAGGTTCAGCCGGCAATCCCTCCGGCAGTGGGAACAGGGACGTGATCGGGCGCGATTGCAGCAGGTACAGGGTCTCGTCCACGGCCGCCCATTCAATATCCTGGGGCATGCGGTAGTGAGCCTCAACCTCTTTGCCCAGACGGGTCAGTGCCAGAATTTGCTCGTCTGGCAGTGCCTGCCACGAGGCACGTTCATCGGAGGTCCAGGTCGTGCCGCCGCCGGGCAGCCCGACCAGCATTTTGTCCTTGACGCCCAGCGTTTTACGGATGATGGTGTGCGTGGCGGCATCGACGATGTATTGATCCGGCTCAACCTGCCCGGAAACCAGCGCCTCGCCCAGCCCATAGGTTGCATCAATAACCACCTGACTGCGCAGCCCGGTCAACGGGTTGGCCGTGAAGAGTACGCCGCAGACCTGGCTCTGCACCATTTCCTGTACCACCACAGCCAATGCCAGTCCGTCCTGCGGGACATGGTTATGCAGCCGGTAGCCAATAGCGCGCGCCGTCCATAACGAACCCCAGCAGTTCACCACCGCCTCAATCAAAGACTGTTCGCCGACAATATTTAAATAAGTGTCCTGCTGGCCGGCAAACGAAAATTCCACAGTATCCTCGGCGGTGGCCGAGGAGCGCACGGCAACAGGTAAGCCGGCTATTCGATCATAAGCTGACGCGATAGCTGCATGAATCTCCCCCGGCAGCCTGCCAGCTGCGAAAGCGGATCGAATCGCTGCCGATGCCGCCTCCAGCATTCCCGGTTCCATGCCGCCTGCGTCGGAAAGCGCAGCCTGGATGGTGCGATCGAGGTTATTCGCTCGCACAAAATGGCGGTAGGCGTCGGTGCTCAGAATAAATCCGCGCGGCACCGGCATGCCTGCCTGGGTTAACTGTGCAAGGTTGGCACCCTTACCGCCTGCCTGTTCCAGCCAAATTTCACGGGTCAGACCTTGCGCATCAAAATCGAGAATCCAGCCTGAAGCAATGGGCATGGCTTACTCTTTCATTTGAGTTGGATGAGAAAGAAGGGATTATTCTTCGCGGCGAATGATGATCAGACCAATATCGTCCTGACGTGGAGTGCCGCCGACAAAGTCGTGCACGTCCTCGAGCACGCGGTGTTTGATCTCTGGCACGCTGCGGTGCAGGTTGGTCAGCAGGCTGTCACACAGACGGTCCTCGCCGTACATCTGCCCCTGAGGGTTAATGGCTTCCGTGATTCCGTCAGTATAAAGCGCCAACAGGTCGCCGGGTGCCAGCTTGACGATCTTTTGCGTCCAGCGTCCCTGCTCGCTCACACCCAGGGCCATCCCTGTTGGGCGCAGGTGCACAATCGGATTTCTGCCGCGCGGGTCGGATAAGATGAGCCCGGGCGGATGCCCGGCGTTGGTGTAAATCAGGCGTCCGGTATCGCGCTCCAGAATGCCAAAGAAGGCTGTCACAAACATCGAGCCGCGAGTATCTGTCAGGATGCGTTCGTTGACTGCGCTCATGGTCAGCGAGGGCAGCGTGGGAAACCGCGCGGCATACGTGCGCACCAGCGAACTGGACAAAGCCATAAACAGCGCCGCACCCATCCCTTTATCAGAAACATCCGCAATAACCAGACCCCATTTTTGAGGGGTCAGCGGAATAAAATCATAAAAATCACCAGAGGTCTCTCTTGCAGGTTCGAGCTCCGCGGATAATTGCCAGCCCGCCACCACCGGGGCTTTCTCAGGCAGGATATCAGCCTGGATCTTGCCTGCCATGTATAACTCGCGCGCCATTAATTCACCTGTGCGCGCCGGTGGAGGCTCTGCCGGTTCCCTGTGAGGGGCGGGTGTCTGGTGCTCTGCCGCCTGATGGCTAAAGGTTGCGGCATGATCGGGCATGGATGGTGTCAAGGCTTCATGCCGCACGCGCTCAAAGGCGGCTTTGAATTCGTCCACCGTAACGTCTCGTGAGAACACGAACAACCGCTGGGCAGCCAGTTCATCCAGCATGCCGTCATCCTCCCGGCAGTTGTGCAGCAGAATAATCCGCAGTTTGGCACACTGCTGATAGATGGCAACCGCCAGATCTCGGGCCCTGTGCGGATCACGAAGGTCGAGCAGAAGCATATCCGGCTGTGTCATTCGGCAAAGCTGCAGCGCATCATCGCCGCTCTCCGCCTCGCCAATTACCTGGACATTATGGATGGTTTGCACCACTGCAGCCAGCCCGCGCAAAAAAATAGGCTGGTCGGATGCAATTGCAATTCGCAGCAGTGGGTGAGATTTGCTCATGAAAGGCGAAGGGTTCCCCATTCTTTCGCGAAGGGATCATAATGATTTTACCCGAATTAACTGCCAAGACCGCAAAAATCCGTTCCGGATTGATGCGGTCCTTCGAGCACCCTTGGCCTGCAAATTCCCTTATTTCCAGTCCTGTCGGGGCTGGAACTTTAAGACTCCGACGTCGGCAGGTTGCTCTCGGTCTGTTGTGGTTTGCTTACTGGAGTACCTCGCAGAGCGCGCGTGTTCTCTTCGATAGCCAGCAGCAGCTCGACCAGTTCCCCAACTGCATAAAGGACGATCCCGCCCAATAATCCACTGACGAACATGCCAAAACCACCCCAGTACCCCATCATCCGGCTGGCGCCGTAATGACCCATTATGCCTGTCCCGCGGCCAATCCCGGCCACCACACTGGCAATTGCAGCTATCAAGGCAACCACAAGAACAAGCACCCCTAAAACCCGAAAAAACCAAGAAATGACACGCAGTACCGAAAACTTTTTTCCCATAACCCGGCTCCTTTTCATCTAACCTTCCTATTTATACCCTCATTATCTTTGGCTTTCAATGCGCTTTCAGACACCCTCAGTGTATTCACAGTTATGCACCAACCGAATTAACAAGGGCGGGTATATAATCGTGTAACGGTTTCATCCGCATTCATTTTGGAGGAGTTCATGTCCGATCAATTTGAGAAATATCTTGAGCAGTATGCCGAGTTAATCGTGCGGGTGGGGCTTAATATCCGCGCCGGTCAGCGATTAATCATCCGCGTGCCTGTGGAGGGAGCCCAACTGGCACGCCTGGTAACAGCCAGCGCTTACCGTGCAGGAGCCCGCCTGGTGGACGTTTTGTATTCAGACGAGGTAGCGACCCTGGCCCGCTACAAATATGCCCCAAGGGATTCGTTTACTGAATTTCCGGCTTACCGCACCCAGATCCTGGAGGACCATGCCCGCGAAGGCGACGCCATGCTGGCTATCCATGCGGAAAACCCCGACCTGCTCAAAGGGCAGGACCCAGACCTGGTCGCAACTGCCCAAAAAACACTGTTGCAACACGCACAGGGTTACCTGCAGCTAACGGCCAAGAACAACACCAACTGGCTGGTAGTGGCGATGCCGATTCCATCCTGGGCAGCCAAGGTCTTCCCGGGATTGCAGCCTGAGGAACAAATGCAGAGCCTTTGGGACGCCATTTTCAAGGCCACCCGCATCGACCGACCCGATCCGGTAGGGTTGTGGAAGGAACATGTGCGCCAACTGGGTGCCCGGCGCGACCTGCTTAACCAGAAACGCTACACGGCCCTGAAATACCGCGCACCTGGTACCGAGCTTACCATCGGCTTGCCGGAAAAACATGTCTGGTTTGGCGGCGAGGTCAACGCTGCCAACGGGATCAAGTTCATCCCCAACATGCCCACTGAGGAAGTATTCACCATGCCGCACAAAGACCGCATCGACGGCGTGGTCAGCTCGACCCTGCCGCTGAGCTACAGCGGGACCCTGATCGAGAAATTCAGTCTGACCTTCAAAGCGGGAAAGGTGGTGGATTTCAAGGCTGAGAAGGGTTACGATGCCCTGAAAAACCTGCTGGCGGTGGACGACGGCTCGCGCGGACTGGGTGAGGTAGCCCTTGTGCCGCACAGTTCGCCCATTTCCCAGGCAAAGATGATGTTCTTCAACACCCTGTTCGACGAGAACGCCTCCAGCCATCTAGCGCTTGGACGGGCTTACCAGTTCACTATGCAGGGCGGCGAGACGATGAGCGAGGAGGAATTTGCAGCCAATGGCGGCAATGTCAGCCTGGCGCATGTCGACTTCATGGTCGGCTCAGGGCAAATGGACATCGACGCCATTACTGCTGACGGCACAGTTGAACCGTTGATACGCGGCGGCGAATGGACCACGCCGGTGTAGAAAGCAACTAACCGCGAAGAGCACAAAGACGCGAAAGATTTACTAAAAGTCGACTGTGGACATTGTGTTCTTTGTGATTAAAGTTACATAATTTCAGAAGTTAAGCCAGCCGCCTGACCTCATGTTGGGCGGCTTCGTTTAAAATAGGTGTATGACCTCCAACCGTATCTACTTTGGCGACAATCTATCCGTTTTAAGCAGCCTGCCATCTGAATCGGTCGAGTTAATATATATCGATCCGCCGTTCAATACCGGCAAGACCCAGGCGCGCACCCAAATCAAAACCGAGCGCAGCGAAAACGGGGACCGCACCGGTTTTGCCGGACAGCGCTACGGCACACTCAAGCTTGGCACCCATTCCTACCAGGACCTGTTCGACGACTATTTGGCTTTCCTTGAGCCGCGCCTGGTCGAGGCGCACCGCCTGCTTACCCCCAACGGCAGCCTGTACTTTCACATCGACTACCGTGAGGTGCATTACTGCAAACTGCTGCTGGATACCATCTTCGGGCGCGAGGCTTTCCTCAACGAAATCATCTGGGCTTACGACTACGGCGCTCGCACCAAGAAAAAATGGCCGCCCAAACACGATAACATCCTGTGGTATGCCAAAAACCCGGCAGATTACATTTATAACGTGGAGGACATTGACCGCCTGCCTTATATGGCGCCTGGCCTGGTGGGTCCGGAAAAAGCTGCGCGCGGCAAGCTGCCCACCGATACCTGGTGGCACACCATCGTACCCACCAACAGCAAGGAAAAAACCGGCTACCCTACCCAGAAACCGTTGGGCATCCTGCGCCGCATCATCCGTGCCTCGTCCAATCCGGGCGGAGTAGTGATGGACTTTTTCGCCGGCAGCGGTACTACCGGAGCCGCCTGTTTGGAGCTGGGACGCACCTTTATCCTGATCGACGACAACCCGCAGTCGATGGAGGTCATGCGCAAGCGCTTCGAGCACGAGGAGGGGATCAAGTGGTTCGATCAGAATGGGGAGTCCAGGAAGCAAGATGAAAGCTGAGCCCGTAGCAGCCGACCAATTAATCGAGCGCCTGCGCGCGTTCGCCAATCCAGAGAATGTGGCGGGCATGGCCCGTTTCGGCATCAATCCAGCCGGAACGCTGGGTGTTTCCATTCCGAATATCCGCGCTCTGGCAAAAGGAAGACGCGACCACCAGCTAGCGCTGGATTTATGGGCCAGCGCCATTCATGAGGCGCGCATTCTGGCAGCTATGGTCGATGACCCGGCTCAAGTCACAGAGAGTCAAATGGAAGCCTGGGTGCTGGATTTTGATTCGTGGGACGTGTGCGACCAGGTTTGTATGAACCTCTTCGACCGCGTGCCAAACGCCTTTGAAAAATCTGAGGAGTGGGCAGGCAGGCCGGAGGAGTTTGTTAAACGCGCCGGCTTTGCCCTGATGGCAGTGCTGGCCTGGCACCACAAGACCGCCCCGGATGAAAGGTTTTTAGCCTTCCTGCCCATTATTCATCGCGAGGCGGGTGATAAGCGTAACTTTGTCAAAAAAGCAGTCAACTGGGCGCTGCGCCAGATCGGCAAACGCAATGCGGCCCTGAATCAGGCTGCTATCAAAGCAGCGCAAGAGCTTTTGGGCAGCGAATCCAGCACAGCCCGCTGGGTGGCATCCGATGCGCTGCGCGAGTTTGAAAAAAAAATCTGCAAGGGACACATCAATTGATCCAGAACAACCCCATTCTTGAATTCGATCCTGATCCCGGTGCCATTCTTGAACCCGATCCAGCTTTTACCAGCGAACCGGTACCCGCGCATTGTGTCCTGTGTTTCTTTCAGGAAATTCTTAACCAACTGGCCGAGCAAAAAGTTCTGCGCACCATCGGGCAGTTGAAATCCGAGGTCGGCCCAAACCCGATCTATATGCTGGAGCACAACGGGATGAACATGCTGGTGGTGCATCCCGGTGTAGGTGCTCCCCTGGCTGCCGGTTTTCTTGAGGAAGTTATTGCACTGGGTGTCAGGCAATTCATCGTCTGCGGCGGATGCGGCGTACTGGACCACGGCATCGCAGCCGGGCATCCCGTCGTCATCACCAGCGCCGTACGTGATGAGGGCACTTCCTACCATTACCTGCCGCCCTCACGCGAAGTGGCTGCCAGTCCGCAGGGAATTACTGCGCTTGAGTCTGTGCTGAAAGAACGCGGGGTGGATTATCGGCTTGGCAAATCCTGGACCACAGATGCTATTTACCGCGAGACACGCCAGCGGCGCGATCAACGTGTGGCAGAAGGCTGCTCCATCGTTGAGATGGAAGCGGCAGCTCTGTTCGCCGTTGCCCGGTTCCGCGGTGTGACCCTGGGGCAGCTGGTGTACGGCGGCGACCTGGTTGTGCCGGAGGGCTGGGACGGACGCGCCTGGCATAAACGGTCTTCGGACCGGGATTTGATGTTCTGGCTGGCGGTTGAGGCTTGCGCAAGGTTGGGGTAAATCGAAAATTGTAGGGGACGGGCTCCATCCCGTTCCGTGATTTTTGTGTGCGGAAAGACATTGAGGACGCCCCCTACGAATAAACGCTCGAATTAACCAGTGAGCCGCCCTCAAGGGGCGGCTCCTGTATTTTTTGGCTGCGGCAAACCTTATCGAATTGCGAGGAGGGATGCCGCAGCCAGACGCTTACTACAATCTGCCATTTTTAGCACCACCTCCTCTTCCTTAAGGATAGCGAGGAAATGTCGCCGGCCTTCCGGCCAACGTAAGAGAAGTATTGCATAAATACTGCCGAAAGTCAAGTTGATCGGGAAACCTCTCAGCTTACGGCCAGTCAGAGATCAGGGTGAATTTCCAGTTGGATCCATCCTGGGTGAAAATGGAATTTGCGGTCAGCACCTCGACCCAGGTTTTGCCGGGTTTGAAAGGTACCAGGTTACCGGCATCGTCCACCAGTGTAATCACATCGCTTTCGGCCAAACGCTGCCACTTCACCTGCACCAACTGTCCGTCGCGCGCCAGGAAAGCTGTACCGGTACCCTGCATGTTGACCTCCAGCAGCTCGACCTCCGGCCGTGGGTCCACGTCCGTGTGGCGCGCCTGGATGATCAAAACATTTTCAAACGCCAGCTGCTGGTTGGTAGCGCCGTCCACCAGCGGCGCGTATAACGGGTTATTGTCACCGGGGTCGTTCTCCGTGTCAGAGAAGCGCAGGTACTTCCCGGCAGCCGCATCGTAATCCCAGCGATTGTAGATGGCACTCGAGAAGCGCACCGTCACCTGCTCAGCCGGCTGGCTGTTAGCAGGCGTTTCGAGCTTGAAGGTCATGCCGTCCAGGTTCTGCCGGCCGTTATCAATGCCGCGTTTAGCCAGCAAATCCGCGATCGCACTCGTATCACTGATCAAAAAGCTGTTCCCATTGTCATTTTCGCGGCAAATCGCGGGGCAGGTATCCGGACCCTCCAACAGCAAACGGTAGCCGAATTCGGAATTGGCCAACTGCGAATACACCTGGTAGCTGGCGCTGCCAAAAACCAGAACGGGCTTATAAGCCCGCATGAAATTGACATCAATCAAGCGCCCGGAGCGAATGGGGCGCACCCTGGCAGCATTTTCGCCGTAGAACAGTGCAGCAAAGCGTGTGGTTCCCAACTCGCTGTAATACTCGAAGACTATATCGGCATTCGATAATCCAAACTGCGGGCGGCCTGAGCGCGGCAGGTTTTGCACCTTTATCAGAATTGGCCGGCGGTTGAGGATGGAAGGATCAGCCACCTCCAGACCGGTTAATGGATTGATATTTTCCGGGAAGTTCGTTGGTCCGTACCCCGGGTAAGATGGGGTGGGGGTGGCAGTGGGCTCCGGAGTTGGGCTTGGCTCGGGGGTAGGGGTTACAGTCGGCGCCAGAGTTGCAGTGGGGGTTACGGTGGCCGTAGGTTCAGGCGTGGGGGCCAGTCCGCAGGCAGTAAGGATGATGCTCATCAGAATTATTAAGGACAAAGTTTTCATAGTGATCGGAACCCCTCCAGAGTGGTCTCAACGCAACTTTTGGATGATAACGCCAAGGTCTGGTTTTAGCAACCCTGGATAAATTTGTTCGTAAATCATACTGAAGGACAATGCAGACTGAAATAGGTTTTTATTGATAAGCAGGTCAATGCCAGCGGTTATAATGGGCTCCATCATGGACACTCGGACCCAGCAGCGAACCACTCTTGCCAGGATTGCCGGGGGAATCCTTGTTCTGGCAGCGACAGTTCTGTTCGGGACATGGCTCATTCTGACCCCGGACGGGCTGATGGGTAAAGCCGATGCGATCGGCTACTCGGTCTGCCATCGCATCGACAGCCACTCTTTTTTCATCGGCAGCCGTCAGCTGCCCCTGTGCGCGCGCTGCTCGGGCATGTACCTGGGAATGCTGGCCAGCCTGATCTATCTGCTGCGCTTCGGGCGTCGAACCGGTTTTCCAGTGCTCAAAATCTCGCTGCCCTTAAGCCTGTTCTTCCTGACCTTCGGTATCGACGGATTGAACTCATTTGCCGGGTTTATTCCGAATGCCCCAACTCTGTATGCCCCGACCAACTTCCTGCGGCTGGTCACCGGAGCCGGGTTGGGTATGCTGGTGCCCATGTTCCTGCTGCCCGTTTTGCATCAAACATTGTGGAATACCACAACCGATCTTCCAGTACTGGAAAAATGGCGGCAGGTACTGCCGCTCATTGCGATCGTTTTTTTGGCTGCGTTAGGCGTTTTTTCGGAAATCCCCGCGCTGCTTTATCCGTTGGCGCTGCTCAGCGCCCTGACGGTTCCCCTCATTCTGGGACTGTGCTATTCATTATTATGGATTATTATTTTCCGTAAGGAAAATACCTATGCGAGCTTGAAACAAGCCTGGATGCCTGTCCTGGCAGGCTTGTTCACAGCATTGCTGCAAATTGGGGTGATCGACCTGCTGCGTTATCAATTCACGGGTACCTGGGCGGGGTTTCAATTATAGGGTTTTGTACCCTGGAGGAAGAACATGTTGGAATTATTTGGCGTCTTATCTGCTTTCGGACTTTCAGCCAGCGCTGGATTGAATGCCTATATCCCCCTGCTGGTGGTGGCAGTCCTGGCGCGTTTTACAGACGTGCTCAAGCTGCAACCGCCCTGGGATACGCTGACATCCTGGTGGATCATCGGGCTGTTGGCGGTGCTGTCGATTGTTGAGTTTTTTGCAGACAAGTTCCCGGCGGTCAATCACGTCAACGATATCGTGCAGTCGTTCATCCGGCCGGTGGCAGGTGCGATTGTATTTGCTGCCAGCGCCAACATGGTTACCGACGTCCACCCGGTGCTATCGCTGTCGCTCGGACTATTGGTGGCGGGCGGCGTACATGCGGTCAAGAGCCTGGCAGTTCGCCCGGCGGTGACCGCCACAACCGGCGGAGCCGGCAACGTGCCGGTCAGCATGGCTGAGGACCTGATTTCCACCATCGTGTCCATCTTATCGGTGGTGGTTCCAATCGTCATTGGCTGTATTCTGGTGCTGGTCACAGCCTGGCTGGTATGGCTGCTGTACCGCCGTGCCAGGCGCGAACATCCTGCGGCTTAAGCGCCGCCTGCGCCGTAATAACCAGGGTCGGTGGGTGTCTGGCCTGAAGGATCCCAGACGTGCACCCAGTCACCCTCATTCGCCCAATCGAACAGCCATTTCGCGTCGCCGATTGAGAAGTTGACGCAGCCGTGCGTGCCCTCATAGCCAAACCAGGCGCGCCAGTAGGCTCCATGCAGCGCGCGTGCCTGGTCAAAATACATGGTCCAGGGCACGTCCTCGAGGTAATAATAATCCGAGCGGTCAGCCTCAAAGGCACCCTGCATCGTCTCGGTGGCTTTTTTCGAATAAATCTGAAATAAGCCCGGCTGGGTAAAAAACGGATCCACGCCGGTTGCCACCATGGTGGCAAATACCAGCTGGTTATTCTCATACACTGCCACAGTCTGGTCATACAGGTTGACATCGATCCAGCGCCCGTTGGTCACACCTTCCGGCGGCGTGGTATTGACCCGTAACTGGCGGATATAGCGGCGCTCGACCCACTCTCCCGGACCGATCATGTACCAGTCGGTATTATCTGCACTCTGGATGGTGTAGATCTGCACCACGTCTTCCCGGCGCAGGGTCTTGTTAACCAGCGGTGCGGCATAAGTCGGAGTGGAACGGACTTCGGCAGTATCCGTGATCCAGCCAAAAGAATTGCGTGGAGTGCGGGTGAAAACCAAACCCTGAAATTTTGAATAAGCCACCGGTGAGGCGCGCATCCAGTAACCGCTGCGCAGCTGTACATATGGATTATCGTTGTAATATTCCACATTAATATAGGAAACATACCGCAGGGCTCCCGGGTCGATGGAACTGGCCGGGTTGGTGCCCTGTGTGGCATCTTCGAAGGTGTGGTACAGGTCAGCTCTCTCGGTTTGCTCGAGGTTGATGCGGGCTATGGATACCGGCGAGATATTCAACGCCGGGTCAGGCTTGAAAGCTGGCAGCGGACGCAGCGGCACCGACAACCCGATGTGCGCCATGTCCGTCAGCGTAGCTGACGGGCCGAGCGGCAGGCAGTCAACCGGTGTATATAGGTAGGCATCCGGAAGGCATAACGGTTCACCCTGGAATGACGGGCTGTTCTGTGCATGAACCGTCGAGGTTGGATAAAAGAATATGCAGGCGGTCAACGCAAGGACGACAACCAATAATCCCAGATATTTACCCGGGTAGAAAACCATAATCTCATCTTTTTTCATGTCAGGTTATTTTACCGCAAAATGGAAAGGGTTTTTCTGGCTGTAAACCCGCGCGGAGCGTATAATACGCCAAGAGATTTTATTATGACCCTCGAACATATGCCTGATGTACACCCGGGATTCTGGAAAGCCTGGCTGATTGCGTCCCGACCCAAGACGCTTCCGGCAGCCGCCTCTCCGGCCATCCTGGCTTCAGCGGCAGCCTTTGCAGACGGCCTTTTCAAGGCTGGGCCGGCGCTGGCAGCACTGGCGGGGGCTCTGCTGCTGCAGATCGGTGCCAACATCGCCAACGATTATTTCGATTACAAAAAAGGGGTAGATACAGCAGCGCGCTTGGGACCGGTGCGTGTTACCTCCGCTGGATTGCTGCCGCCAAAACAGGTATTCATCGGCATGCTGGTGGTTTTTACCCTGGCTGCCCTGATTGGGGTGTATTTGATTGCCGTGGCTGGCTGGCCTGTGCTGGCGATTGGTATCCTGTCGATCCTGTCCGCCATGGCCTACACCGGCGGGCCGTATCCGCTGGGCTACAATGGGCTGGGCGAGGTTTTTGTATTCATATTCTTCGGACTGGCAGCCACCTGCGGCACATACTTTGTGCAAGCACTGGAGCTCAGCGCTGGTGCGGTTTATGCCGCTATTTCGATGGGTATGCTAATCGTAGCCATCCTGGTGGTTAACAATCTGCGCGACGTGGATACCGACCGCGCTTCTGGTAAACGGACGCAGGCTGTGCGGCTCGGCGAGCAGGGATCGGTCATCGAATACAGCCTGGTACTGGTTCTGGCGTATGTTTCGCTGGGGGTTGCGGTCATTACTGGCGCGCTGCCTGCCTGGGCGCTGCTGGCGTTGGTCTCACTGCCGATGGCAGCGCGGTTGCGGCAACAGGTGGCGGTTACGCGCGGTCGGGCACTCAATAAGCTGCTGGCTGACACAGGCCGTTTGACCCTGGTCTTTTCGCTGCTCGCCAGCCTGGGGTTGGTAATCAGCCGTCTTGTTGGATAAGGTGTTTACCGCAGAGAGCACGCAGAGAACGCAGAGTCTTTAGAATTCGTCGCAGGGGTGGACTCGCATTTACACCCGTTTTCATTAACCAGGTTTCGGTGACCTAACGAAAATCCCTAACAAGCTATTCTTTGCGGCCTTCGCTTTCTTCGCGAACTTCGCGTTTCAAGGTTTTCCTCCCCGGCATCGAAACCTTAAGCGGGTTTCAGCCAGGGACACAATTTGCGCTCCAGCCAATCCACCGCAAAGTACAGACCCAAACCCAGCAGGCTCATGGCGACCACGCCGGCGTACATAGCCGGGTAGTTAAAGAGTGTGTTTCCATTCAAGTAGATGTAATACCCCAGACCCTTCTGGGTGGCAAACAACTCGGCGATGTACAACACTGCCACAGCCGTACCCACTGACTGGCGCAGCGCGGTCAAAATCCCGGGGATGCTGGCAGGCAAGTACACAAACCTGAAGAGAGCCATACGCCCTGCCCCCAGGCTGCGCACGCTGCGGATTAATTCCGGGCGAAGGCTGGTTGCCTGGTCGCGCACCAGCACCAGAATCTGGAAGAACAAAATCAGGAAAATGATGATGATCTTGGGGAAGTCGCCGATACCCAGGAAAAGCAGCACAATCGGCACAAACACCACTTTTGGAATCGGATACAGGATGTAGATTAAGGGCGCAAAGAATTGGTTGGCCCGCTTTGACTGCCCCAGTGCCAACCCGGCCGGCGCGGCCAGCAGAATGGACAACAGAGTGCTCGCAACCACACGCCACAAGCTGGCCAAAAAATGCCCGATTAACCCGCGGCCGAGTTCCCGAACAAAAGCCCCGGCGACCGTTACTGGCGAGGGCAGGATGGGTTGATTAATTAGCATGGCGAGCACCTGCCATACCACCAGCAGCCCCAGCGTGGCAGTCAGAACATCCCGCCGCTTCATGCCGCCTCCAGACGCGCGCGCAGGTCCCGGCACAGCGCATTGTATTCCTCAGATTCGCGGAAACCCGCTTTCAGCAGGTTGAGGTTCTCGATGATCACAGGCGAAGTATTGGGCGTTTGCCCCAGCAGCAGGATATACTGCCCTAGCACAGCCGCCTCTTCGATAGCATGGGTCACGGTTACCAGCGTCAAGCCGGTCTCGCGCCACAGTTCCAATACCAGGCGCTGCAGGCTTTCGCGCGTGGGGGCATCGAGCGATGAAAAGGGTTCGTCCATCAACAGCAAGTCGGGGTTGAGTGCCAGGGTACGGGCAATGGCGGTACGCTGGCGTTGACCGCCGGAAATCTGTCCGGGAAATTGGTCTGCATACGGCAGCAGCCCCAGGCGCTCTAGCCAGAGTTCTACATCAATGCTGCGTGTGTAGTCTTCGGGGGCATGCACACCGTCGGGGCCGTAATAATTGCGCACCCGCAGCCCGAGGCGGGCGTTCTCGCGTACAGTCGCCCAGGGCAGCAGACCGTAATCCTGAATGATCAACCCGGTTTGCGGGCGGGGACGGGTTAAAACCTGGTTGTCAATCCGCACAGCTCCACTTTGGGGCTGCAGCAGCCCAGCCAGCAGGTTGAGCAGGGTACTTTTTCCACATCCGGATGGCCCGATGATAGCCCAGGCCTCAGAGCGTTCAGCCTCCCAGGTAAAATCCTGAAATATGGGAGCCCTGGCTGAGTAACCAAAGGTTAAACCCTCAATCTTAATCATGAGTCTTACGGCAGAAAGCTCGCATTAACCGTGTCTGCATATTCCTGATCCGCGGTCAGGTAGCCCATCACCTTCATCCAGTCCAGCACATCCTGGAATTGTTCTTTTGTAGGAGCACCCGCAGCCGGGTAGGTGGGCACCTTGAAGGATTCTGCTACGGGAGCCGGAACCATTTGCTGTTCCACCATCAGCGAGGCGTACTTTTGCGGATCGGCGTTAATCAACTCAACCGCTTCCTCTACGGCTGCCAGAAAAGCCTTAACGGCTTCCGGGTTGGCTTCGATGAAAGTCTTGCTGAAGGTGATCACGCTGAAGCTGTATTCCGGGTGACCGGTATCATCCAGCGCAGTCACTGCCCCCTGCTGTTTTGCCAGGCTGACGAACGGCTCCGGCAGGGTAGAGGCAGCAAGTTCGCCGCTTGACAGCAGGCTCATACGGTCCGGGATTTTAGGGACAGCCACAAAATTCTTATCTGCGTCTGTAAAACCTTCGGCTGTCAACAGGCGGTCGGTAAGGTACTCTATGATGGTCCCCTCAGAAATGCCGATCGACTGCCCTTTCAAACCTTGAACCTCGGTAATGCCGCTGTCCTTGCCAGCCATAATGGAGAACAGTGGCTGGTCGGCTGTGGCAGTGCGGGCGTATCGTACTGCCTGCGCCTGGATTTTTTCTTGATTGAGGAACATGACAGAGGTCAGCTCATTCATGATCACATCCGTCTGACCGGCAGCCAGGAGCTGGTCGCGTTCCGGCGCTGAACTGACTGGGATGATCTCCACAGTCAGGTTATGCCTGGCATACAGGCCTTCCTCCTGTGCCACCACCATTGGCAGCACATCCAGTGTCGGCAGCAGAGCTACGCGGATGGCTGCTGGTGCAGCCGGTTCGATCGGTTTACAGGCAGTCAAAGCTAGACTGCCAATCAGAGTAATACCCAGCAGGATGGGAAATGTCTTTTTAAACATATGTGTTCCTGTTTTATTTTTTTGTGTGGTTTCGCGAGCTGATTATTCTACCTGATTATACACTCGCGCTCTCTTCATAAAACTGTAAAATTAAACCAGGCATGGACATAGAACGGCAATGAAGGGGTTTTTATGCCGGAGCGGAAACAACAATTCTGTGATCAAAGCGTATAAATACGACAATATTTCTACACATAATCAAATAAGTCATGATAGAATTTATTTGTCCCAAACACTCAACGGAGGTGAATATGTCAACCCTTAAGACGACTGTGACAGGCTACACCAGCTATCGCGGGCGTGAAGGGCATTACTCGTTCCTCTTGCACCGGGTGACCGGGCTGGGGACGGTTTTGTTTCTTGCCATTCACATCGTAGACATCGCTCTGGTTTATCTGCATCCCGCAGGTTTTGCCGATGTCCTGAAGCTGTATCAATCCACCTTGTTTGGTCTGGGGGAAATCGGGCTGGTCTTCTGCGTGTTTTTCCACGGGATCAACGGGCTGCGTATCGCGTATTTCGACATGTTTAAACCATCCAACTGGGAGATTGCGCGCAGCCGCAACTCGAACCGAATTACCCTCCTTTTAACCCTGGTCCTCTGGCTGCCGGCGACATTCTTCATGCTGCGCAATATTCTCATTCACAATTTTGGCATGTTTGGCGGGTAGGAGGCGGAAATGACTGCAACCACAGAATCTGTTCGCCGGGTAAGGGTAAAACCCAATTACGACCATATCGCCTGGAAGTGGATGCGCTATTCGGCCCTTCTATTAATTCCCCTGGTATGGTTCCACGTCATTTTACAGGACGTTATTGTTGGCGTGCATGCCATGGACCTCAACTACGTTGCTGAACGCTGGGCCAATATTGCCTGGCGTATTTATGATGCCCTGCTGCTCGGGTTTGCCTTTGCACATGGGGTCAACGGCGTGCGAAATGTCGCCAACGATTTCATCAAAGGGGATCGCGCACGAGTCATCGTCAGTTGGGCGTTATTTATTTTCTGGCTGGCAATTACAGCCGTCGGCGCCATTGCCCTGATTGGCGGAGTGCGCCAGGACTTTCCCGGATAAATATTTTTTCGACCCGGATATTTACTCCTATTTGCCCAATGAGCCCTGAGAAAAGCCGCGAATGATCCGTCGATACTCAACCATGAGATTTTCTAATCGAAAGATTTCTTCGTGAACTTTGCATTCTTTGTGGTTTTCGCCTTTCAAACCGTATAGAAACAAGGATACGAGGCTGCATCTATGACCCAAACCCATGTTTTCGATGTCATCGTTGTTGGCGGCGGTGGAGCTGGCCTGATGGCGGCTCTGAACGCATCACGCACAGCAAAAACGGCTGTACTCAGCAAACTCTACCCCACACGTTCTCATACTGGTGCCGCACAGGGGGGGATCGGTGCCGCCCTTGGCAACCTGGAGGAGGACCACTGGGAATGGCACGCCTTCGACACAGTCAAAGGCAGCGACTATCTCGGAGACCAGGACGCCATTGAGTTCATGTGCCAGGAAGCCGTACAATCGGTTTACGACCTGGAACATTTTGGACTGCCGTTCTCGCGAACTCCCGACGGACGCATCGCACAACGCCCCTTTGGCGGTCATACCAATAATGTAACCAAGAAACCGGTGCGCCGGGCGGCTTACGCAGCCGACCGTACCGGGCATATGATCCTGCAAACCCTTTACCAGCAGTGTTTACGCAACGGCATCAATTTCTATGATGAATTCCAGGTGCTGGATCTGCTGCTGCAGGACGGTGTGACAGCTGGCGTAGTTGCTGTTGAACTGGCAACTGGAGAACTGCATGTATTCCAGTCCAAGGCGGTAATCTTTGCCACCGGTGGGCACGGCCGTATCTGGGATATTACGTCCAACGCATACGCTTACACCGGAGACGGCGTAGCGGTAACCATGCGGCGCGGCATACCGGCTGAAGACATGGAATTCTTCCAGTTCCACCCGACGGGCATCTACAAATTGGGGATCTTGATTACTGAAGCGGTGCGCGGTGAAGGCGGTGTGCTGTTCAACGACAAGGGCGAGCGCTTCATGGAACGCTATGCACCCACCATCAAGGATCTGGCCTCGCGGGATGTCACCAGCCGGGCAATTTACCTGGAAGTGAAGGAGGGCCGCGGCATTCAGGGCAAGAATTATGTTTATCTGGATATCCGCCCTGAAACGGTCAACAAATATGCCGAGCTCGACGGCCGCACTAACCCCGATGGAACCCCTTATCGTACGACTGCCGAGGAAATTCTCAAAAAAATACCGGACATTGCCGATTTCTGCAAGACATACCTGGGGGTGGACCCGGTCAAAGCGCCCATGCCCATCCAGCCCACCGCGCACTACGCAATGGGCGGCATCCCCACCGACAAATTCGGGCAGGTGGTGGTCAATGCCCAGAACACCATCTTACCCGGGCTGTTTGCTGCGGGTGAGTGCGCCTGTGTTTCAGTGCATGGCGCCAATCGGCTGGGTACCAACTCCCTGGTCGATCTGATCGTATTCGGCAAACACGCCGGTCAAAAAGCTGCCGAATACGCCAATGGCGCAGATCTGCCTGCACTTCCGGGTGATCCGACCGACTTCGCCCGCCAGCAGATTTCGGTGTTGATGAACGGCAGCGGCAAGGAAAAGGCTGCCAAACTCGGGCGGGAGATGCGGCAGGAGATGATGGACGATGTTGGCGTTTTCCGCACTGAAGAAACGCTTTCCCGGGCTGTCGAGAAAATCTCTGAACTGCGGGAGCGGTTCAAAGAGGTCAAGGTCGGCGATACAAGCAAAGTATTCAACACCGAGTTGCTGAACACCTGGGAGCTTGGCAATATGCTCGACCTGGCCCTGGTCACAGCCAAAACTGCGCTGGAACGCAAGGAGTCGCGCGGCGCTCATGCCCGCGAAGATTTCCCGCAGCGCGACGACATAAACTGGCTGCGGCACAGCCTGGCCTGGTTGGACGGCGATCATGTTCGCACGGACACCAAGCCGGTTGTCATTACCAAATACGAACCCAAAGAACGTGTTTACTAATAGGAGGCCGTGATGGAAATCCGCTTGAAAGTCTTCCGCTTCCAGCCAGAAAAAGACACCCGCCCGCGCTACGATGTGTTCACCATCGAAACCGACCCGAACGAACGCGTGCTCGATCTGCTCGAGCATGTACGCGGCGACGTGGATGGTTCACTCAGCTTCCGCCGCAGCTGTGCCCACGGCGTTTGCGGCTCCGATGCGCTGCGCATTAACGGACGCAACATGCTGGCCTGCAAGGTGCTGGTCAAGGATCTCGGCACCAGCGATATCACGGTCGAGCCGCTGCTCGGGCTGCGTGTGATCAAAGACCTGATCGTAGATATGGAGCCCTTCTTCAACCACTACAAATCAGTGCTGCCCTATTTCATCAACGATAATTTGCCGGAGGACGGCAAGGAATTCCTGCAAAACCCGGTCCAACGCGAGCGCTTTGACGACACCACCAAGTGCATTCTGTGCGCTGCCTGCACCACTTCCTGTCCGTCATTCTGGTCGAACGAGGAGTACGTTGGGCCGGCTGCCATTGTCAATGCGCACCGTTTTATTTTCGACAGCCGCGATACTGCTGCCGGGCAGCGTTTGGAAATCCTTAATGAGCAGTTCGGCGTGTGGCGCTGCCGCACCGCCTTCAACTGCACCGAAGCCTGCCCACGTGAGATCAATGTCACCGAAGCCATCGCGGACGTCAAACGCGCATTGATTAACGGCAAGATCGAATAATCAAGTTGGGCCAAAAATTTTTACCCATTTTTTAACCCGCAGAGAACACCGGGAACGCAAAGAGGTTATTGAGAAACCGGAAGATCAAATCCTGGTTTTAGACCCTGTTGCAACAGTCCATGTTTTCTAACCGCCGTGCCAGCCCTGGTTTTCATAACCTCGGTTGAATCCGGGCACCCGGTCCAAAAGCTGCGCAGCCGGGATGGGATAATTAAGGAGATCGGCCATTGGTGTCGATCTCCTTGTTTTAACGAAATTCAGATGCAACCTTTGTATAATGAAATCAAGAGAACGCGGGTCTATTACGGTAAAGGAGGCTGCCATGTACGTCACAATCCTGACCGGACGCGTTGCACGCGAGAACTGGATAACGCTTGCCCACCTGTTCGAGCGTCGAGTTACCAAAAATCCACCCCCGGGGTTGATGAAATCCTGTCTAATTCAAAGCGAGGATGATCCGTCCCACTGGCGAATCGTATCCATGTGGTTCCGCAAATCCGATTATGAGGATTACGCTTCCACAAAAAAGGCTGACGCCTATATTGAATTAATGTGCGATTCCGGCACTGTTCCAGACAGGCATGGGTATCAAACTCAGGGCTGGTACGAGCAGGTTTGAACTCACCATTCAGCCTTGACGCCTTTCGACGGCATATTAAGGTTACAATTATGCTTTGCTAATCACCGCTGTCGAAAGGGCTTTGATGACCGATCCAAAATGGCTGGGCTGGGTACAGCAGGTGCAGGCTTTAGCTCAGGATGGGCTGGCTTATACGCAGAACCCATTTGACCGGGAACGGTACGAGTCCCTTCAGGCTTTGGCTGCCCGTATCATTGCCGAGTATTCCTCCAATGAATTTGAGGCAGTTCATGAGTTACTGAAGGAACAGGCAGGCTACGCCACCCCAAAACTTGACTGCCGCGGCGTGGTGTTCAAGGACGGGAAACTCTTGCTGGTAAAAGAGCTGGCAGACGGCGGTTGGACACTGCCTGGCGGCTGGGTGGACGTAGGCGAACCACCCTCGACAGCTGTCGAACGTGAAGTCCGGGAAGAATCAGGGTACCGCGTGAAAGCACGGAAGATCCTGGCACTGGACGATCGAAGCGATCCGCGTCACGGACACCCGCCCTATTTGTTCCATACCTATAAGATGTTCGTTCTTTGCGACCTGTTGGGCGGTGATCCGGCCACCAGCATTGAAACAGGTGGAGCAGGTTTTTACGCCGAGCATGAAATACCGCCGTTGTCTATCATGCGCGTTTCGATGGAGCAAATCCACCGCATGTTCGAACATCATCGCAACCCGCTAATCCCCGCCGAATTCGATTAATGATTAATTCAGCGAAACAGCCATCTTCCATTTATAAGATATTTACCCGGATTCTGGTAACTGCAGTCATGGTTGCCATTAGCGGCTGCAGCGTGACCGGCACTCCGACGAAAGCCCTTTCTTCGCCCACACCCACTCCAGAGGCAACTTCCACAACGGTCCCGACCGCAGACAGCCCAACCCCAACCGCCACACCGCAGTACCTGGTGCCCACCGAAACCCTGCGCGGAATTCCCATTATTTTCGCTCATCCCTGGACTGGAAGGGCAGCCGATATTGTGGATTCACTGGTTGAGGCCTTCAACCAGACCAATGAGTGGGGGATCCGTGTTAGTGCCCGGCCAACAGGCTCGAGCATGGCTCTGGCTGAAATTATCGAGACTGGCAGGGTTGATGAATATTACCCTCAGGTTGTGGCGGCCCCTTCCGAGCATCTGCTTACCTGGCTGGACCAGGAAAATCGGCTGCGTCCCCTGAACGATTTCATAGCCGACCCGGCATACGGTCTGGATGATCATCAGCGGACGGAGTTTCCGCTGGTTTTCTGGCAGCAAGATCAGACTCAGGGAACCCAGGCAGGCATCCCTCTGCAGCGCGATATGCAGGTACTGTATTACAACCAGACATGGGCTGAAGAACTTGGGTTTACATCGGCTCCATCTACCGTTACGGATTTCAAAGAACAGGCCTGCGCTGCCTCCTTTGTCAACAGCCACGACCCCTTCCTGGCGAATGACGGCACCGGGGGATGGATGATCAATACCGATGGACTGGTTGTGTACTCATGGCTGAAGGTATTTGGCCTGGAAAACCCCGTCAGCACCGAACCGCCCTCCTACCACTTCAACCAACCCGCCGCCGAGCAGGCTTTCACTTTCCTGCGCGGCATGGCAGATGAGAGCTGCGCCTGGTTCGCCCGCACCACATCCTCCAATGAATATTTTGCTAACCGCCAGGCGCTGATGTACAGCGGAAGCCTGAGCGACTTGCCGCTTCAGGCGCGAACCATGACCCGCATGGGTTCAGGCGATAGCTGGACGATTATCCCCTTCCCGGATGGGGCAACCTCCACTCTGGTTGCCAGCGGCCTGTCACTTGGCGTGATGCGCGGTACTGCCGGGCAGGAGATGGCCTCCTGGTTATTTGTCCGCTGGATGAGTCTGCCAGAGAACAACGCACGGATCCTTACAGCGGTCGGCGGGCTGCCAGTGCAGAATTCAGTGATCAGCCTGGTCGAAGGCCAAATGGGGGATGTGCCGCATTGGAATGAAACGATTAAATGGATCCCAACGGTGCAATCCGCGCCAGCTGATAAAGGCTGGCGGGTGGCACGATTCGTTTTACAGGACGCCTTCTGGCAGGCAATGCAAAGCTTCACCCCGATTGAGAACC
Organism: uncultured Anaerolinea sp.; assembly: GCA_964411135.1. Taxonomy (GTDB): domain Bacteria; phylum Chloroflexota; class Anaerolineae; order Anaerolineales; family Anaerolineaceae; genus Bellilinea. Next base: position 41,500 of record CAYPJS010000052.1, read on the forward strand.
TGCCGCTGCTCCTGGAACAGGTGGATGCCACCATTCTCGAAGTGCAGTCGGTGCGCGGGGATTGAGCCTGACTACATAAAAATACGCATACCCGCCCGGATCGCTTGAAGGTTTCCCCGGCATGCCAGCGAAATTTCGGTGTGCGGTGAAAAACCGCAGCGTGCACAATCGATATCGGACCGGCCTTTGAGGTAGCAGCCCTGCTGCAGGCTGCCGTCCGGGTTGGCATTATCGATCAGGCTGTCGCGGCAGGTCCAGGTGTTGCGTTTGAGAGCAGTAAGCGCGGCATCCGAGTTCAGCACGCGGATACCGGAATGTTTTAATTGGATAACCTCATCCAACAACGCAGCCCGCCGGTTGAAATCCAAAAACAGGGCATCCTGGTGATTGTAAGGATAGTAAAACTGAATGGTGATACCGCGGAAGATGCCGTTCAGAAAACCCAGCAGCTCAGGCACCTCGGCGGCATTAACGGCATTGACGGTGATGTGAGCAAACAGGCGGGGGTGGCTGCTGGCACGAGCATTCGCGATCACGCGGTCGAAGATGTCTGCTCCGCGCAGCTGGTTGTGTGTATCGCGCAGCCCGTCCAGGCTGACCCACAGCACATCGGTGGGTACGTCCAGCGGCAGAGTGCCGTTGGTGGTCATGCCGACCGCATAGAACCGCTGCCGGGCGTAAGCCACCAGGTCGTGGATGCGCCAATTGCCGTCGCGCCACAGCATGGGCTCTCCGCCCTCGAACACCACCATGCGGTTCCCGCGTTCATGGAGTGCATCAAGGGTTCGGCAAGCCTGTTCGTAGGTTGGGTCCGGGGCCTCCATGGAATAGAAGGGGCACTGCTGACAGCGCAGGCTGCAGCGGTAGGTAACTTTGAAGCTGGCAAGGAACGGCTTCTGGTGTGCCAGGACATAGTTTTGCAGGATGTAGGCGGCCTGGGCGGCGCGTCCTGGCCGGGTGGGTGGTCGGGTGGGCATGATTCAATTGTAGCACCGCGTTCCGCTGTTTTCCTGTGCGAAGCAAAGGACCTGATCTCGATCCTGCTAAGGAAGATTCTTCACCTTCGCTGTGCTCAGGCTCAGAATGACATTTATGGATGGATCGGCCACGACGGGATTTGCACAGTCCCCTCGATGGGGAAACCCGTGATCCAAAAATTCGCCTTACGGCGTTTTATCAAAATAGAGGCGACGACGGGATTTGCACCGTCCCCTCGATGGGGAAACCCGTGATCCAATAATTCGCCTTACGGCGTTTTATCAAAATAGAGGCGACGACGGGATTTGAACCCGTGATCAGGGTTTTGCAGACCCTTGCCTCGTGCACCCGTATGAGTGTGACACTTGGCATAAAAAAAGAGGCGACGACGGGATTTGAACCCGTGATCAGGGTTTTGCAGACCCTTGCCTTGCCACTTGGCCACGTCGCCTTAATTGCCGTGATTTTAGCCTACAAACAGGGTTTGGTCAAGGAAAGGCCGGCTTCAAAACCTCCATTCCGGTCCACTGGGATTAAAATGAATGGACAGCCATGACCGCATTTTCCCGTTTTCTACGCAATAAATATGTTTCCGTTATCCTGAGGTTGCTGGCCTCGCCGCTAACCATCGCAGCGGTGACCCTCATCCTGCAGGGCATCCGCTTGCAGCTGGCCAACCAGGTTGTAGTGCTAATCTACCTGCTCGCGGTTATGCTCAGCACGGTGCTTTGGGGTTTGGCAATTGGCGTGCTGACCGCCCTTTTAGCCTTCCTGACTTTTAACTATTATTTCCTTGTTCCGTATTACACCTTTCAAGTACATGCTGCACAGGACCTGATCTTATTAATTATTTTCCTGATTGTGGCAGTGGTGCTCGCGCAATTGATTGGTCAGGCGCGCGCTGGGGAACGTCTGGCGCGCAGCCGCGAGTGGGAAGCCACGCGCATGTACGAATTGATTTCCGCACTGGCCAGGCTGCAGGACGTGCAGGAAATTGCGCAGAGCCTGGCAGACAATACGCTCGAGGCATTCAATTGTGAACGTGTAGAGGTTACCACCACCGAAAAAGCGGGCGAACCTGCCATGAGTGCCGCTGCCGGGAATCCGCAAACAACCACTGCCGCATCGAGCCGCTTCTTGCTGGAGACCGCCCGCGGACGCGAAGGCGTGCTTAACCTCTGGCTGCCAGAGCCCAGCCTGTCACCACAGGAACAGCGGCTGCTGGAAGCCTTTGCCAACCAGGGTGCTCTGGCAATAGAGCGTATTCGTCTGGCACGCGGGGAAAAGCGTTCCCGCCTGTTGGAAGAAAGCGATAAACTCAAGTCTTCGCTGCTCAGCTCTGTCTCACACGACTTTCGTACTCCGCTGGCAGCCATCAAGGCCTCGGTTTCCAGCCTGCGCAGCCGCACTGTCGATTGGGACGAAACCGCCCGCGAAGACCTATTAGCCACGATTGAGGAAGAAACCGACCACCTCAATCTCCTGGTCGGCAACCTGCTGGATATGTCGCGCATCGAGTCGGGCGCACTCAAACCCAACCGAAAATGGAACGCCATTTCCGAAATTGCCTGGGGGGTACTCCACAAGATGCGTTTGCAACTGCAGAACCATGAGATGGTAGTCGACCTCCCAGGCGACCTGCCCCTGGTGCCTACGGATTACATTATGATGGAACAAGTCTTCACCAATCTGTTGAGCAACAGCATCAAATACACCCAACATCACACACCCATCGGCATTCAGGCAAGGGCCGACGGCGACACGCTGCATGTCAGTGTTTCCAATCAAAGTCCGGCAGTACCGGAGGAGCACTTAAATCGGATTTTTGAAAAATTCCACCGCATCACCGAAGTGGACCGCATCACCGGCACCGGGCTCGGGCTGTCAATTTGTAAAGGGCTGATTGAGGCGCATGGGGGAAAGATCTGGGCGCAAAACGAGCCCGCTGCCTTCGTGATCCATTTCACGCTGCCGCTGACGCTTGACGGTGCCCTGCCTGATTCTCCACACGAGGCTGATAATGGATAAAGATCCCAATATCCTATTAATCGACGACGAACCGCAAATCCTGCGCGCATTAAAGACCATCCTGACAGCCAACCATTTCCGCATCCAATCTGCCATCACCGGGGAGCAGGGAATCGCGCTGGCAGTCGCCCAGCCTCCCGATCTGATTATCCTTGACCTGGCCCTGCCCGATATGGATGGGCTTGAGGTATGCCGTTCCATCCGGGAGTGGTCACGCGTACCGATTATCGTGCTATCGGTGCGCGACAGCGAAAAGGAAAAAGTTGCTGCCCTGGACAGTGGCGCTGACGATTATTTGACCAAACCTTTCGGCATCGAAGAGCTGCTGGCGCGCATCCGTGTGGCACTGCGGCATTCCGCACAGGCGCTGGGCAACAAGCAGAGTATCATCAAAGCCGGGCACCTGACAGTCGACCTGGTACGCCACCTGGTACAGTACAAAGAGGAGGAGATCCACCTCACCGCCACCGAATTCAAGTTGCTGGCGTATCTGGCAGCTCATGCCGATCGCGTTTTGACCCATCAGGCGATCCTGACACAGGTATGGGGGTTCGAGGATTCCGACCATGTAGAGTACCTGCGGGTGTACATCGGTCAACTGCGAAAAAAGCTTGAGGAAAACCCTGACGAGCCTCAGCATATCTTGACTGAGCCAGGGGTTGGATACCGCTTCAGAGCCGGCGAATAAGTCTTTATTATTTCTTTATAACTTTTCCTTCTTCTTTGTATTGAATTTATACCTAATGTTTACACTCTCCTTGTTTTGAAAGGAGTGTGTATGACCAACCATTCGAACATAAATTTAAAGCCGCGTTTGATTGTGCTGCTGCCCGAATCCATGGCAGGCGATGGCGATTTCGCGCAGCGGATTCACTGGATGGCTGCCAGGAGCGATAAAGACGTTTTGTACCTGACCATTTTGGACGTCCCGGAAAACTATCTTACCGTCTCCCGCGGATTGGCAACCATGAAAGCAGTGACCGAATCGAATGTGGTCCGGACAGCATCCGTACAGGTGCCTGCGGGGCGCTGGTTCAGAAAGCTGCAGGATCTTGCCCGGCCGGATGATGTGATCGTTTGTCACATCGAACAGCAGGTCAAGCAAGGCTTTATGAAATCCATCCCATTGGCGGAGTTCCTGACCCGGACAACTACCCAGCAGGTCATCACCGTAGACGGGTACTACCATCCGCAGCAGGCGGTCCTGGCGGGTTGGCTGCATGCAATCGTCTTCTGGATCGGCGCTGCCCTGATTCTGGCAGGGTTTACCTACCTTGAAGTGCAGGCAGGTGCTTTCATTCCGGGCCTGGCCAGCAAACTGGTGCTTTTCATCATCCTTGGCTTTGAGTTTGGCGCAGTGTGGGTTTGGTCGCGCATCAACAGCCGCTGAAGATTAACTTTGCTTTCATTATAAAAAGCATAAACATATCAGGTGTAAATAAATCATGCGTTTAGATTCCGATCTTGGTACAACTGTAATTGAGCAGGGCATTAACCTGGAGCCAAAAAAGGGGGTTCATCAGTGGCTGATTGGCCGCCCGCTGCAAACCGCCGATGCGCCGCACCAGACCATCGGCAAGGCCGTCGGTCTGGCAGTCTTTGCCTCCGACGCACTATCTTCCACCGCCTATGCCACCCAGGAAATCATGATGGTGCTTGCCATCGCCGGCAGCGGAGCGATGGGATATGTCTTTCCGGTAGCAATTGCTATCGTTTTGTTGATGGCAATCGTATCAATTTCGTACCAGCAAACGGTCCATGCTTATCCCGGCGGCGGCGGTGCCTATATCGTCTCGCGGGATAACCTGGGCGAAATTCCAGCTCAAACGGCAGCCGCCGCCTTACTAACCGATTACATCTTGACGGTAGCCGTATCGATTTCCTCGGGTGTAGCTCAGATCACCTCTGCATTCCCCAATTTATATGCGTTCCGGGTGGAAATTGCCGTGGGACTGGTCATGTTCATCATGATTATAAATTTAAGGGGTGTGAAAGAATCAGGGACAACCTTCGCCATACCTACCTATTTCTTCGTCATCACCATGTTCCTGACGGTAGGTTTGGGTTTCTACCGATATATTGCCGGTTCACTCGGCACTGTGGTCAACCCGCCAGAAATTTCAATCGAAGGGGCGTTGGCAACCATAACACCTTTCCTGCTGCTGCATGCCTTCTCAAATGGAACTTCCGCGCTGACGGGTATTGAAGCCATATCCAACGGTATTACAGCCTTTAAAGAGCCGCGCAGCAAGAACGCGGGTATAACCCTGATCTGGATGTCCAGCATCCTGGCGACCTTGTTCCTGGGGGTTTCATTTCTCTCAAGCCAGATTAAGGCGATTCCGTCAGAGGCCGAGACGGTCATTTCACAGATGGCACGCACGATCTACGGCGGTGAGGGCATCCTCTATCTCGCGATTATTGCTGGCACCGCAGTCATCCTGATCATGGCAGCCAATACAGCCTTTGCAGATTTTCCAAGGCTCAGCGCCATCACCGCAGCTGACGGTTTTTTGCCCCGGCAGTTTACTTTTCGCGGCAGCCGCCTGGTCTATTCTCGCGGTATTGTTGCCCTGGCAATTGTGGCATCTCTCCTCATCGTTTTATTCCAGGCTAGTGTAAGCCGCTTGATACCCCTGTATGCGATCGGAGTTTTTCTTTCCTTTACGCTTTCGCAAACCGGCATGGCACACCGCTGGTTGAAAAGCGGGCGGTTAAGCAGCGACCAGGAAATTGTCGAGAAGGGATCCGTAATCAAATATGACCCGAACTGGAAGTTAAAAATGGTCATAAATGGTTTCGGGGCTGTGTGTACATTCATCGTGATGATTGTGTTTGCGGTTACCAAGTTCCAGGATGGTGCCTGGATCATCATCATAATTATTCCAATATTGGTAAGTACATTTCTGAGTATTCATCACCATTACGCCAAACTTGCAAGTAAACTTTCGCTGGACGACTACCAATCCAACCTCCATATTTCACGGCACCGGGTTGTTCTGTTGATTGCTGGCGTGCACCGCGGCACTTTAGCTGCACTGGCTTATGCCCGTTCATTGTCCCCGGACGTTACGGCTGTCCATGTTGAAGTGGATCCACAGGAATCCCAGAAGGTGCGCGAAAAATGGAATCTCTACGGTGAGGGTACCCGGTTGGTTATCCTCGAATCGCCGTACCGGCTCTTCATCGAACCCGTGATGGCATTTATCGAAACACTCCTGGTGAACCGGCAGCCGACTGAAGTTATGACCATCGTGGTTCCCCAATTTGTGACCCAGCATTGGTGGGAAAACCTGCTGCATAACCAGACCGCGCTGATGCTGCGGTTTGCATTGTTGTTCAAAAAAGGGCTCGTGATTCTGGAAGTGCCTTACAACGTCTAATTGCCATCTGGAATTGCGAATAGTTCACGCTCCGATCCCCGAGGGGCAATTCGCAATGGAAAGGCCGGCTTATCGCCGGCCTTTTTTTTATGCAGTGGGTGCTGGTTGAGCGCCTATCGCATCTGGCAGCTCGAGTTCAACCTGCCGGGTTTTCCGGTACATCGAAAATATCGCAGTGATCAATAAGCTTAGTGTGCCGAGAAGGATGAACAGCAGCCCGATCCCCCGCCCAGGGCCAACTCCCAAAAATTGGCCTACACTTCCGGCAAGTGCTCCATCTGCTGCCATAAGAGGCTCAAAAA
>CAYPJS010000053.1:0-61877 GCA_964411135.1 uncultured Anaerolinea sp.
CCAATTTGACGAGCAGGTCGGTATTGCCATCAACTCGCAGGATGAAATATTTATCACCGATACCTGGAACCAGCGCGTGCAGGTCTTTGCACTGGACGAAAACACCCTGGAAGCCGCACTGGTGCGCTACTGGGATGTGACCGCCTGGTTCGGCTCCTCGCTCGAAAATAAGCCTTACATAGCCATCGACCAACAGGACAATGTGTTTATTACTGACCCTGAAGGCTATCGCATCCTCGAGTTTACTTCGGAGGGTGAATTTATTCGCGGCTGGGGCGACTACAGCCCGAGTTCTGACGGGTTTGGCTTGCCTTCCGGCATTGAAGCAGATGCGGATGGACATATTTGGGTCAGCGACGCCGGCAATAATCTGCTTCTGCGCTTTACAACGCCCATCGAATAACAAATTCATCATTAAAAACGAGGGCAGGCCGATTTGGCCTGCCCTCGTTTTCTTATTTCTGAAGGATTCAACCGGTTATTACCGTTCTTTGAAGAACAGGCTGAGGAAGAAACTGACAATGCTGACAATCAGCGCGCCAAGGAAAGCCCCCATGAAACCGCTCACTTCAAAGCCGACGCCAAACTGGGTGCCGATTACGCCTGCCAGCCAGAACATAAGGGTATTGATCAGCAGAGTCCCCAGTCCAAGAGTCAGGATCAAAAGCGGACAACTGACGACCATCAGCAGCGGGCGGATAATCGCATTCACCAGGCCGAATATCAACGCCAGCCAAAGGTAGCTGGTCCAGGCTTCCGAATTGGGGAAAATATAAGTCCCCTTGAGTAAATATACTGCCAGGTAGAGACCAACAGCATTGGTTAATAGACGGACTATAAACTTCATGACAGTTCTCCTTCCAAGTTGGTAAATTTTGCTTCCATCCAGATCAAAGTCAGATGTGGGGTGAATCCGCTTTCAATAAACGCAGTCTGCGCAGAATTTGCCGGATAGTTGACCATTAGAGGTCTTTTATGACGCATTACCTGCTGTGCACCTTTCATGAGGGCCTGTACCGCGACGTCCTCGGCGTCCGGACTGGCGGCCAGCCACAACATATCCGCATACATTTTAGAAGGTTCCCAGGTCACCAGACCGATTAATTCACCATGGCTGCGAGCTGCCAGGTGGAGGACCTGCTCGCCAGAAAGCAACATTTGCATCGATTTAAGGAAACCAGGCTCAAAACGGCTTTTATTTATAGGCAGGTTCCAGGAAACTTCTGCCGGATAAACCCTGTCTAGCCAGGCGGACTGTTGAGGCCAATCCCGTGCATAGCGTTTTCCGACGGATACCCCATTGGATGGGATCATTTTCATCTTGTCTATATACGTATCACATTGCCAAAGGGTGCGCCTCAACCGTTCCTCGAACCCAAGATCGACATATAAGGCCTGGGCTGCCGAATTGTCATCGCGCACATGCAGCCAGGCAGAAGATGCTCCGTGCGTGCGGGCATAATCCAGAGCTGTAAGCGTCAATTTCCGTGCAATTCCACGCCGCCGGTAATTGGGATGGGTGGCAACGTTGGCTATCAGGAAATATTTCCTGCCTAGGTTTCTGAAGGGGATGAGCGTCAGGTTACCAACAATTGAACCATCCTCCTCCCACAGAAACCCCTGGACGGGAAGCTGCAGCCTTTCAAAGGGGTTCGGTCCCCAATTGCTGTAGCTTCGAGCCAGCCACCGCAGATGTTTGATATAGTCGCGGCCGTCCGGATCCATGGTATCGGCAAAACACATTTCAACCAGATCCGCAACTGCAGCAAGCTCCTTACGTTGTTGAAGCGGGCGGATATTTGCCGCATAAAAATGATAGGGTCCATTCATTAAGCGTATTTTACACTGATTTGAGCGCAGATTTCTAATAAGGTCCTTCCCGATGAAAATTTTCTAATTGAGCCTAATTCGCCGGGAACCCGCCCAAAACATTTCCAAAATGCTACAATCAAATAGACATATTGACAAGCAGAGGGAAGGCTATGAACCAGCGTATCCTATTTCAAAATGCACGAGTTTTTAGTCCAACAGGTCTGATGGACCCAGGCTGGTTGTTAACCGAAGGCCGCACGATTGCCAGTCTGGGTGCTGGCGACCCTCCAGAAACCTATTTGACCCCGGATGTGACCATCATGGACGCAAGCGGGAAAAACCTGCTGCCAGGGTTTATTGACGTACACATACACGGCGCGCTTGGTTGTGACACAATGGACGGGAGTGTGGAGTCAATCCGGACGATTGCCCGCTCTCTCCCGAGCCATGGGGTAACTTCTTTTTTGGCCGCTACCTGGGCCGCCACCGACAACGAACTTGAAAAAGCGCTCCAGGCGGTCAGCGATGCTTATGGCAGCACGATCAATGGCGCCAACCTGCTCGGTGCCTATCTGGAAGGCCCATATCTCAACCCGAACCGGGCTGGCGCCCAGGCCGCCAGTCAGATTCGTTCAGCCGCTGACCATGAAACTATTCTAAAGCTGCTCGAATCCGAAATGATTAAGGTGGTTGTTCTGGCTCCAGAAAATCCGGCAAACCTTTGGTTGGTAGATGAATGTACTAGTCGAGGGATTGCGGTTTCCGCAGGGCATACCGCAGCAACATTTGAAGAAATGCAAGCTGCAGTCAGTCACGGACTGCGCCATATTTCACACTGCTTTAACGCAATGGGAACCCTGCACCACCGAAATCCAGGGGTAATCGGGGCCGCTCTGACCATGCCTGAACTGCGGTGCGAGCTAATTGCAGATAATATCCACGTTCACCCGGCAGTACAGAAAATCCTGTATCAGGCAAAAGGACCGTACGGCATGATGCTGATATCGGACAGCATCCGCGTAACCGGCCTTCCGGATGGAGAATACCCCCTGGGTGACCGTTCGGTTTTTCTTGAACAGGATCGGGTCCACCTTGCAGATGGCACTCTGGCCGGGTCCTGCCTGAGCCTTGACCAGGCTTTGCGTAATTTCCTCAATAATGTGAAAAAGCCGCTCACAGAAATCTGGCCCGTTGTCAGTCTTACGCCCGCACGGGCGGTTGGGATAGCGCATCAAAAAGGCGTCCTGGAGGTTGGGCATGATGCTGATTTGGTGCTTCTGGATGATGAAATGCAGGTGGTAATGACCATTGTCGAGGGCAAGCCAGTCTACACTGCCCCGGCATCAAACTTGCAGTCTTAAACATTATCATAAACCATCCACAGGAACGAACGCTTACACTCCTCTTATATTTCACATGGTTTTTGTTAATCTGCCGATGCTATAATCTCTCTAATCGGCAGTTTTAAAATATGGACCAAGGACAAAACCCTTATGATGCGATTTGACCGTTTTACGGAACGCGCCCAGGAAGCAGCCCAACGCGCTGCTGAAATTATTCAACGGTATGGGCATAATCAGATAGACAGCGAGCATATTTTGCTGGCACTGATTGAACAGCCCCAGGGCGTCATTCCACAAATACTTGAGATATTAAAAGTAGATCCAGCGACCCTTGCAGAAAGGCTGGATTACATTCTGCGCACCAGCCCAAAAGCCAGCATTTTTGGCGGCGGCGCCGGGCAGATCTTCATTACCCCGCGGGTTAAACGGATTGTTGATCTTGCCAACGAAGAAGCCAGTAAATTAAAGGATGAGTACATTTCCACTGAGCATCTGTTCCTGGCTATCCTCGGCGAACGCAACACCCCGGCTGCGCGCCTTTTAGAGGGCGCAGGGATCACCCGTGAACGGGTCCTGGATGCGATTATGCAGCTTCGCGGTGGACAGCGTGTCACGGACCCTGGTGCGGAGACACGCTACCGCACGCTCGAGAAATATTCGCGCGACCTGACACAATTAGCCCGCGAAGGAAAACTCGACCCGGTAATCGGACGGGACAACGAAATATTGCGGGTCATGCAGGTGCTTTCCCGACGCACTAAAAACAACCCCGTTCTGATTGGTGAGGCAGGTGTTGGTAAAACCGCGATCGTCGAAGGACTTGCCCAGAAAATCGCTTCGAATGATGTCCCAGAAATTTTAATTGGTAAACGGGTTACTTCACTGGATCTCGGCGCAATGATCGCTGGCAGCCGCTTCCGCGGTGAGTTCGAGGAACGTCTCAAAGCCGCCATCGAGGAGGTCCAGCGCTCGGAAGGCGAGATCATCTTATTCATCGACGAACTGCATACCGTCGTTGGAGCTGGTGCAGCTCAAGGCGCCATGGACGCGTCAAATATGCTCAAACCAGCATTGGCTCGCGGCGAACTGCAATGCATCGGCGCGACCACGCTGGACGAGTTCCACAAACATATTGAAAAGGATTCTGCGCTTGAACGCCGTTTTGCGCCAGTGTATGTTGAAGAACCAAATATAAGCGACACGATTAAGATGCTTCACGGATTACGCGACCGCTATGAAGCCCATCACAAAGTTCGTTTCTCGGATGAAGCCCTAACCGCAGCTGCCAGGCTTTCAGATAAGTACGTTCCTGATCGGCGCCTGCCAGACAAAGCCATCGACCTGATGGATGAAGCAGCTGCAAAATTGCGCGTCGCCTTATACTCCCTGCCGCCCGACCTGAAACAAATGAAAACCGAGTTGGACAGGTTGATGGCGGAGGAAGAACTGGCAGGCGTTGAGCGCGATTATGAACGTGCTGCCCGGAAAAAAGCGGAACGCCTGCGTATGGAAGAAGATTTCAACACCGCGCGCGACAAATGGGAAACCGAACATAAACTGGATGAAGTGGTCGATGTGAACGACATCGCTCAAGTTGTGGCTCAATGGACGGGTATCCCTGTAAGTCAGATGATGGAATCTGAGGCTGAACGCCTGTTGCATATGGAAGAACGGTTGACTGAACGCGTCATTGGCCAGGAAGAGGCTATCAAAGCCATTTCAGACGCCATTCGCCGCGCCCGGGCTGGCTTGAAAGATCCACGCCGCCCGATTGGCTCGTTTATCTTCATCGGCCCCTCGGGTGTTGGAAAAACTGAACTGGCCAAGGCACTGGCTGAGTTCATGTTCGGCGATGAGGAAGCTATGGTTCGCCTGGACATGAGTGAATACCGCGAGCAGCACACAGTCTCACGCCTGTTTGGTGCCCCTCCAGGGTATGTCGGCTACGAAGAAGGCGGTCAATTGACCGAGGCCGTTCGGAGGCGTCCGTACCGGGTGATCCTCTTCGATGAGATCGAAAAGGCTCATCCAGAAGTCTGGAATGCCTTACTGCAAATCCTTGACGACGGACGCCTTACGGACGGTCAGGGACAAGTCGTGGATTTCCGGAATACTGTATTGATCATGACCAGCAACCTGGGGACCGAATTCGTCCGCCAGGGCGGCACCCTGGGCTTCCTGCAGGATGCAGGTAACGATGAAGCCCGCGCCCAGCATGAAAAAATACAAAAAGCGCTGAAGACGACCTTCCGCCCTGAATTCCTCAACCGTATCGACGAAATTATCATGTTCTCGCCGCTGGCGATCGAGCAGATGTACAAAATCGTCGACCTCCAGATGAAGGAAGTACGCGAACGGCTTATGGAGCACGGTTTGGATGTTGAAATCACCGATGCGGCACGCGAATGGCTGGCTGAAGTCGGGTTTGATCCCTCCTTTGGAGCCCGTCCGCTGCGGCGTGCGCTGCAAAAGCATATCGAAAGTCCGTTATCAATCAGTGTCCTGGCAGGTCAGTTTGATAAGGGCGACACGGTAATCGTCGATTTGGATGTCGAGAATAAACAGCCTGTGTTTCGTAAAGCCGAAACGGCAAAAAAAGAAGAGCAACCGGCTGAAGTGTAAAACTTCGCCGGACTAAAAAAACAGGGGCGTCCAAATGGACGCCCCTGTATTTTTTGCCTTGCTCAGCTTTTGTCCATTACCATTGAGGAAGCGGCTGCTTAATTGACAGTTCAGCTTTCTGCCTTTATACTTCCAACCTGGGCAGCGGAACTGCCTGTACCTTGACGATTACCCCTTCGAGGGAGGATTATTTTGAAAAAAGCCTTAATCACCGGGATTACCGGTCAAGACGGTTCGTACCTGGCAGAACTGCTTCTGCATAAAGGCTACGAAGTACACGGCATCATCCGCCGCGCCAGCACCTTCAACACCCGCCGCATCGACCATCTGTACCATGACCCGCACCCCAATGGCGGCGAAGTAAAACTTCACCTGCATTATGGGGATGTTGCCGTTGCAGAAACCATCTCCAATATTATCTATAATGTTCGCCCGGATGAGGTCTATCATCTCGCTGCCCAGAGCCATGTGCGTGTCTCGTTTGACATGCCAGAATATACGGGCGATGTCACAGGTCTGGGAACTATCCGCATCCTGGAATCTATCCGAAAAAGTGGATTCGACGAACGCTTTTACCAGGCCTCCTCAAGCGAGATGTACGGGTCTGCAATTCCGCCGCAGAATGAGGACACAGTTTTTCAACCCAGGTCGCCTTATGCCGCCGCCAAATTATATGCGTACTGGCTTACACGGAATTACCGCGAAGGTTACGGGATATTTGGCTGTAACGGCATCCTTTTCAACCATGAATCGCCTCGTCGTGGAGAGACATTTGTAACCCGCAAGATTACACGTGCATTAGCAGCCATCAAGGCCGGAAAACAGCAGCACCTCTACCTCGGAAACCTGGACGCCAAACGCGACTGGGGATACGCTCCGGAATATGTGGAAGCCATGTGGTCGATTCTGCAGCAGGATAAGCCCGAGGACTATGTTATTGGCACCGGTGAAGCCCATTCAGTGCGCGAATTCCTGGACGAGGCTTTTGATTATGTAGGTTTAAAGTGGGAAAATTACGTTAAGATCGATCCACGCTACTTCCGTCCGACCGAGGTGGATTACCTTATGGCGGATGCCTCCCGTGCGAAAGCAATTCTGAACTGGCAGCCCAAGGTGCACTTCCATGAGCTTGTCAAAATCATGGTGGATGCCGACCTTGAACTGGTTGGAATCCCCTGCCCGGGAGAAGGTCGACGCATTCTGGAAGAACGATTTGGAGACTGGCACCGCTGGGACAGCCAGGTTGTCAGTATGGAGCGCTAAAACTCAAACTCATCGCAATTCAAACCGGCGCAGTCACCTGCGCCGGTTATTTTTCATCCCTTGATGACCACAACCGGCAGCAGACGTGCGACTTTTCGTGCTATACCGGCTGCATGCACAGTTTCGACAACCAGATCCACATCTTTGTAGGCATCGGGGGCTTCTTCCGCCAACCCCGGCAGAGAGCCAGCCCGTACCTGGATCCCGCTCCGTTCAAGCTCGCTCCGCAGGCGGTCTCCCCTGATTTCGCGTTTAGCCTGACTGCGGCTCATCACACGCCCCGCACCGTGACAGGTCGAACCCCAGGAGCGCTGCATACTCAATTCGGTGCCAACCAACACCCAGGATGCCGTTCCCATGCTGCCAGGGACCAAAACAGGCTGCCCGATCGACCGGTAAACTTCTGGCAACTCTGAGGCGCCTGGACCGAACGCGCGGGTGGCGCCTTTACGATGCACGCACACCTTAATCCTTTTGCCTTCCACAGTATGCATTTCGATTTTCCCCATATTGTGGGCAATATCATAAACCTGGTGAAGCTGCCACTTTTTTACCCTGCCTGAAAGTGTTTCTTCAAATGCCTGACGTGCGGCATTTGCCAGTAACTGACGGTTACAGAACGCATAGTTCGCAGCCGAACGCATTGCCGCCAAATAATCCTTGCCCTCCGGACTGTCTAACGGGGCACACACGAGTTCGCGATCTGGAAGTTTAATCCCGTAGCGCTGGACGACACTCTGGAATTGCTGCACATAATCGGTGCAGATCTGGTGACCAAAGCCGCGCGACCCGCAATGAATTTGTAAGGCAAGCATGCCTTGCCGCAGCCCCATGGACTGTGCTGCGTTGCTGTCATAAATCTGGTCGACCACATCCACTTCTATGAAGTGGTTCCCTGCCCCCAGGGTACCCAGTTGGTTTAACCCGCGCTGCTTTGCCCGCTGGCTTACCTTTCCAGGGTCTGCTGCCTCCAGGCAGCCGCCTTCCTCTGTACGCAGCAGGTCTTCATCAGTTGCCCAACCTTTTTTCAAGGCCCAGTGCGCGCCAAGGCGGCATACCTGGTCCAAATCCCTCTCCTGCAAGCGGTAGGCACCTGTGGTCCCCACCCCGCTGGGACACAGCCGGTTCAGGGCATTCGCCAAGTCGGGCAGATTGCTTCTTACAGATTCCAATTCTATGGCAGACCCCAGCAAACGCACCCCGCAGTTAATGTCATAACCGATGGCACCCGGTGATATAACCCCATCCGGAAGCCGCGTCGCAGCTACTCCGCCGATTGGAAAGCCGTACCCCTGATGCATATCGGGCATAACAACCACCGGCTGAACTACCCCCGGCAGTGTGGCGGCATTAACTGCCTGATCCAGGGATTTATCATCCAGAGACGCCTCGAGCAATTCCTTTGATACAAACAACCGAATGGCTACGCGCATATCCGTCCGGAAGCTGCGCGGAATCTCCCATTCAAAATCTGTTACTTTTCGAATATCCTGCAGGCGGACCATACTGCCAACTCCTTTACGCAGGTATTAAATCAATTATGAGCAGTCATACATCAAACACGATGGTCGTCTCCAGACCACGCCTATTATTAGTAATTTCTAGGCCGTTGTATGTGACGGCTTTTACTGCCTTTTGATATCCGGTGAGTGCTGCGCCAATTAATTGACCGCTGAGGGTGTTTTGGCCAATCGTCAAAGCGAACTGATCAAATCCGATCGAGTCCGTTTCCATTATGAATAGAATTTCATTCAAAAAGGCTACTATCAAGCTTTCTGCATCGAATGCCGATAAGCTTATCTCTCTTGTGACACGGCTCTCTGGGGATAGTTCGACGCCCATCAACCAGTTCATGCCGGTGGCTGCCTGGCAAAATAATCCTTCCAGGTTTGGGGCCCAGACAAGCAGTGCCCAGTCTGCGGTGTGGCGAATTTCCTTAAAACCTGAAGCCATGCCAATTTCCTTTGATATCCCTTTATAATTATATGATATGAGTTCTCAATTCGACCGGATCGAAAATCAACTGCAGGCATTCATTGAAAACACTCTGAATCGGCTTCCCTGGCGAAACGGCCAACCGCGATTGGCTGGCCCGATCACCTCCGAGCTGCGTTCTCAATTGGATCTAGATCCAGGGTCCGTTGAACCGCTGCCTGATCAGTTCAACTTTTTCATGCATCCAGAGAACTGCAGCGCATGGGAAGATCACTCCGAGTGGCAGGATTGGCTTGCAAGAGTAATTCTCGAAACCGCAAAAGGAAGAAGCCGTAGTTTTGTGCATGAGCCCGAGGTGCGTTTTATTCCTTTGGCGGAGCTTACCAAAAAAGACGTCCGGGTGGTGCTTTCATTCCAGGAAGTCAATGTCAGCTCAACCGCAGTGGTTACGCCCGAGGCAGACCCGATTGAAATCCCCGCAGCTGCCCTGCCCGCCAGACCCTACTTGATCCTGGATAGCAGCCAGATTTTCCATCTCAAATCCACGGTCACCAACATCGGTCGCCGCGAACTTAACGATCTGGTCCTGCCCGACCCGCGAATATCCCGTGACCACGCTCAGATCCGGATCATCCACGACGAGTGTATCCTTTTTGACCTCAACTCAACTGGCGGAACTTTTGTAAATGGAAACCGAATCACGACCCATTCTCTAATCCCTGGCGATGTCATTACGCTAGCCGGGGTAAACTTGATTTTTGCTGAGGAATCCCCCCGGGAATCTCGCGGAGGTGGGACATCCCCCGCGCAGCTCTCTGGTCACGATGAGGAATCGGCATGAGCGGCATCATAGTTCTGATCATTCGTATTTTTCTGGCTGCGGCTCTTTACGCATTCCTGGGTTGGGCGTTATACACCCTGTGGAGAGACTTGCGCGTCCAAACTCAGGTATTGGCGTCACAAAAAGCCCCCAAAATTACCCTGACCCGCATCGGAATGGATGAATTTGAACCATCCAGTTTCTATAAATCCGAGATCTTCATTGGCCGCGATCAAAATACAAGCATGCCAATTGTGGATGAGACCGTCTCGGCCCGGCACGCACGGCTGGCATATCGGCACAACCAGTGGTGGGTGGAGGACTTGAAATCCACCAATGGAACTTTCCTGAATGAAGAACCCGTAATCACCATGACCGTGCTGGTTTCAGGAGATGAGATCCGCGTCGGTCAAACTGTTATGCGCGTGGATATCGCTGCCAAAGAGTAAATCAGGTCGATTCATCCACAAAATTCACCATTATTAACTCCAAACAGGAGACACCATGGAAGAAAATCCTATTCTAGGCGTAATTGGCGGGTCCGGTTTTCATAACATTTCCGGTCTGGAAGATGCACAGATCGTTGATGTGGACACCCCCTTTGGGAAGCCCAGTTCACCGATTCTCATTGGCAGGCTTGAAAACCGGAGGGTGGCATTTCTTGTACGTCACGGAATAGGCCACTTTATCATGCCTGGAGAGGTCAACTACCGCGCCAATATTTATGCGCTTAAGTCGCTCGGGGTTCAGTTTGTGGTGGGGATCAGTGCCTGCGGCTCTTTACGGCACGACTTTCAGCCAGGTGAAATGGTTGTCCCGGACCAATTGGTAGATTTCACTCGCAAACGCGAGCAGACTTTCTTCGGTGATGGCCTGGTAGCCCACGTGGGTGTGGCAGAGCCATTCTGCAAAGAGTTGTCCAACCTGCTGGTTCAGACTGCTGAAAAAAGCGGCGCAGTAGTCCATAAAGGCGGGGTTTATATCTCCATCGAGGGACCGCGTTTTTCAACACGCGGCGAGTCCAATCTCTTCCGTGCCTGGGGCATTTCGATCATTGGTATGACCACCTGTCCGGAGGCATTTTTAGCAAGAGAAGCCGAATTAAGTTATGCCACTCTTGCGCATATCACAGATTACGATGTCTGGCATATTACTGAAGAACCGGTCAGTGTCGACATGGTTGTGAGAACCCTTGGCAGCAACACCCAAAAGGCCAACGAAATCATCATCAACTTGATGAAAGCTCTGCCTGAAAAAGCTGGTTGCAGCTGCACATCCGCACTGGCGAATGCAGTCATTACCGACCCGGTGCATATGAAGCCAGAAACCCGGGCAAAACTAGGCTTACTGCTCGAGAAATACATCACCGCGTGAGCTTTCAAATCCCACTTTCAAGATCGGAACCTGAACAATTTCAACGCCGGTTATTCATGCTGGCGGGGATATTCCTATTCCTGTACTCGGTGGTCCTGACATTGTCTCCAGCAGTAAGGGCACATACCTGGGCTGTCTCCTATCGATGGCAGCACTGGATCGGATTTGCAGGCTGGCTGGCCGGATTCACATTGCTGCACCGCCAAATAAAAACCCTGCTGCCAGACCGTGATCCGTATATCCTGCCTATTGCCGGGTTACTGACCGGCTGGGGATTGTTAACCATCTGGCGCCTGGATCCAAATTTCGGGATGCGGCAAACCTTATGGCTCATCCTCGGTATTTTGGTCGTATTTCTTATCGCCCGTTTTCCAAAAAGTGTCGAGCTGCTAAAACGTTATAAATACATTTGGTTGTTTCTGGGTCTGCTTCTGACCGCCTTGACCTTCCTCTTTGGCCGCTACCCGGGGGGCGACGGACCGCGGTTGTGGCTTGGGTGTTGTGGAATTTACCTTCAACCGTCTGAACCTTTAAAGCTCCTGTTGATCATTTATCTTGCTGCTTACCTGGCCGGTCAGCTGTACATAACGCTTAGCCTGGGCCAACTGCTGGCTCCCACCTTAATTATGGCTGGAGCAGCCACAATTCTACTGGTAGCACAGCGCGACCTTGGAACTGCAATCTTGATTATCGCCATTTATACGGTAATCGTTTATCTGGCATCAGGCCGCAAGCGGGTACTAATCATTAGCACCGGGTTGATGGTTATTGCCGGGATCATCGGATATTCCGTATTTCCCGTAATCAAGGTGCGCGTCGATGCCTGGATTAATCCCTGGCTGGATCCAGCAGGGAACTCCTACCAGCTGGTTCAATCTTTCCTTGCTGTAGCCACAGGTAGAATTTTTGGCACTGGACCAGGTCTGGGCAGCCCGGGGTTGGTGCCCGTATCGCATTCCGATTTCATCGCCGCAAGCATTGGTGAAGAAACAGGGTTAACAGGCCTGGTTGCCCTTCTTTTATTAATTGGCATATTTGTTTTCCGCACACTATCTATCGGTATGCGCGCCGGAAACAATTTCCACCGTTTCCTTGCATCCGGACTTGGCATGTATTTCGGTCTCCAATCGATTCTGATTATCGGTGGAAATCTACGCATGCTGCCCCTTACCGGAGTCACCCTCCCGTTTGTTTCATATGGGGGTTCATCCCTCCTGGTTGCTTATATCGCTTTGGGGATCCTTCTGGTGATAAGCAATGGAGAGGTGAATGTTGTTCCTGAATTACCCAGGCTGCGACCATATCTGGTGACTGGGGGTTTAGCCGGGGCCGCCCTGATCGGCCTTGCTATCACGGCTGGTTGGTGGGCAGTCGCCCGCTCGGATGATATGCAATTTCGCACGGACAATCTGCGTTGGACGATCCACTCCCGCTATGTTCCCCGGGGATCCCTACTCGACCGCTCCAATAAGCCCATTACAACAACCGAGGGTCAACCTGGCAGCCTGACACGCAATCTCCTCTATCCTGACCTTGGGACGACAGTTGGATATTCTGATGCACAATTCGGCAAAGGGGGACTTGAAGCCAGCCTGGACGGATATTTGACCGGTCTGCAAGGGAACGCCGCGTCAACAATTTGGCTGGCAGAGCTGCTCTACGGACAACCGCCGGATGGTATGGATGTCCGACTGACAATCGACCTTAATTTACAATCCGAGATCGATCTTCAATTAGAAGACCGCATCGGTGCAGCAGTCGTGATTAATTCGGTTTCCGGCGAAGTGTTGGCAGTCTCAAGCCAGCCTTCCTTCGACCCAAACACACTGGGAGAAAATTGGGAAGCATGGAGGACTGACCCGGATGCCCCCCTGCTCAATCGGGTGACCCAGGGGCAATACCCCCTGGGATCAATTATTGGCCCATTCCTCTATGCACGTCAAAAACCGGTGCTGATCGACATACCTGAAATCTTGACTTTTACACTCGATGATCAGACCCTCATTTGCGCGGATGTCCCGGCAGCCCCGATTAGTTGGGACCATATTGTTGCGGCTGGCTGCCCAGGTGCTCTCGCCAAACTAGGTGCACAACTGACTGTGGGTGAAATGCGTGAACTGATGCAATCATTGGGCTTTTATGATGCGCCGGTTTTTGAACTGGAAACTGCACCGGCATCCATCGATACCGTAGGGGACCCGGTTTTATCCGCCCTTGGAATGTCTGACTTAAAAGTTACTCCGCTGCAGTTGGTTTTAGCAGTCGCCCAATTAAGCAATGGAGGCATCAGACCATCCGCCCGCCTGGCGATGGCAGTCGATACCCCGCATCAAGGCTGGGTCGTTCTTCCGGGTTCATCGACGGCGACCTCCACGCCAGGTTTCTCGACGATCAGTAAATTAAGTTTAAAAGATCCTCAGGGGCTGCCGATCTGGGAAGCCGTAGGGAAAGCCCGTACTGAGGATGGAAAGCCTGTGACCTGGTACATCAGCTCGACATTGGATTCCTGGCCTGGTACACCATTTTCGCTGGTTCTTGTTTTGGAAGAAAATGATGCCGAAGCCGCGATCGAAATCGGCCGGCAGGTAATGCGTTCAGCGGTCAGTCCAAATTAACGTCCAACCAGATCTTTCAGAGCAGATTCTACATCCGGATATTTGAAAGTAAAACCGGATTCCAGCAATCGGCCAGGTATCCCGCGCCAGGAATCGAGCACCACTGAGCTCAATTCACCGAGTACCGCCCTCAAGGCAAACCCCGGTACAGGGAACCAGTAAGGGCGGTGCAGCACCCTGCCTATTGCCCTCCCAAGGTCGGCGTTGCGGACAGGTTGGGGTGCCATAAGGTTATAGGCTCCTGCTTTCCTATCATCCTGGAGTAAATTGAGGATGCCGTTAATTTCATCCTCGATATGAATCCAGGAAATAAACTGGCTGCCGCTGCCTAACGGCCCACCCACCAGCATGCGGAAGGGCAAAAGGAACATTTTTAAAAGGAATGCTTCTTTCTCAAAAACCACTCCAGAGCGGATTATTACCCGGCGTACACCCATTTCCTCAACTTGCCGGGTAGATTCTTCCCATTGTTGGCACAGCGTTCCCTGGAAGTCATCGCCTGCTGGACAATTTTCTAATATTTCCGTTTCCCCGCTGGCAGCATAATAACCGACTGCTGAGGCTTGAATAAGGACCTTCGGCTTCTGGTCAGCTTGCCTGATTGCCTCGACCACCGCTTTCCCGGCATTTACCCGGCTGCTGAGCAGTGCCGCTTTTCGTTTTTGTGTCCATAGCCCACCCCCAAGGTTCACGCCTGCAAGGTTAACGACCGCGTCCACCTCATTGACCAGGTGCCCCCAACCTGCAGCAGATTTCCCATCCCAGGCAGCCAGTTGTATACCTCCCTTAACAAAATGTGCGGAAGGGTTGCGGCTCAGGATAACCACCGTTTGTTTATCTGCTAATAGCCGCTTTGTCAGTGCTGTCCCGATCAAACCGGTGCCGCCAGTAATCAAGACCTTCATTATGTCCCTCCCTGGGAATATTTATGAAAATTTCCGACTGTTCCCCAAATTAGCTGGGCTGTTCTTTCTGCGGAAATATTTTTTAATTATGAACGACGCATGAATGAAAGTCAAATAATTTGCCTACACCTTGTTACTCTTTCAATTTTAACCAAACAGGCAGATCACGTACTAGTGCTATAATCACCCAAAACATTGACTATGACTGAAAACGTTTTGGTTCTTAATGCGAATTTTGAGCCGATCAACGTTTGCAATATGCGGCGCGCGATCGGTTTAATCCTGGCGGATCGCGCTGCCATGGTGGTGGATGGACGCGGCTCCATTAAAACAATTAGCCGCACTTTTCCGCGCCCATCCATAATTAGACTGCAAAAAATGGTTCACAAGCCGCGCAATCGGGTACGGTTGACGCGCCGCGAGGTTTTCCGCCGGGATAATTTCACCTGTCAGTACTGCGGGAAGCGGTCGCTTGATTTGACCATTGATCATGTCGTTCCACGCCAAATGGGAGGCCGGCATATCTGGAATAATGTTGTCACTGCCTGCGCGTCCTGTAATCACCGAAAAGGGGGGCGTAAACCGGATGAGGCAGGCATGACTCTCTTACATGCTCCGGCTGAACCGCCTTCCTCTGCGGTTTATGTCTTCGGAAAACACTTAAACGAAAATGCCGAGTGGGAACCGTACCTCCACGGCTGGTAAAAAGTCCTCCTTAGAAAAAAGGCCTTTCAGGCAGACTCTTTTACGGCAGTAGCTTAAGAGCAATTTGGGGTGTAACCCATATTTCTACGACAGCCGCAAACAATAGAAGGGGTAGGGCAAGTCCTAACGCGACGCGGCACCATTTACCCAACGACTCCAGGAAAGTTTCACCCACCGTTTTTCCAGTGAATGGCGTTGCCATCATCAGACCCATTTGCAATGCGGCTGCAGTTACCAGAATTAAGGCAGGGATTTCAAATATCCCATGAGGGACAAATAGCGCTGCAATGGTTTCCATTACCGGGAATCCATTGTTTGCCAGGGTTTGACCGATGAACCCTACGACACCCAGGGTTGCAAAAAGCGGCAATACCCCCAGAATGCCCATAGTAAAAATCCCGAGGAGTAGAATTACTATAACAACTCGTAAATTCTGACCAAAAACTGCCAGAATGGGGATAGAACCTCCCGACCTGAGCAGATTATTAACCAGTGCCAGGTTTTCTTTAAATGTTTCGGCGTCCAGCGGCAGGTTAAAAAGCCGGGTTTGCTGGGATCCAATCCAAATTCCCGCACCAGCCAGGACCATCATGGCTAATGTTGCCCAACGGATTTCTCTTAATGCCTGGGGTACCGCTCGCCGATACCAACCAATCAGATTCCTCTCGCCGCCGCTAAACGCCGACTTGAACGTTCGCCAGCCCCATTTGAAATTCAATTGATCGATTTCCCGCCCAAGCAACTCTTCCCGCCTGAAGTGTGCTAATCCGACCCGCACCAGCAGAACGGATAACATAGCCAGCCCGGCAACAATCCACCAGAGAGAGTAGGAATCACGCCCCCAAAACATAACCATCGCCTCGCCCTGCACCAGTAAAGCCATAGGAATGATAATAAAGCTGGCAAGCAAATTGGCAGCCCGAACTGAGGTGGCCTGTGAGGAAATCACCACGGCTCCACTCACCATTACCACTGCCTGGAAGATGGTCAGAGCGATGATTTGCAGGATGAATTGAAATTCCGGTAATTCGACCTTCGTAATGATCAGGCCGATAATATACACCGTCATACCCAGAAAGCTTGCTCCCAGAGACGGTACGGTTGACGAAAGCAGTTTACCCAGGTAAAGCTGCCAGTCCTCCAGCGGTGCTGAAAGGAGCGGCTCAATACTGCCGCGCTCGCGTTCACCAACAAAGGATTCAAGCGCGATCACCAAAGAAACAGAAATCGGGAAAAAGCCTACAATCATCAAAAGGAACGGTACCAGTCGATCCCCAATGATGTTGGCGCCGTATTGTTGAACAAAGCCCATCATTTGTTGGGCCGTAAAATTCATCAGGAACGGAAAAAATAGGGTCAAACCGAGGATAGGGAAAATAATCCGCCAGTCTCGGAATTGATCGCGTACCTCCCGGCGGGCGATGATCAAGGCAGGCTGCAGGTCAGATCGTATGGCCATGATTCTCATCTTCCCGACCAATCGCTTCGAGGTAAGCATCTTCCAGGCTGTGATGGACTTCATTGAAGGACATCACGGCCAATCCGCTCTCCAATAAAACTTTAAGCAGCCGGGGGTTATTGACTTCCGGTTTCTCAATTTTGAAGCGCAAACGATTTTTTATTACCCCAACCTGAGATACTCCCTTCGGCATAGCAAGGCCCGTAAAACCATTCAGGCTGCCCGCGATTACCACTTCATACTCCGGAGCTCCCATCAGTTGGTTTTTAATGGCTGATATGGACTCATTCAAGATCACCCGACCGCGCCGGATAATGGCTACTTGATCGGCCAACGCCTCAGCCTCGGCCAAATTGTGGGTGCAAAGCAAAATCGTGCGGTCATCCGAACGTAACCCGCGAATTGAGTCCCTAACAGTCCGGGCGCTTTCCGGATCCATAGCGGATGTTGGCTCATCCAGCAGGAGGGTGGTCGGTTCGTGCAGCAAGGCGCGTACCAAAGCCAGTTTCTGCCGCATCCCTTTGGAAAACTCGCTGAGCCGGCGTTTCTGCTCGCCGGCCAGG
This sequence comes from uncultured Anaerolinea sp., assembly GCA_964411135.1. Lineage (GTDB taxonomy): Bacteria > Chloroflexota > Anaerolineae > Anaerolineales > Anaerolineaceae > Bellilinea. The sequence continues at coordinate 17,417 of CAYPJS010000053.1, forward strand.
CCGAATTGCTCCAGGAGCCGATGAACCACCTTTTCCCGCTTGACCCGTTCTACCCCGTACAGGTCCGCGTAGAAATCCAAATACTCCAGCGGATTCATCCGGCCGTAGAGACCGTGGTGTTCAGTTAATACACCCACCTGCCTGCGGACTTTTTCCGGGTAAAGACTAACATCATAGCCTGCCACAACCGCTCGTCCGCGAGTGGGCTTAAGGATGGATGTCAACATGCGGATGGTGGTGGTTTTTCCTGCACCATTCGGCCCCAGCAGCGCCAGGACCTGCCCTGAGTCAACTTTCAGGTTTACTCCCTCGACCGCGGGGAAACTGTCAAACCATTTGGTCAGATCCTCGGTGACGATCATCTCCTGCCTGGGACCTTGAGCAGCATTTAATCGTTTCCAGTGCTGGGTGACTCAGCCTGTACTGATGATTTTCGAGTATGGCGAAAAATCAAAAAGACCGTTGAGCAAATGGCAATAACCGCCATGATCGTCTGGTTGATGTTGATTCCGGCAACAGGAGAAGGATCCAGCCGCAAAAACTCCAGAAAGAATCTTCCAACCGGGTAAATGATAAGGTACAGGAGGAAAATGTCACCGCTTTTCAGTCGGTCACCAAATTTCCGCCCTACCCATAACAGGACGGCCATATTGATCAGGTTGTAAATGCCCTCGTAAGCAAACAACGGATGATAAGTTGCCTGATCGATATATTCTGGCAATCGATATGGCCGATCAATGGTGATCGCCCAGGGCAAATCAGTCGGTGCGCCGTAAACTTCCTGGTTGATGTAGTTGCCGATCCTGCCAACCACTTGCGCCAGGGCCAGGCCCGGGGCAATGATATCAGTCCATAAGCCAAAACTAAATTTATATTTCCGGCAGTAAATATACAGCGCTATTGCACCGCCGATTACAGCCCCCGGAATGCCAAGCCCGCCTTTCCATATGGAAAGCGCATCCAGTGGATGGGTCAGATAATACCAGGCTGTGATGCCCTGCTCGACCATTGAAGCAGGCGGTGTAAGGATGTGCCAGATCCGCGCGCCAATGATGCCGCCAATGATAAGCCAGGGGAACATGTCCCAAACGAGTTCAGGATTCAGGTTGCGTCGTTTGGCTTCTCTGGAAGCGATCCAACCCGCCAATACAGCCCCGAGCATGATCAGAATTCCGTAGAACCGGATAAATAACGGACCGATATGAACACCAGTTGGCATAAGGAAAGAGCCTTTCTGACCTCTGATTGTGTCAGTTAAAATGTGATGGTTTTATATCAATAGATCGTTTTGCTCGGCAGCCTGCTTGTGGACCGCCATTATCCGTTGTATGGCGGTAACATTTGTCAAAACCGCTAATATCCAAACTGCAACTTGCGGAATATTCAGGATGAAGCAGGCAATTATGACTATATAGCGTTCGACCCGGGTCAACAGGCCGACTTTTACGTTAAAACCCAGGCTCTCGCCGCGTGCCCGGGAGTACGAAACCATTACCGACCCTGCCGCCGCTAAATAAGTAATCACCACCAGCAACCATTGTTCCAAGCGCACAAAGTGCACCAGTAACCCGGCAAACAGGGCCAGTTCTGCAAAGCGGTCGACCACGGAATCCAAAAATCCGCCGAAGCGCGAGGGTTTTCCCCGTAAGCGCGCCATAGTCCCATCCAATGCGTCCATCGGGGCCATCAGCAATAATGCCAGCCCCCCCCATTGGATGTACCCGAACGCCAACAACACTGCAGCCCCAATCTGACCTGCCAGTCCAATCAGGGTCATTGTATTCGGAAGAATTCCGAGTTTGTTCAGGAAGGCGCCAATGGGCTCAATCAGCCCCTTGAACCGGGCGCGTAGAAAATCAGTAAATGTTTTTTTGGGGTTAATTTCTGCGATCTGGACCACCGTATACCCTTAACGAAAAAAATTGACCGATTTCGGTATGGATGCAATCTTACCACAACCGGCAGGTTATCCTATTCCTGAATTTCTGAGTCCGAACCCTGTTCCTCATCCGGAGATACCAGCACCTCGCGATCCTTGCCGCCCCCCTGCGGCGGGCCAACGATACCCATTTCTTCAAGCTGGTCTAACAAACGGGCGGCCCTCGGAAACCCGATCCTCAATCTGCGCTGCAGCAAAGACGCGCTGGCACGTTGAGACCTTTTTACCAGTTCAATCGCCTGGTTAACCAGATCATCGCCAGAATCGCCCTCCACCTGGATCATCTCCTCCCAGGGCGGAGTTTCCACCGTCGAGGAAGCTTGTTTATCCTGCCAGTAGTGAATTACATCGTCGATTTCCTGGTCGTTTAGAAGGACTCCCTGGGCGCGCAGCGGTGTGCCTACTTCCGGGTTAAGGAAAAGCATATCCCCACGCCCGAGCAGCGTTTCCGCTCCGTTCACATCCAGAATGACGCGGGAATCAATCGATGACGCAACAGAAAAAGCCACCCGCGCCGGGAAATTGGCTTTAATCAAACCTGTCACTACATCCGTGCTGGGTCTCTGGGTTGCTACCACCAGGTGGATGCCAACTGCACGCGCCATCTGTGCCAGGCGGACGACAGCATGCTCCGTCTGATCGGGGGCAGCCATCATTAGATCAGCCAGTTCATCAATTAAGACCACAATGTATGGCAGTGTTGGCTGATGCCGGCGTTCCTGTTTCCGATTGAAAGTTTCCAGATCGCGTGCCCGTACCGTTTCAAGCAGTTTGTACCGCTGATCCATTTCAGCCAGCGCCCATTTCAAGACCGCCAGCATCCGTTCAAGCTGCGTCTCTACCTTACCCATAATATGCGGCAATCCGTTAAAACGCATCAACTCGACCATTTTTGGGTCAAGAACTGCCATCCGTAATGTTTCAGGGGAATTATTCATCACCAGGCAGGTGATGATTGCTGCCAGACAGACAGACTTACCAGAACCGGTGGTTCCGGCTACCAGCATATGCGGCATACGGATCAAGTCGGCGGCAACCGGCTGACCGGAAACGTCTTTTCCAAGGGCGATGGCTAAAGGAGATTGAATCTGCCTGAATTCCGGTGATTCGATAATCGCCCGCAGTCGAACCAGTGATGTCGATGAATTGGGGACTTCGATGCCAACATACGAATGCCCTGGCACCGGTGCTTCGATACGCAACCGTTCAGCGGCCAGGGAAAGGGCAAGATCGCGCTGTAATGCAGATATTTGCGAGACACGCACCTTCTGTTTCTGTGGCTGACCATCAGGGCCAGTCTTATCAACAAATCCAGGTTCAACCGCAAATTGAGTGATGGTTGGGCCAACACGATAACCGATTACTCGAGAAGGGACACCAAATTCTGCAAGGGTTTTTTCTATTTTTGACGCAACGACCAGAATACGGTTCTCATCCAGGCCATTTTTCTCATCCTGAACCAACAGGCTTAATGGGGGAAGCAGTTCCTTGCGCTGCCTGTCTGTCATTTGAACCGCCGGTGACGATTGAACCTCAATTACTGGCTCGGTATTGGGGCCATTGACCTGATCCACGAAGTCATCTGGTTCCTGTGCCAGCCACGCCTCGAGGCGGCTGAGGATCCAACGCCCAAGGCCGGTTCCTACCAGACCAAACCATAAGACAAGAGCAAAAAGCAGGAATGCCCCCCAGGGAAGTGGAGCACCCAGCGTCACCAGTTTCGCCAGACCCCAACCAATTACTCCGCCATCCAGGCCAGATTCAGCCCGCTCCAGCGACATGCCCCCGAATAACGCAAGCAGCGCTAAAACAACAAAAAATAATCCCTCTAGAGCTAAGACTCTGCCGAGATCGAGCCGGTTGGCTGCCCCGGGCTTATGACGCAATGCGCCCAACCCCAACAGGGCAATCAGCACCACCAGGGCATAGCTGCCCACACCCGTCCAATGTTTTAGGAAGTCACCCCATGGAGAAATGAAAGTACCCTGGGTTAAGCCAATTAAAGCCAGTGCAGTCAGCGCGCTTACCGACAGCAGGATAACACCTACCACATCCCAACTGTATCGTTCAATCCGCAGCCAGAATCTTCCCACAACTTCAAAGAACGAAAGGGGCGTTTTTTCTGGTTGAGGAATCGGCTTTGGAGGTTTTTTGTTGGGGTTTTTGCGTGGTTGAGCTGCGGTCATTCTGCTTGAACCAACCCAAGCCCTAATCGGCGGCGGTCTGTTTCAATATGCAGAATTCTAACCACCACATTCTGCCCGATTTCGAAATAGTCTGAGAGGTGATCGACGCCAGAAGGAAGTTTGATCGATGAGAGGTGAATCAATCCCTCGACCCCTTCTTCCAGGCGTGCGAACGCCCCAAACCGGGTGGTGGAAGTAATTTTTGCCTGGACGACATCACCCGGGTTATAGCGCTGTGCCAGGGTTTCCCAGGGATTGGGCGCCATTCGTTTCAGGCTTAACGCAATCCGGGCATTTTCCTCGCAGACCTGGAGCACCATGACCTTAACTTCATCATCGACCGCAAGCACATCACTCGGATGATGCACTCGTCCCCAGGACAATTCCGAAACGTGGATCAACCCCTCCACGCCGCCCAGGTCGATAAACACACCGAAATCAGTTACATTGGTCACACGCCCGGTGAGGATCGTACCATCTTGCAGGGCGCTAAAAATCACCCGCCGCTGACCCTCCCCGGCCAGGGCAGCCCTTTCGGATAAAACAATTCTCTCCTGCGCCTGTTCACATTCGATGACTTTAAGATTGATATCCCGATCAACATAGGATGCAAGAATCCTGCGGCGTTCATCATCCGTCACATTGGTTGGCATATCGATCAGATGCGACACCGGTACGAACCCCTGGACACCGCACCCCTGCACCAGTAAGCCCCCCCGATTGAACCCGTGTACTTTTAGACAGACAATTTCATCTTTTTCAAAAACCCGTTGAACGAAAGGCCAGTCAACAATGGTTACTGCTGGTTGGACAGCAGCTCGATTGGTCGTATCTTTCCTCGGCATTGCATAAGAATCTTCATCTGAAAGCACAGCGGCCCACCAACTTTCATCCGGAAGTTCAGGAGCATCTTCTTCCGGACCTGAAGCCACTTTCTTGCTGATCATTAATTCACCTCCCCGTGAATCATACAAATAAAGTCAACGACAATTGTATATGTGGAAGCAATTTTATTGCAACTCGGTTTCCCGGGTATTTTGCGATTCCATCTCTAAAATCTCTTTGGCCACGGCTTCTATAGCCACACGCTGCTTGCGATATAGGTCAGCTTCAGACATAGCCAGCCGTAAAGCGATTTCGCGTACTTTTTTTCCCTCTAAGAATTTCATTTCCAAAATGTTATACAAAACCCATTCGCCGGTGAAACGTCTCTCGCCTTCCGGCTTGACTCTGTCAATTGCTTCGCGCAGGATTGTGCGGAGGGCATTCGAGGAACTGCCCTCAGACTCTTCCGCCAGGCTCTGTACGACCCGCAGACTCATTAATGGACTATCCATCAGCTTCGGTCCGCCCCAATAATGAGTCAACGCATCCTTGACCCATTGAGCGACATCCGAATTGGCTGCTCCGCCCTCTTCAATCATTGTCTGGGTTTTATCGTATCTTCCTGCAGCGCGCAGCTGTTGAATTATTGCAGCTTTGCTGGACAGCTCATCGAGTGATTGGAAGACCTGCTCCTGCAGACGACGATCCTTCAATGCAAGGGCAATCTTTTCTGAATAAGCATTGATCGATTCGAGCTGCTCCTCATCAAGATCCTCAACCGCTCCATGTGCCACCCCCATGACCCCCAACATCTGTATCTCACCATCCTCGCTCTGATCGGTCAAAGGGATCAGAATGTCGTTTCCCCATTGGAACAGTTCATAGTGATCGCCATTTTCGGCAAAAAAGCGGGACAGGTCCTGCCGGGCTTCATCGCTATCGAAGAATGTCTTGCCAACCTTAACTGCTAATTCCAATCCGTTGGTTCCCAGGGCAGCTACATACGCCCCCGGCGCTTGCAGGCGGTCACAAAGTCCGGACAGGATCATTTCGATAAATTGACGCAGGTCATTCCGCGTGATAAGCCGATCTTCCAAGCCGATCAGTACTTCGATCTCTTTCCTGTCATTCCCAAAGAAGAGCCAGCGCTCCAACGCAGGAAAAATAATCGAAATCAAATACTCGCCAACCAGGATCACCACCACCATGGTGATGGGGACGAAGGAACTATACGGATTTCCCATCTGCGCCCCTGCTCGCCGGACAATGGTCGCAAACGTCAAGGTAAAACTGGCAACCACTGGTCCCCGCAAGATCCACTTGAACAACCTTGCCTTCACGCGTCGATCTGGAAGGGACACACCAAAAAATGCAACCGAGTAGGCCATGACAATTACCAGCCCGCCCACCGTAAAATTCGCCAGGATGGATACCAACCAGAAGATTATCGAGTGCCGGCTAGCAAAACCGGAACTGAACAGCAAAAATGGGAAAGAGCCCAGGGATGGGGCCAGAGAGCCGACCAGCAGATATCCCATACGCCGCCTTCCAGTCGTTGTAACGGAACGCTGGTAAGCGCGAATGAAGTTGTACCAGGACATTGCCATGGCTCCAAGATAGTAAAGGATAAAAACATCCGTGAGCCAGGTGGGTTCAAGGAAAGGTGCGGTATTGTCCAGTTCAACCAGAGGACCAACCAGCCAACCTAACGGTAAAGCGATCAAAAAACCGGCAGAGACCAGGTAGGATAATCGTATGGTCCAGCGGCGTTTGCCTTTACTCGGCTTGCCGGTGGTGGCAAGGACGGCGTCTGAGAAGTGCAGGTAAGCAGACGGCAGGAAAACAATCCCGATCCACTGCATTCTTAACAATAATTCGTGAGATGTGAGATCCTGTGCGACACTCGCCAGCGCTTCCGCAGTGTATACGATCACCAGAAATGTCAGGATCATAGAAAATGACCGAGCCACTCGTTCTCGCAGGTTGAATGTCAGTGAATAAAGCAACAGCGAGAAAGCGGTAATGGCGATACCAGCCATTAAGATCTGGTTGACCGTAACGATAATATTCAAAGGTAGCGTGTTCCTTTAATACAATATCCTAGCGCAGGCTCCGGGAGAAAAATAGTGCGATATCCTGATTGGCAAAATATTGATCACTGTATCCGCAAAACTCGAAACCAACCTTGAAAGCCAGCCGAACCGCAGCGTGGTTCTTGGATTGCATTTCCAGGACAACGCGGCGCAATTTTCTCTGGCTGGCCCAATCCTGGGCTGAAAAGAGCAGCGCGCTGGCGATTCCCTGCCGGCGGTGTTTTTCTGATACCGCCAGATCGGTGATCCAGGCAGACTTTGGTGCCAGGTGGTCACTAATGGAAACGTAACCGACCGTTTCACCGCTCGATACTGCGATTAAGATACCGGATGAATTTTTCCAGTTTTCGACAATCTGATCAGACCCATGAGGGTATTCAATTCGGACAGAACGTGGAAGCCGAATTTCGCGAAAGTTTACCGATAGTTGGCGAAGATCGACCACCCGGTCCATTTGCCAGACATAGTCCGTGGTACAGGAGTGGTCAATCTCTGACAGGGCAGAAAGGTCAGTAGTTAATGCTGGTCGTACCTCAATCTCCGGCATAAAAATCCTTATGGGGCAATAATCCGAACACTCACGATACAGCTTGGGAAAATATTATTGGCATTATCCCGCACCATCAGCCTTAGGCGGTAATCGCCAGGGGTCAGAGTAGATGTATCCCATCGACCACTGCCTTCGCCGCCCATGGGTTGATCGGTAATTGGGATTTGGCCTGCTGCGATTGTAGTCCAATTTATCGATCCTGGCTGCGTAAATTCATACTGGTAAAACCCAAGGTTTGGCACATTGACGGTTCCACGAAGAATTACCTCACCTTGAAGGGTCTCCCCACCCACTGGGAATGTCCACTCTACCTGACCAGGCACGCATCCGCCTTCATCCGAAATGTCCACCGTTGGTTCAATTTCTCCCTCGACCGTGGCAGTCACACCGAGGGCAGGTTGCAGTGTGGCGGTAGGGGTAGCCAGAATTTGCAGTGTCGGGGTCGGAAGAACCTGTGTATCTGGAAAATCAGGGTACACGATTGATACCAGAATGAATTCTGCGATCGCAAAAAGGATAAGGAAGGAGAACCCTGTTAATGAAGTATTGAAACGCCTCTGTGCATTCTCACGTTCAAGACCAAACAGCGAACCGCGCAATTCATTCCACGAACGGACCATTTTGCGCAGCACCCAGAGCGTACTTAAACCCAGCACAGCGTAAATAGGAATTTCAAAAGATTTCAGGAAGCGCAGAACTTCTTCCATAATAAGGATATTTCTCGGTTTCCTTGAGGAGTGCTAGGGCGTAATCGAGCGTAGAACGCCGCGAATGAGTGTAGTTAATTTGGGAACCAAAATCTTGCCCGCTTCTAACACCTCAGCATGGGTGGTAATCGTGCTGCCGTCCAGGTTGGCCTTGTTGCTGATTCCAGACAGACCCAGGACTCGGGTTTTCCCGTGACGTGCCACAATAACCTCAGGAACCGTGGACATCCCGACTGCATCAGCCCCAGCCACACGTAGAAATCGCAAATCTGCCGGAGATTCAAAGGAAGGTCCTGACAGCCAGGCATAAACGCCCTCCTGGATGTGCAACCCGGTTTCCTTTGCCACATTCCTGCAAATTCCTTGCAGAGCCCGGTCATACGGCTGGCTCATGTCAGGGAACCGCTCTCCAAAAGCATCCAGATTTGGTCCTCGCAGCGGATTTAGGCCAGTCATGCCCACCAGGTTGATATGATCGGTCAGCATCATCACATCTCCTGGAATATAATCCGGATTAATAGCACCGGCAGCATTGGTGACAATCAAAACTTCAATTCCAAGCCTCTGCATGACCCGGACGGGGAATCCCACCTGCCCCATGGTGACACCTTCATAATAATGCGTTCGGCCCTGCATAACAATAACCGGCTGTTTTTCGAGCTCGCCAATCAACAATCGTCCCACATGCCCCTGAACGGTCGGTACTGGCCAAATTGGCAGTTCGTGATATGGGATCACGACCGCATTTTCAACCGCCTCAGCTAACCCGCCTAAACCTGACCCCAGGATTAAGCCAATTTTAGGTTGAATAGTTATCCTTTCCTGGATGATTGCACACGTTTTATCGATTTGTTCGAGGGAAATCCACTCGCTCAAGGGTCAGCCTCCAAATGTTCAAATAGGTCATCAGGGACCGGGGAATCTAATCGTCAAAGGTACTCCTCTAAATTATATCAGATACACTGAATGGCTTTTTGTTTATCGTTCTTTAGCGAAACTCCTGGAAAATTGTTTGAATTTTGTAAAGATGTTGTATAGCCGGGACACGAACAAATGGTTCCTCCCCGCTGTATAATCACATCATAATTATTTTAGTGGACCCGCCAGGCTAACGGCAATTGCTAATTAAAATGTGGAATTAGCAGAATCCTTCAGCCATTATTCCTCAAGCATTTTCAAACGTCCAATCCTCTAAAACGGTACCTCTCTGGTATGCCCCAACTTTCACCTACCTTTAGTAAGCGGCCTCTGAATCCTCACCGGTTATCGGTAACTACCCAACGCAGTCTGCTCTTGCCAGCGATGGTGGTTGGCATATTGATGTTTCTATCCGTGATCGCTCAGGGGGTAATTTCCGGGCGTGAAACTACGGTGGGACAGAATTTTGTGGTCATCGGTGCGCTCGGTGTGTGCTTTATCCTGACAATTGCATTGGGCACTGGAAAGCTACTTAATAAACTTCCTGGCATCGGGTGGGTAATCGCCACGTTTAGCGGATTGCTGGTCGGATTGATCGGCTTAAACGAAAAATCACCGGTCCCTCTGTCGCTATTGCCACTAACTCTGATATTCACCATTATCCTCGCCCTGCTCGTGGGCCGCTGGGCTACGTACCTGTTCGTAATCATTATTTCCGGGATCGAAGTTTATAACCTGGTTGTTTACCCGACTGAAAACCTTTATTCAGTCGTACTGGGCACCATTCTGCTGCCCATTATGTCAATCGTGGCAACCGAGACTCTATTACGCCTCCAAAAACCACTGTTAATCGAAATGAAACGCCTGGAAACGTTGAACAGAGTAGCCCGCAGCCTGGCAACATCCCTCGAGACGCACCAGGTGATGGCGCTCATAAGCAACGCGATTCAGAATGCGTTGGATGCGGACACCTATTATGTCGGCATGCTGCGGGGTGAATACCTGCACATGGAATTATTCTATGATGACGGTGAATTCTTTTCCGGAATGGACATCCCCCTAAAGGATACGCTGGCAGGAATAGTCCTAAACAAAGGCGAATCCTTGCTCATTTCCGACCTTGTTTCAGAACGGAAAAAGAAAAACCTGCCTTTCATCATTGTTGGCCGTCCGCGAATTTCTAGTTCCTGGATGGGTACTCCTCTGCGCACTAACGGCTCTGTCGTTGGTTTGATTGCCGTTGCATCTTATCAGAAATATGTTTTTGATCACGGAGATCTTGATCTGTTGGAGAATATCGCTCAGCAGGCACAACTTGCCCTGGACAATGCAGGCCGCCATGCAGAAGTTGAGACCCGCTCGCAGCACGACAGTTTAACCAACGTCCTGAACCATAATGCTTTTTTGCTCAGATTGGAAAGAATGGTGCATGAAACCACCGAACAAAAGATCCCCCTTTCTTTGATCATGCTGGATGTCGACCAGTTCAAACACTATAACGACAGATACGGCCACCTGACTGGAGATAAGGTCTTAACAGATTTGTGCCAGGTGATCCGCCGCAATATCAATAAAGGAGATCTGGTGGGGCGCTGGGGTGGTGAGGAATTTGTAATTGCCCTGCCAAATGCAACCGCACGTCAGGCCTATATGGTCGCCGAAAGAATTCGGAAGCTGCTCGAAGGATGTATCATTTGCGACCGGGAAAACAATTCGATCCCTGCCCCGACGATTTGCCAGGGCATCGCTGAATATCAAGTCCTGTTGGGGGATTACATCAACCTGGTTGACGCGGCTGACCAGCAGTTATATGTTGCAAAAAACCGCGGGCATGGCGAAATCGAACCAGCTTTAGGGTATTCCAGCGATTAGTTCTTTTTCAGGCGAATACTACTCAGGATCGATCAAAGCAGCGCTTTAAAACCTGCAATCGTACGGTCAACCCCGACATCATCAATCCAATAATGGATAACCATGCGGAAGGTGCGAGGTCCAACCACACCTACTTTAATTCCATTCTTTTTTAATCGGTCTGCAACTGCCCGGGCATCCAGGGGCAGCGTATCCGGCAGTTTTGCAAAGACCATATTGGTTTGCGGCAGTCCCATTGGAAATTCGATACCAGGCAAATTTGCCAGGCCTTCAGCCAGGATTTTTGCCCTTTGATGATCCTCAGGTAAACGGTCCACCATCTGTTCGAGTGCGAGAATGCCAGCCGCAGCCAAAATGCCTGCCTGGCGCATACCGCCGCCTAATTGTTTGCGAAGGCGTCGAGCACGCTCGATAAACTCTCTGGTTCCGCATAAAACAGACCCTACCGGTGCACATAATCCCTTGGACAGGCAAAATGTCACTGAATCAACATCCCGGGTTAATTCAGAAGCAGGAACCCCAAGTGCAGCAGCGGCATTGAACAGACGCGCTCCGTCCAGATGTAATTTAAGACCTCGGCTGTGAGCTAATTCTGCGGCTCTGTGAATATATTCTCTCGATAATACCGTACCCCCGCAGCGGTTATGCGAGTTCTCGAGGATTAATAGTTTTGTAATGGGCTGGTGAATGTCACTGCCGCGAATGGCAGCGTCAATTTCATTCAGGTCAATGGTCCCATCCGGTTGATTGTGCAAAACATTGGCGTAAACGCCGCCTAAAGCAGAAATCCCGCCAGCTTCGAATATGTGAGTATGTCCCAGATGCCCCATGAGCGTTTCTTCACCGCGTTGACATTGCACCAGCACCGCCGCAAGGTTGCCCATGGTTCCAGAAGAAACAAACAGGCCGGCTTCCTTTCCCATTGTATCGGCGGCAATTTCCTGCAGGCGGTTGATGGTCGGGTCCTCCATCATCACATCGTCCCCAATTTCAGCGCGAAACATTGCTTCGCGCATGGCCTGGGTGGGATGAGTAACCGTATCCGAGCGAAGATCGACGATATTTTCCATGATTTGGCCTTTTTTACTTTGGGTTATTTTTGTCGAAGATCCTGCAGTGTTTGCAGCAAAACTTCCGGAAGACCAGCCTCGAAGGTGCGGGGCTGTTCCTCACCGGGGAGCTGAATGGATAGCCGCGCGGCGTGCAAAAAATGACGCCCCAGCGGAATACTGGATTTTCGTCTTCCATACACCGTGTCTCCCACGATCGGAGTGCCAAGAAAAGCCAGGTGCAAGCGAATCTGATGGGTGCGTCCGGTCAAAGGGTGGGCTTCGATCAAAGTGTGCTCGGTAAAAGTCTCGCGCGTCCGATACTCTGTAACCGACTCTCTCCCACGGTCATCAGGCACAATGGCCATGCGTTTACGGTGGGATGGATCGCGGGCAATGGCTGCCTCAATTCGGCCTTCGGGTGTGGGCGGCGCGCCGTCGACCAGTGCCAGATAGACCTTTTGCACCTTCCGAAGACGGAACTGATCCTGAAGCCACTGATGCGAGCGGTCGTTTTTTGCCACGATGATCAGACCGGACGTTTCTTTATCCAATCGATGGACAATGCCAGGCCTTTTCTCTCCACCGATGCCCTGCAAATCTGGCGCATGGGCTAGGGCTGCGTGCACAAGCGTTCCGGTGCTGTGACCGGCGGAGGGATGCACAACCATGCCCGCCGGTTTGTTGATAACCATCAGGTCGGAATTTTCAAAGATAATATCCAGCGGGATTGCTTCTGGTTCAAGTTCAGACGGTTCCGGCGGCGGGATATGAACCTGCACCTGCTGCCCTGGCTCTACGATTTGACCGCATTTAGAGGCAGCGCTTCCGGCTACCCGGACACACCCATCTTTGATCAGTGCTTGCAGACGAGACCGGGAAAACTGAGGAAGGTGGGCTACCAGAACTTTATCCAGGCGTTCACCGTTTATGCCAGGTTGGACAAATTCGACAATCTGGCCGGTCATGAAAGCTCGCGGAATTCTGTGAGCGTATTGTCTGTTTCGGATTGGTTGGCCGAAGAGGCTTCTCGTGCCGCTTTATCCCGCTTCTCCTGTATCCAGACACCTAGCAGCATAACGACAACCCCCACCGTAATGGAGGAATCAGCAACATTAAATACGGGAAAGGAACTGATCGATATGAAATCTGTGACATGACCAATGGTAATCCGGTCAATCAGGTTCCCAACCGCCCCGGCAAACTGCAGGCTCAACGCCAATCGTAAACTCCACTCGTTATCCGGAATTCGCGGAAAGTAAACGATAATGCCAATAAGAATAATGATCGGCAGCAGGATGAAGATAATTCCTCCACCCTGGAATAGACCAAATGCCACACCTGTGTTGTACCAGTGCAAAATGCGTACAAATGGCAGGGCGTCAAAGGGGGTGATGGATTCCCCCAACGCGAGACTCTGCCGGACCAGGTTTTTTGTGTACTGGTCTAATACAATGATGATGATCGGGATCACCAACAGATAGAACAAATACCGGAATTTACGTTTCAAATTGATCCTCCAACCAAATCTTGGCTAATTTTACCCCATTTCCACGCTGGTCTGAGACGGCTTGCCTGTGCTTATGGAGAACGCCTGCGAGACTGGTAGGTGACAAAAGAAACTGCCCGTTCAAATGTGCTGAACGGGCAGAGAACTGTATAAGCAACGGAGATCAGGTTGTTGTTACAGCTTCCACACCAATAGTAAGTTGTTCGCCATCAAATTCAGACTGTGCAGAAACAACTTCACCAGGCGGCGTCATTGACAGCATCTCGATTGTCAATGTTTCAGCCTGGATATAGTCGCCGAACTTCTCAACGGCTTCCGACAGGCCAGGTGTGGCGGTGTAGAACAGCCTGATTCGGTCAGAGATATCCAGGTCCGCTTGCTTCCGCAGATCCTGCACACGCCGCACAAACTCGCGCGCCAGACCTTCGCGTACCAGGTCAGGCGTGAGATCAGTCACCAGAGCCGCCAGGTATGCACCTTCGGCAGCCACAGCATAGCCTTCCCTGGCCTGGACACGCACTTCGACTTCTTCAGGAAGGATGGCATAGGATTCTCCCTCCAGACCCAAATCGACAGGCTGTCCTTCCAATAATTTACGAGCGGCGTCTTCCGGTTCCATTTCGAGCAGTGCTTTCCGGATGGCCGGGAAACGGCTCCCGTATTTCTGTCCAAGCTGCTTGGGCAGCGGGTTCAGACTGTAAGCCACAGCCTCGCCGGCAGTATCAAGCGCACGCACCTTCTTTACATTGAGTTCATCCTCAAGCAGATCGGCATAAACTGACACCACCCGGCGTTCATCCATACTGCCGACAGAAAAAGCAGCTTCTGCCAACGGCTGGCGGACTTTCCGGTTCGCCTTATTGCGGGCTGCATGCCCGACGGATGCCAACTTCATTACCAGGGTCATATCTCTGTTGAGCCGATCATCGACCAGACTGGGATTGAACGAAGGCCAGGCTGCCAGATGCACCGATGCAGGGGCGGTCTCATCCAGATTCGCTACCAGATTCTGGTAGAGCTCCTCGGCGATGAAGGGCATAGTGGGTGCCAACAGTTTACTGACAGTGACGAGTGCTTCATACAATGTGGCATACGCTGCCACTTTGTCGCCGTCATTTTCGCTTTTCCAGAAGCGTCGGCGCGAACGGCGCAGATACCAGTTGGAGAGTTGATCGACGAACGTCTCGATTGGCCGGGTAGCGCCCAGAACGTCATAATTTTCCATGGCGGTTGTCACATCCCGTACCAGTGCATGCATGGTTGAACGCAGCCAATGATCCAGGTCGCTGTATTGAGGCGGTTGGGAATTGCCGGGTTTCCAGCCATCAAGATTGGCATAGGTGACAAAGAATGAGTAGGTGTTCCACAACGTAAGTGTGAAATTGCGAACCACCTCTGCAACCAGGTCGGTCGAGAAACGCCGCTCCTGGCCTGGAGGGCCAGCTGTGTATAAATACCAACGCATGGCATCTGCGCCATTTTGGTTCAGCACATCCCAGGGATCCACGATATTGCCGCGGGACTTGGACATTTTCTGTCCGGTGCTGTCCAGGATCAGTCCAAGGCAAATCACATTCTTGAAACTGACCTGCTCATTGAGCAGCGTGCTTATTGCATGCAGGGAGTAGAACCAACCTCGCGTCTGATCAACCGCTTCGCAAATGTAATCCGCCGGGTATTGCTGCTTGAAAGCTTCCTGGTTCTCAAACGGATAATGCCACTGAGCGTAGGGCATCGATCCAGAGTCAAACCATACGTCGATCAGCTCGGGCACACGCTTCATTTTTGCGCCGCATTCCTGGCAAGCAAATGTGATTTCGTCCACATACGGGCGGTGTAGATCCAGTTCAGAAAGATCCCTGCCTGCCAGCTCCGATAGTTCCGCTACCGAGCCGATCGCATGCTGGTGGTGGCAGCCGGTGCATTCCCATACTGGCAGCGGGGTGCCCCAGTAGCGTTCCCGGCCAAGCGCCCAGTCAATATTGTTTTCCAGCCAGTTACCAAACCTGCCGCTTTTGATGTGCCCAGGGTACCAGTTGATGGTGTTGTTCAATTCAACCATGCGATCCTTGTACTGACTGGTACGGATATACCAGGTAGGGCGGGCATAATACAACAGTGGAGTGCCGCAGCGCCAGCAGAACGGGTAGGTGTGTGTATATTTTTCACTGCGCAGCAATAACCCGCGCGCATGCAGGTCATCAATTATCTTTGGGTCGGCTTCTTTTACAAATACCCCTGCCCAGGGCCGGACGGCTGGAACAAACGTCCCGTCGTCAGCAACAGTCATCAAGAGCGGAAGGTCATACTCCAGTCCTACAGCCATGTCTTCAGCGCCGAAGGCAGGTGCAATATGAACGAAACCGGTACCGTCTTCTGTCGTGACATAATCCGCCAGAACCACGTAGAAGGCTTTCTTTTCAACCGGCAGGAATGTGTACAGAGGTTGATACCGCTTTCCTTTTAGCGCTTTGCCTTTAAAACGATTAACCACTTTAACAGGCTCTTCGCCAAAGACTTTGGAAACCAGTTCCTCGGCAAGGATCAATTTTTCCTGCCCGCCTTCGGGGAGGGCATGATCGACCACAACATAATCTACATCCGGGTGGGCTGCCACCGCGACGTTACCGGGCAGGGTCCAGGGTGTGGTCGTCCAAACCAGTAAGGATGTTCCCGGTTCATCAACCAGGGGTAAGCGGACAAACACGGACGGGTCCACTGCTTCTTCATACCCCTGCGCAACTTCATGGTCGGATAGAGGAGTGCCGCAGCGCGGGCAGTAAGGGACGACTTTAAAACCCTGATACAGCAAATCTTTTTCCCAGAAATTTTTCAGAATGGCCCAGACTGACTCGATGTAATAGTTTTTGAAGGTGATGTAGGCAGTATTAAGATCCACCCAATACCCGATTCGGTCAGTCAGTTTTTCCCATTCCTGGATGTAGGCGAAGGCAGACTCACGGCACAGGGCGTTGAAGCGGTCAATTCCATAAGCTTCAATTTGGTCCTTACCATTAAACCCCAGCTTTTTCTCGACCTCAATTTCGACTGGAAGACCATGGGTATCCCATCCACCGCGGCGGCTGACATGGAACCCCTGCATCGTTTTATAGCGGGGGAAGATATCTTTAAATGCCCGGGCTAACACATGATGAACTCCCGGCTTGCCATTTGCGGTTGGTGGTCCTTCATAAAATACGTATTCTGGACCACCCAAGCGTTGATCCATGGTCTTATGAAAGATATCATGCGATTTCCAGTACCGCAGAACGCCTTCTTCCATGAGGGTAATGTTGAGCTTTGGTGCAACGGGTCGAAACATTCGCGCTCTCCTAAAATCAATTGGATCTTAATTACAAAACCCCTCAGTCCACCAGGGACGAGAGGGGTTCTCGCGGTACCACCCTGTTTCCTGCTTGAGCAGGCACTCTACCAGGTACGTCTGCCTTGCAGATAATACCTGTGCGCTGGATAACGGCTGGCATTGCCGGCGCCCCTACTTGCAAAGAGTTTTGCGTTCAGATTGCAGCTCCGGAAGGATTTTCCGCCTCAGAGGCCGCCCCGGCTTACACCATTTCCGGGTTCGCTGTCAGCCCACTCGAAACGTACTCTTTTCCATCATCGCTTTTTAAAGATACGTCGATACTACCATTAATACAGCCAAAAATCAATCAGGCGGCATCTGACTCCTGGTAGGCTACTGGCCCACCACGTCATAAAATAAGGGCAATCTCGGGCAGGGTTGATCGCTCCAAACATGCGCATCGAGCAGGCGTTCTTTCGCCTGTGCCAGTTTCTCCCGGCTGTTGGCGTGAATGCTGAATAACGGCTCTCCGATCCCAACCCGGTCACCAACTTTGTGGTGGATCACAAAACCGACCGAAGGATCGATGGTGTCTTCTTTTCGTGATCGGCCGGCGCCCAGATCCACCGAAGCTTCACCGATCTTGCGGGCATCGATCGACTTCAACCATCCATATTCTGGCGAATTGACCATCTCCACATACGGGGCTTTCGGCAGCAATGACGGATCTTCCAGCATACGTACATCCCCGCCCTGAACCTGGACAAGCCGGTGGAACTTCTGCCATGCGCGTCCATCTTTCAAAGCGGTTTCTGCCATATACCGAGCCTCATCGAGGTTAATGGCTTTTTCACCCAGTACGAGCATTTGACTGGCAACTTCCATACAATGCTCATGGAAATCGCGGGGGCCATGAAGGTGAAGGGTATCGATGGCTTCCCGAACCTCCAGGGCATTTCCGACTGCGTTTCCGAGCGGCTGGTTCATATCTGAGAGCAGGCAGACTGCTTTTCTACCGCTCAGGCGGGCAATTGCCACCATCAAACGAGCCAGTTCGGTGGCATCCTCCAGGGTTTCCATGAAGGCCCCCACTCCCACCTTAACATCCAGCACAATTGCCTGTGCGCCGCCAGCGATTTTCTTACTCATAATTGAGGAGGCTATGAGCGGCATGGAGGGTACGGTACCGGTCACGTCGCGCAGAGCGTAAAATTTTCCATCTGCGGGTGCGAGATCGGCTGTCTGCCCTGTCAATACCAGGCCTTCAGTCCGCAATTGGTGGATGAACTCCTCGGTGGTCAGATTGGTACGGAACCCCTGGACTGATTCCATCTTGTCCAGCGTACCGCCGCTGAATCCCAAACCGCGTCCCGACATCTTCCCCACCGGTAGCCCGCAGGCTGCCACTGTCGGTTCGACAACCAGGGTAGTTTTATCTCCCACCCCGCCCGTGGAGTGTTTATCCACAGCCAGAGGGACGACACCATCAAGGTTCAAAATTTCACCGGAGTGGGCCATTGCCATCGTCAGGTCCGTTGTTTCCTGTTCGGTCATGCCGTTAAGCGTAACCGCCATCGCCCAGGCAGCCGCCTGATAATCTGGAATGCTGCCCTGAGTGTAGCCGTTTACAAAAAAGACAATTTCTTCCATCGTCAGCTGCCGACGGTCCCGTTTATTAACTATGATATCCACGGCTTTCATTGGATTATCCTCCAGTTTATTTATACCATCTGGAAACAAAAAGGCATTGCTGGAAATCTCCACGGACAATGCCTTTTTGTTTTCTACTTTAGTTAGAATGCTTCTTGGGGATTATGGTAACCTTGCGGTTCGGCTCCTCGCCAAGGCTTTCCGTGGTGACTTCGGGATGTTCCCGCAGTTCAAGGTGAATGATACGGCGTTCGTTGGCGGGCATCGGCTCCAGTGCCATTCGGCGGCCAGTGTGGTTAACCTGTTCAGCCATGCGGCGGGCAAGCACCCGCAGTTGCCGTTCACGGCGCGCACGGTAGCCCTGGACGTCTATCATCAACGGCACCCACTGCCCGGCTTCCTTTGAAACGATCAGACTGCTGATGTACTGCAGCGCATTCAGCGTTTCTGAACGCCGACCAATCAGGATCGAAAGGTCATCACCCTGCACCTCGACCAGAATCAATTTCTGGTCGTTTTCATCCTGCGGGGGCAGAATCTGTGCTTTTAATCGGGCATGGACGCGCATTTTCTCCAACAACTCGCCTACAACCTGTTCCGCAATTTTCATCACGCTTTCCAGGTCCACCTCTCCATCTGGAGCAGGTTGTGCTTTCTTAACTGTAGGACGCTCAACAGCGGTTGGTTTCTGACGGGCTGCCGGTTTCCGGGTCGGTGCGGGTTTCGCCTCAGACACATTACCAACGGGTGCATCCTTGAGCTTCAACCGGATCCTCGCCTGGCGGGTTCCCAGACCCCAAAACCCTTTGTTGCCCTGGTCAAGGATTTCGACTTCGACTGCATCCTCTGAAATCCCGAGCTGGCTTAACCCTTTTGCTACTGCTTCTTCTACAGAAGGTGCAATGATTTCCAATGTTGTTTTTTCTTGACTCATCTCAACCTCAATGATTGCTCACAACTGCATTCACAGGGTGAGAGGCTTAATCAGCCCTTCACCGGGATAATTTCTTGGATTTTCCGGTCTTTCCGTCATCTTTTTTCAGGAACGGAAACACATTTGCCCAGTTACCCTTGCCAAGCAGAGCGTATTGGGCAATACCAACCAGGTTGGATGCCACAAAGTAAAGTGCCAGGCCGGAGGATAATGTATAAGCCAGATAACCCATGAAGATCGGCATGTACAGATTCATCATGCCGCTCATCGCGGCTGCCTGATCTTTTGGATTGGCCGACGGGGTTTGAATAAGCTTGCCCTGGATATAGGTTGTGATGACCACCACAACCACCATGACCGGGATGCCAAATTCGATGCCGGGGATATACAGGCGTTCCGGCTGAGACAGATCCATCCACAAGAAGCGGTTATTCAACGGAATGAGCGTCTCAACCTTCAACAGCGCCGGGTAGATATGGCGGATCAGGTTCAGCAAGTCGATCGGCGTAGTTGCCATGGCATAAATGATCGCCTGGTAGAGGCCAAAGATAATCGGCAGCTGGATCAAGGTCGGCAGACAGGAAGCAAATGGGTTAATGCCAAGCTCTTTGTAAAGGGCCATCTGCTCCTGGGCCAGTTTTTCCTTGTCGCCCTTGTATTTCTCTTGAACCTTCAGCCATTTCTCGTTTTTTTGCAGATCCTGCATGCCCTGGGCACCTTTGATTTGCTTTGCCATCAAAGGGTGGGTGATCAGACGAATCAGGATAGTGAAAAGAATGATCGCTACCCCAAAATTCTGACCAATCATGTTGTAAATGAACAACAGTACATTTATGAACGGGGTAATGATTAACGAATCCCAAATGTTCACGGTTCGCTCCTACTTGGCCGGGACGAATGACCAGATGTCCTGGCCGTCCGAATTAATCATAATGATGGGGGTTTCACCCAATGCCACACCGATGATCAATTTATCATCCATGGGGATTGGACCGGTGTATAACTTGCCCTCAACGGTTTTCGACCAGAGCCGTTCGCCATCATGGGTGGTCGCGACCAGGGTGCCGTCCTCGGTAGCAAAAATCACGGCGTTCTCAGTTACAGTCGGCTGGCCGGTGACAGGTCCGCTTAGTTTTTGCGTCCAGATGTTTGAGCCATCGACAGCGTTCAGAGCGTATGCATTATTGCTCAAGTCACCCAGGAAAATCTGGCTGCCGCTCAAAACCGGTTGGCTCCAAAGCGACTCCTCGAACTTACGGCGCCACTGAATTTCACCGTTTTCCGAATTGATTGCAAACAACTCGCGCGAAAGAGTAGCCAGGTAAATGATGCCATCCTCGCTAAGTGTCGGCGAGTAGACTACGGCTCCACCCAGATCGGTAACCCATTTCTGCTGCCCGGAGATCATATCGACGGCATACAGTTTGTGATCAAGGGCAGCCTGGTAAACGGTATTTCCATTCCCCACCGGGTGGGACCACATAGCGCGGTCAGCCTTGAATTTCCACAGCAGGTTACCGTTCAAATCCAAAGCATACAGGTTGCCATCACCATTCGGGGCAAAGATCGTTTCACCCACCACCAGCGGAGTGGCGATCCAGGGTCCATTCGCCTGGAATGACCAAAGCTCCGCACCAGAAGATGGGTTCAGGGAATGCAATGTTTTCGTGTAATCCCCAACGATCAACTGGTCGGAAACTAGAACCGGGGCTGCAAAATACATAACGCGGCTGGCTTTATCCGGGTAACGCCACAGCTCGGTGCCGGTCGATGAATTGACAGCATAAACAAAAGTGCTGTTGGCGATATAAACTTTATCGCCGTTGGTGGAGATCCCCGGCCAGCTGCTTCCGGAAAGCCCGGATGTACACGAGGCCAGCAGCAAAGATGCCAGGATCACCGTGAAAATGAGTGTATTTTTTCTGTTTTTCATTCGGGTTTTCATTTTTTTTTGAGAAAATCCCAGTGGCCGATCAAGATACAAATGAATTAATCAGGGCACCGGGTCATAACCGCCTGGGTTCCAGGGGTTGCATCGCAGTACACGCCAGATGGCCATTACTGAACCTCGCCAGGCACCGAACTTATAGATTGCCTGGTAGCCATAATGCGAACAAGAGGGATAGAAACGGCAGGTATTGGAAGGGAGCGCAGGCGAAACCATTTTCTGGTACAGGCGAATCAGAAGCAGGACGACCCACCGCAGCATCGTTTGGAAGTTAAACGGCAAATCCCGCAAACGCGGTTCGTGGGGATATTCATCCTCAGTCATTGGATTCAGCGCTTTCCCGTTCGAGCAAATTCGCCCTTGATAGCACAGAAATCACACCAGCCAGAATCTGGTCATACTCAGCATCCCGTATGGGTCCACGCGCAAGAAACACCATGTCCCAACCTGCGAAAATTCGCGGGAATAAGCAGTCGATACTTGCCCGCAGCTGACGCTTGGCGCGATTGCGAACGACTGCATTGCCGACCGCTTTGCCGGCAGAGACCCCAATCCGGACCACTCCTTCGGGATTGGGCAGGGTTAACAATACAACCAACGGGTGCTGATAGGATTTCCCGTTTCGTCGCACCCGCGTGAAGTCGGTAGATTGCCTTAGCCGAAACGCGCGTTTCACCCATGTACCTGTCCGCTTTGGCACCCTTTCCAGTCAATGGATGGTCCAAGACAGGTTGAATGGTTTACCAGCGTACAGTTTTCTTGACGTGATTGTTTTTGGACACGGTCAAGCGTGCGCGGCCGCGCAGGCGGCGGCGTTTCAACACCTCGCGCCCATCGGCCGTGGCCATGCGGGCGCGGAAACCGTGGACCCGAACACGGCGGCGGATCCGGGGTTGATAAGTCCGTTTGGTACTCATATCATATTCCTTTCAAAGGATGATTTGGGCACCGCTGTGTTCTGCGCAAATCGCCAAACATGGTCATGCATTCGGTTTGTTTAGCCATTTCCGCAACCCACAGGTGCGTTGATGCCAAAAGGCAAGGACAGATTATACCTTAAGCCACCGTTATGGTCAAAGGAGAATTATTCGCCCCTTTGCGGGGAGCGGCGAATTCCAGTAAAAATCTTGGAAAGCTGGTGGGCGCCTTCAGGGTCTGTAACAGCCAGAACCTCATCCCCTTCTTGAAAGACAGTATTCCCGCGCGGCACAACCATCTGTCCTTTGCGCAGGATGGCTGCCACAACGCAGTTGTCAGGAAATTGCAGCGTAGAAATAGCCTGTCCAATTGCAGGAGCACCCTGAGATATTTTCTCCTCGACCAGCGAAAATTTTCCCCGGCGCAATTTAAGCAGGGTCATCATATCCCCAAGCGACATTTCCTCTTCAATGACAGAAGCCATGATGGCTGCCTGGTTGACTGCAACATCGACGAAAAAGGTTTCGTCGAAAAGCCAGGCGTTGCGCGGATTATTAATTCGGGCGATTGTTCTTGGGATTTTGAAAGTCTGACGTGCCTGAAAACATACGATCAGGTTTACTTCATCTTCAGCCGTGCAGGCGGCCAGTACATCGGCTTTTTCTGCTCCTGCCGACCGCAGCACCTCAGGTTCAACCGGGTTGCCTTCAAAAATCACTTCTGTCGGCAACTCGCGGTGGATGTGTTCGAGGATTTCTTTGCGCCATTCAATCAGCCGGACCTGATGGTTTTCATTGACCAGGATACGAGCAAGGTGAGCGCCGGTTCGACCGCCGCCAGCAATTATGACGTGCATATCAGGCCTCCTCCTGCTTTCCCAGCTTATCGCGCAAATGATTAATGCCTTCAAAGGTTGCGCTGAAATGGATCACATCTTCTGCCGCAAGGACAATTTCCGGGTTCGGTAAAACGGCTTTCCCAGCCCGGGTGACTGAAATTGGGACACAGCCTTCGCTCTTCGTCAATTCGCCGAGCTTCCTGCCGTTCCAGCTTCCCGGGATTTTAAATTCGTAAATTTCGACCTCCCCGTTGCCAGCGGAGAACACCGAATAGAAATCGGCATCATATAGGAGCTCTTCCACGCGCTGCGCGCCCCAACTGGTCGAACTTATGACCTGAAGTCCAAGTTCTTCATAAATTCCGCGAAGCGCAGGGTCATAATTACGCGCCACTACATTTTGGATGTGGAACTTTTCGTGTGCAATGCGGGCTACAACTGCATTGATTGCGTCCGAATCGGTTACTGCAGCCAGACCGTCGGCAGTTTCAACACCTGCACGAACCAGAACATCCTGCTGCAGCCCATTGCCTTCGTGGGTTCTGCCGATAAAGTCTGTCGGCAGCTTGTTGAAGGCTGCATCATTCATATCAATGACGGAAACCGAATTTCCAGCCCTTGATAAACGGTAAGCCAAATCCGCCCCCAACCTGCCGCACCCAACCACAATAATTTTCATGAATTCACCTTTGCTCTAGCTAGAAACTAGTCAACCTGGTAAGGGATGTTCGTAATGATGATGTCTTTGCGGAATAAGAGTGCCATCCGTAAAGTTGATGCTGTTTTGGTATGCAGCATGTTGGACCACCAATGACGCGGGACAAATTCTGGGACCACAATCGTTATCAGTTCTTTGGGCTGACGCTGCGTATCGATATCGTCAATGTACTCGAGCAGCGGCTCGATAAATGTGCGGAATGGAGATTCGAGGATAACCAAACGGTGACCATCTCCCCAGGTTTCCCATTTTTGACGGATGCGGTCCGATTCTTCTGGATCAATGGAAACATGGACAGCCGTAATGTCATCGCTTAACGTGCGGGCATAGCGCAGCGCGGCAATCGTGCCGCGATGAACTCCGCTAATCGGGAGAATAATCCGCTGGCGGCTGACCGCTGAAGGTGAGCCAAAATTGTCCAGTGAAAGGTCCTTTGCCAGGTGAACATAGTGCCGATGGATGCTGGAAAAAAGTATTACCAGGGCGGGGATGATAATGACTACCAGCCAGGCACCCTGGATAAATTTTGTCACCGCAAAAACCACCATTACGACTCCGGTGAGGATTGCGCCAATGGCATTAATCACCATTTTCAATTCCCAACCTTTTTCGTAGGTCAGATTTGAACCGCGTTCCACCAGGGTAGCACCGGGTTTAATCTTCCCAATCTTGCGCCAGCGAAGCGACATACCAATTTGGGAGAGTGTAAACGAGAGGAATACACCGATTGCATAAAGGGGAATCAAGCGGGTAACACTGGCGTTGAACAAAATGATTAAACCGGCTGAAAGCACTGCCAGTAAAACGATCCCCCTTGAATAAACCAGACGGCTTCCGCGATAGGCTAACTGCCGGGGAAGGAAACCATCAATCGCGACCAGTGCGCTCAAACGCGGAAAACCTGCAAACGAGGTATTCGCCGCAAGAACAAGGATAATCGTGGTGGCAGTTACCGTTGCCAGGTAGAGCACACCCCGCCCATCATAAGCCGTCCGGATGACCTGGGAAATCACAGTCTCCGCTTCAGAAGGCACAGCCTGAATTTGGGATGTCAGAAAGGCGATCCCCAACGTCATTACGGCGAGTATAGACGCCATGATGATTAAGGTGATGCCTGCGTTTTTTGACCGTGGTTCTTTGAAGGCAGGAACGCCATTCGAAATTGCCTCCACACCGGTCAAGGCGGAGGTGCCCGATGAAAAAGCCCGCAGGAGCAGAAATGCCAGTGCGCTCTGGGTGAAATGCGATGTATCAATGATAGGCGGATCTACTACAAAACCCAGTGTTCCGCTGAAATATTTCACCACTCCGACCCCTATCGCAAACAGGGTGGAAACAATGAAAAAGTAAGCCGGAATGGCGATGGCGGTACCGGATTCACGGACGCCGCGCAGGTTCAATATCATGATAAATCCTACGAGAACGATGGAGACCGCTACACGGTAATCGAACAGCGCAGGTATTGCAGAAACCAGGTTCGCCACGCCGGAGGAAATGGACACAGCTACAGTCAGGACATAATCAACCAGCAGTGCTGCAGCAGCGATTTTTGCATAATTCTCGCCAAGGTTGTCCCGCGCGACGATGTAAGCCCCACCCCCGTTAGGGTATGCGTGGATGGTTTGCTCGTAAGAAATGACCACAATTGCCAGGAGCATAACAATGGCAATCGACAACGGGAATATGTATTGGTACGCGCTGGCGCCCAAGACAGCAATGATCACCAGGATTTCCTGGGTACCATATGCAGAAGAAGACAGGGCATCCGAGGCGAAAACAGCCAGGCCAATAAACTTGCCGATCGTCTGGTGCGGAGCATCCGCCGTCGGCAATGGCCTTCCAATCAACCATGAGCGCCAGGACCTTTTTGGTTCCAACTGGGAATCGCGTCGTAGGACAGTGGTCCCGTGTTTATCATCGATATTCATTTTTTTATGGCCGTTTCTACTTGACCTGATAATTCAAACAAAGGCGCTGATTATAATGACATTTGATTTCCGCGTCAATTATAATAATAACGGCTTTTATAAGATTCATGACCTGATTTACCCTCCAGTTAGAGATGGCGAAGGGAGTTTAGGGGTTATATCCTCCTATGGGTTGGAAAATCCAGGAAGTGGTTTGGTAGGCCATATAGTTTTTATCGTCCGATAACTTTGGCATTTTCTCCATTTTGATATCATTCCATTCAAGCAATCGCACTCCCGTTCGGAATTCCTATGGTGAATCGATCTGCATTCCAAAGGTTCATGAATATTCTGCAAAGATACGGATTGTATCTGATCGGAATGGCAGTGGCTTTGGGGCTGCCCGTTCTCGCAACGATGATCGATATTGCCATCAACCAGCGTCCTGGCACCGTGACTGGTTTTATGCAGGCACAATCAATCTCGCCTATCCTGTGGCTGGTGGACCTGACTGCGATCTTCTTCATTATTTTAATGTTAGCCGGTATCCTGCGGGAAACAAGCCAACGACAAAAAGCAGTGGAACTTCAATCCAGGATATCCCAAAGGATCAACGAATTCTACAATTTGAAGGAAATCTATCAGCAAGAAATTAAAGACAGGCAGCAGGCAGAAATTTCCATTTCCCGGGCTAAACGGGAATGGGAATCCACTTTCGATGCAATTTCCGACCTTATCCTGCTTACCGATTCGCAGAGCAGGATCGTCCGCTGCAACCAGGCAACGGTGCAGCGGTTGGAGACCACATTTACTGAAGTAATCGGCAAACCCATCGAGGAGGTTTTTCCCGGTGTGGTAGAGCCCATAAAAAAACGCGTCATTAACAAGACCCAGGTTATCCCGATGCCTTCACAATTCGGCTGGTTCGAGGTTACCGGCTTTCAATTCCAGCTTCTGGATGATGAACCGGGGATGATCTATATCTTCCGCGATATCGCTCAAAGAAAACGCGACGAAGCAGAATTACAGCGCCAGAAACAATACTTCGAGGCGATTTTCCAAAACAGTCCGGTCGCGATCATTACACTGGATTTGAACAACCGCATTGTTACCTCTAACCCTGCTTTCGAGCACCTTTTCGGGTACTCGCCGGTCGAGGGAATAGGAAAAAAACTGGACGATCTAATTCTCCCAACCGAATTGCGGAATCGTGCAATGGACTACAACCAACGCCTGCAGCGCACCGGGGTTTATCACGAAGTCAGTCAACGGCAAACAAAACTTGGGGTACTCGTCGATGTCGAAGTATTTAATGTCCCGGTAGTCGTCAAAGGCGAGCCCCTTGGCACCCTGGTCATCCTGTATGACATTTCAGATTTAGTGCAAGCCCGTAGAAAAGCAGAAAATGCGGACAACGCAAAAAGCGCCTATCTTGCGAACATTTCCCATGAAATCAGAACGCCATTAAATGGGTTGATCGGTTTATTAAGCCTGACTCTTGATACAACCCTTTCCTCGACTCAGGCTGAATACCTGGCGACCGCATATGATCAAGCGGAAATGCTGCTGGTGCTTCTTAATCAGGTTCTCGATCTTTCCAAAATCGAAGCTGGAAAGATGGAACTTGAATTCGCTGCTTTTGATCTGCGACAGGTCGTGGAGAACGTGGCTTTGACCATGGCCCAGCGCGCCCATGATAAGAACCTGGAATTCATATGCTCAATTCCCCCATCCGTTCCAACACAATTACGCGGGGATGCAAACCGATTACGTCAGGTGCTGGTTAACCTGACCAATAACGCAGTCAAGTTCACTGACAGCGGCGAGGTTCTGATAAACGTCCGCCAGATTTCCGCTGACGAGGCAACCACCACCCTCCTATTCTCTGTACAGGATACAGGTATCGGGATACCGGCTGACCAACAGGAAAGTGTGTTCGAAAGATACACCCAGGCAAATCCATCAACGAACAGTCAGTTCGGCGGTACTGGTTTAGGTCTATCGATTTCGGCACAACTGGTTGAATTGATGGGTGGTCGAATTTCACTGGTAAGTGAACCCGGCCTTGGCAGCGTCTTTTCATTTAGCCTGGAATTCGAAAAAGGTGGACCCAACGAACCACCCCCTGCCGAATTAATGGAAAAATCGACCAACCTGCGGGTCCTGCTGGCAGATTTAAATGATAATTCGCGGATCAATCTGCACCTGCTGCTTGAGGAATTAAACTGTATATGTATTGAGGCGCCCTCTCCTGCTGAGTTTACTGAATTGGTCTCCGAATCGCGATTAAAAGATTCTCCATTTGATTTATTGATTATCGACGCACAATTCGCTAATCACCTGGAATTTGAATCTTCCCTCGTACTTTTCGAACAACTATCGCAGCGGCATCCGAAACTTCTGATTACAACGCGCCTGGGTGATTCAATCCCCTGGGGATTGGAACAGAAAGGGTTCGAATGCGCAATTTTACTAAAGCCGCTTCGCCGCCAGCCGCTGCATAATACAGTGTTCGAGCTCCTATCCTCGGAGAAGGTGAAACCGGGGGAAGAGAATCCACCGCCCGGGAAACCCAGTACCCGAAAGCTGGTGACCGCCAATCCTCAAACTATTCTGTTGGCTGAAGATAACTCAGTTAATCGCAAGGTGGTAGTGAATTTGTTGGAAAACTTCGGTCACAATGTCGTGGCTGTCGAGAACGGGCGTGAGGTATTGGAAGCCCTTGAAAAAAACAGGTACAACCTGATCCTGATGGACGTGCAGATGCCAGAGATGGATGGCCTGGCTGCTTCAATGCGAATTCGCGGTCAGGAGTCTCATCGACACCACCCGCCCATCATCGCCCTAACCGGTAAAACTGCTAAAACCGATATCGAACGCTTCAAGTCCAGCGGCATGAATGGACACCTGACCAAACCGGTACGACCGCTGGAGCTTTTCGAGGCGGTCGAGCGCTTCGCAGCGCCATTCCCTGAAGAGCAGCCAATGGCGATAACACCAGCAGAGCATGAAGGACGCTCCTCGACAATGTCTCCTGAGGAGGGGGTAATTAGCGAACTCGATTTCGCCGAGTTTACCTCAGCCTTTGACCGGCTAGTTCTCTCTACCAATAAGGAGGGTCAGGCTGATCAGGCTTTCGGGGAATTTGATTCGGGTCCAGCCGCCTCGGGTGAAGCCGCATTGCGAGCCAACGCCTGGCAAAAGGCTGCTGGTTTAGGCGGTCCGGATTACATCCAGGAAATTCTACCGCGCTTTGGCAATGACCTGACCTTTCTCCAACTTACCTTTGACGAATTCATCCAGGAATGCAGATCGCATATTGCTGAAATTCGCGAAGCGGTGGAAAAGCAGGATGCGGCGGCTGTCCGGCTTCTGGGCCATAATTTAAAAGGGCTTTCTGCTAATTTCATGGCAGATCAAATTACGATGATTGCCAGAGAATTGGAAGAGGTGGAAGGATTGGGGGATGGAACCAAAGTGCGTGAGCTCGCAGATAAGATTGAAGCAGAATTGCCAGCGTTAGAAAAGGTATTATTGGAAATCCGTACGATGTTTTAGATCAATGCTCCTTGAGGAGGGGCGGTTATGGCAATCATATTATTAATCGATGACGAAACCATTTTCCACCGTATGATCGAGCACAGCCTGCAGCCGCTTGGACATAAAGTCGTATGCGAATTGACTGGAATATCCGGCTTGGCCGCCGCCGCCCGGCTGCACCCTGATGTAATCATTACAGATTTGAACCTGCCAGATATTTCTGGTTATGAGGTCACAAAGCGCTTGCGGCGGGATCCAGCGTTTGCTCAAACCCCCATCCTGGTCTTAACTGGACAATCCGGGCTGCAGGATAAATTGGCTTCCTTTGAATCCGGCGCGGACGATCACATCACCAAACCCTTTGAACCGGTCGAACTCGTGGCACGGATGAACGTGCTGCTGCGGCGTGTCGAAATGTTCCGCCAGGCACTGCCCCCGGCGGCTGCATTTGTACCAGAAAAGATCACCCGCATGATTGCGGTCCACACATTGCGGGGAGGTGTGGGGAGTTCAATGCTGGCAGTCAATTTAGCGGTAGGATTGAATGGGCTGTGGGGGGTCCCGACCGCCCTGCTGGACATGGTACTCACAGCGGGGCAGGTAGCGCTGCTGTTAAACATGCCCTTGAGGCGCACCTGGGCAGACCTTTCGAACTATAAGCCAGATGAGATGGACCTGGAAATGGTGCATTCCATCATCGCACACCATGGTTCCGGGCTGGATTTCATTGCAGCACCTACCTATCCAACGGATGCGGAGTCCCTGTCGGAAGAAGCTCTCAAGGCATCCATCCGCTTAATGCGGCCTTCGTATGATTACATCGTTGCTGACCTGCCGCACGATTTCTCGGAAGTCTCGCTACTAGGTTTAGATGCTGCCGAAATTATCCTATTAATCATTGCCCCTGAATTATCATCGATCCGGGCTGCTGCTGCAGCGTTGGACACCTACAATCGGTTGGGGTACCCTCCCGAGAAAATCCGGCTTGTCATGAATAACATTTTCCCCCACCAGGGGCTGCCGCGTGAACGCATTGAACAGGCACTCAACAAGCAGGTAACCATCACCTTACCCTACACACCCGATTTACTGGTTCAAGCCATAAATCTTGGCAAACCCATATTGACTCATGCACCTGAAGAGCCTCTATCGATTCTGCTCGAAGATTTTGCATTTTATCTGAGCCTGGACCATCATAAAAAAAACCGGCCTGAAAAGCCGAGCCAGGCCTGGAAACGCGTTTATGAACGATTTTTACTTTCCCGCAATAAACGTGAAAAACGCTGACCTGTCACAGGTCATTCCCAGGTTTGACCCAGGATGGTACCGAATACTCCTGTGTCTGTAGTTTGGTCAACACGTACTGTGGTTATTTCGTTCCATAAACGGCGAGGGGCATTCGTTTCTACTCGGAGGTAGTTATCTGTCAATCCGTGTAATTTCCAGCCATTCTGGCTGAAAGAATCGGTTGATTCCCACAACACATCCACATTGCCGCCAACAAATGATCGGCGGAACCGTTCAGCCGACTGGGCAATAATTTCACGCATGTGGAGGCTTCGATCGTGGGCAACCGGTTTCGGGACTGAGCCGGTGAGTCGGGTGGCTGGGGTGCCAGGTCTGGGAGAATAGCTGAAGACATGCCCGCTGGCAAAATCCATTTGCTCGACGAAGGTGATACTTTCTGTAAATTCAGCATCTGTTTCGCCGGGGAATCCAACTATGAGATCGGTAGTAACAGCCATCCCTGGAGCTGCCTGCCGGGCCGTCGCAACCAATTTTTGATATGCAGCTGGCGTCGTATTGCGGGCCATACGCCGTAGTGTTGCCTCGCTCCCGGATTGCAGCGGCAGATGAAGATGCCGGCACATACGCGGATTTTGCCAGAGGTCAAAGAAACCATCGTCCAAATCCCAGGGTTCGAGTGAGGAAAGACGCAATCGCTCGACGTCGGTATCAGTTAAGACTGCTTTTACCAGATCACGTAAGTGGAGTTGAGGCGACAAATCCTGCCCCCACGATCCCAGGTGGACACCGGAAAGGACCACCTCGCGCGTACCGCCTGCCAGGGCTAAATTGATATCTTCAACCACAGATTGGATACTCTCGCTCCGCCCTGGTCCGCGGGCTAAGCGTGTGATACAAAATGTGCAATGGTTGTCGCAGCCGTCCTGGGTTTTTATGAAAGCGCGAGTCCGGAGGTGGATCCCCGGCAGAGGCTCTCGTGCTACCGGTTCAAGATCGAATTTATGACCTTCCACCGACAGTGTGTCCGGAACCAACCGGTCTTTTTCGTTGTTCGGAATAACCCGGCTGACGTGTGGAAGCGATGCTGCGGTTTGCGGATCAAGCGTAGACCAGCAGCCCGTGACTACGATGTCCAAAGCGCCCAGTCGTGCTGCCTGGCGTATTTTCTGACGCGAATCGGCTGCGGCGGCGTTGGTGACCGTGCAGGTATTAACGACAACCAGGTCAGCCTCTCCTGGCGAATCGACTATGGTATGGCCGGCTGATCTAAATTGGGTGGCAAAGCGCTCTATTTCGCTCTGGTTTAGGCGGCAGCCTATCGTATCCAGAAAAATTTTCATACCTTTAAGGTTTTAGCACATAAAAATTATCGAACAGGATTTCTGCTCCCGGTTCATCATAAACTCCAGCAATCAGCCCAACATCGCCTGCTGAAAAATCCGTGTCGTCCACTTCTAAAAACTTCTCCTGATTCACATAGAGCGTCAACCGGGAACCGATGCAATCAGCGCGCAACTGGTTTACTGCCTGACCCTGCTGGATCATGGAGCCGTATTCTAGACCCTCGGAACTGTTTAATATCTGGTAAAGACCATCCTTGACCTTAACAATTCCACCATAACCGTCGCTGCTGATCAAAAAAGCATAAAAATTATACTCGTTCTGGAAGCGGCACAGCAGACCAAAATCATTATTATCTGGTCCCGCCCGTAATGTGGCATCCACCCCAATCGTAGCATCCGAAAACCGTTGTCCCGAAAGGGACCAATAATCGAAATTCGCCTGCTTAATCAGGAAATGCAGACCGTCGTTCTCATACGCAATTCTGGCTTCTTCCGAATCCCAAACTTCCCATCCAGAATCGGGATTACTGAAATTGTCAAAATAAATCACGCTGCCGGATTCAATTTCCGCTAAAGCAGAGCTCGTGATCCGGTCGGTAAGATTGCATCCACTGAATGTAAATGCCATAGCTGCCATGGTGACCACCAGCATGATTTTCAATTTCATTCTGCAACTCCTTCACAACCTCTGCGGTGATCGCCCTGTCGTATTAAGGTGACTGCACGGCTCAGGACCGATCAAGAGGATGGGGTTGCGATTATGGCTACGCTGGTTTATTGGCCCGGGAAATATTTTTCCAAAAGCCGTTGCGCTTGCAGTGCCACCGAAGGATCGCTCATCTGTTTTATTACGGCTTTTAATAATGGGAGCGCCTGCGACAAGCGGTTGGTCTCGATGAAAACCTGGGCTAAATGCAGCTGGGCACTGCCATAGTCGTCATCCTCTATCAGAGCCTGTTGCAAGAATTGTTCCGCTTTTTCCATGTCCCCATTAAGCAGAAATACCCAGCCAGCAGCGTCCAGAACGGATGCACTAGAAGGGGCAAGCTCCAGACCACGCTCGATTGCGGGAATAGAATACGCTTCCGCGTCAAAACCATAGGTCGCCGAGAAAATTGCTAAGGTTCGCCAATTATCGGGGTTATCCGGCTCTACTGTGACTGCCTGCTGGTAAGCCCCCATTGCCATGATCAAATCACCCGCCAGAGCATAAGTGGCACCAATTTCAGCCTGCCATCGGCCCTCCGTTGGGTTTTTATCAGCCAGCTTGCGCAGATAGGATAATGCGTTTGGATATTCTTCCTGGCGCCTCCAGTACACTACCAAGGCTGAGAGGACAATTTCCGAATCTGGATCGAGCGTCCTGGCTTGCAGCAAGTCATTCCAGCCGTCTTTGCCGAGATTCTGCCGCGCTTCACCCAGCAAAGCCCAGGCTTCAGCATAATTCGGTGTAATTTCCACTGCTCTTAAAAACGCATCTTCTGCTACATCCCACTGCCCCAGTTCACCCAGGCGCTGTCCAATGACTGCCAGTTGGTATGCTGGTTCAGTCCTCAAGACCGCCAGGCTCACAATTTCCAATAGCTGGCGCGCCAAAGTAGCTTCAGGTCCCTCCCCATCCCGGGCAGCTGTCAAATGCTGGATGGCCAGTTCAGGATCTCGTGATGAAAGGAACAGGCCGGTTGACCAGGCTGCCTGCGTTGATTGCGGATCCACTTCCCGCCATAGCTGGGCTGCCTGGAGCGCACCATCGAACATACCGGCCTTGCGGAATGTGGCAACCAGCTCAGAAATTAATTCTAGATCCGGATTGAGGAGAAGGATCTGCATCCAGGCCTGCGAAGCAGCCTCTTGATTTCCGAGCTCGTAATACGCATTGCCAAGGTCAAAATACCCCCTGGGTGTCAGACTTTGGTTCGCTGCCGCAGTCTGAAAAGCTTCTACAGCCTGCTCAAAATGGCCTTCATCATAGTTCAACGATCCAATACGCTCCCAGATATCAAACCGTTGAGGTTGGAATGTAAGGATCGCTTCATAGTATGGAATGGCTCTAACGCCCTGATCATTACTTTCATACAAACGCACCTTCTGCCACGCATCCGTCAAGGCGGTCGGTCTAGGTGCAATCGTTAATAGCCCCAGTACGACCGTCGGGGCAATAATTAACATCGGCAGGGCAACACGGGCAGCGAGCTTCATCACAGTAATTATAGACGCTGCCAGGGTGATCACCAGGCTAAAACTGCACCGCTGGCTTTGTGAATGGTGAAACCGCCTTTTGAGCGGATTTCTTCTTCCACAAACTGCTTGATGGCGGCATCGGCGTATGGATCAACCTGCCTGTAGCCAACCATGGAATGGATGTAATTCAAAAGGGCGGAAGCGTCCGTGACAAACAGGCTGTCCGGAAATGGCACAATCTGAACATGCGCAAAGTGCTCGCCCAGAATATGTGAGGCATTTTCCAGACCATAGCGGGATGTGAAATCTGCCTGAGTGCTTATGGTCACACTAAATTGGCGCATCAACTGAAATAATTCAAGCATGTGCTGGTTTCCGTTGGTGGCGGCGCAGAGGATCCCACCTGGCTTTAAAACACGCCTGAGTTCGCGCACCGCCAACGAGATATCGGGCACATGATACAGCATGTAGTTTGCAACTACCCGGTCGAACCGGTGCTCTTCAAAGGGCAGACTCTGCACATCTGCACAGCCGAAATTAAATACCTGTACCGGCAGGTTTTTCCGAGCAGAAACGGCCATGCCCGCCGACAGATCCATCAGGATGGCTTGCACTCCGGGTGGCAGCCGCCGCAGGTTTGCCGCCCAGAGTTCTCCTGTTCCGCAGCCAACGTCCAGAACCTTCGCCCCTTTATCGGTTTTTAATTGATCCAGCATCCACTCAAAATAAACTGAGGGATTGGTACTGAACCGCTTGTGTAGCTGAATACGCGCATCCAGGTGATCTCCCTGCCGGTACTGATCATTTTTTAGGTAGTTCTGGTCATGCAGTAGACTCATAGAATTCTTCCTATTCCAGTCCATTTAGTTTTATACAATCTTGACATCGTAATTAAACCATGATAAGCTACGCGCTTAATGGATTTGGCTGGAACGCCAAAAAGCAAATTCCTAGTTTGATGGAGTAAAGCATGTCAGAACGTTTTGTTGGGACCGTAAAGTGGTTCAACCCTGCCAAGGGATACGGTTTTATTGGCCGTGATGATGGGGAAGATGTCTTTGTACATTTTTCTGCAATTGAAATGAACGGTTACAAACAATTGAAAGAGGGCCAGAAGGTTGAGTTCTCGATCGAAAAGGGGAACAAGGGGCTGCAGGCGGCTGCCGTAATTGCCGTTGAGTAGGATCAACTAAAAAAAATAAAATAAAAACGGAGTCGCACCTGCGGCTCCGTTGATTTTTAACCGCCTCTGACACCAATTAGTATTCCGCCAATTTTTACGATCTCGGTAATGGTCGCGCGCCAACCGCTGCGGGTGAACATCCAGGTGAGCGGGTTGTACCAATGTTCCGAAGCAGAAGCCGCGCGGACGCTTACCCCAATCGATCGAAGCTCAAGAGTGAATAAAATCCTGGCGCGCAACGTGTGATAAGGGTCTGTAACAACCAGAACGGATCCAAACCCGGACCTCTCCGCAAGCTCAGCCACCTGCCGCGCCTCATCAAAGGTACTGGTTGCTGTGCCTGTTGCCGTCTGGATCTTATAGGACGGCACCCCCTCGTCGACCAACTGCTGGCGGGTTTCGACGATCGTCGCTGTAGCACCCTGCCCTAAGGTTTGGGTTAATACGATCGTATCAGCTGCCCCTTTGTTGAAGAGCCGGGCCGCTTCCTCATTCCGCATGGCTCCGCCGCCGCTCAACAATACGATTGCATCAGCCCGTTTTCGGAAATCGGAAAAACCCAGTACCGCGCCAATCAAAATAAGGACTAAATATCCCCCAAAAAACACGAGAAGGGTCCAGTTAACCGCCTTGAAGAAACATCCCCCCTTTGAGGGTAATTTTTGATTTATCAAATGTGCGTTATCCTTTCACTTCATCGCTGGCACCTTTTCCAGCGCTATTCTGATTTTTTCCAGCCCTTCCATGAGAATATTTCTCGGGCAGGCAAAGTTAATCCTGACAAATCCGGTTCCAGACTTACCAAAGGCCGCTCCATCGTTTAAACCTACTTTTGCGTGTTTGATCAGGTATTCGCAAGGAGAGGGTTCAAGATTGTAAGCCCTCAAGTCCACCCATGCCAGGTAAGTACCCTCAGGAACGGTTATGCGGGCGAGCGGCAGGTTATCATGGACATAGGCGACCAAGGCATCCCGGTTACCCTCGAGGTAATGCAGCAGTTGGGTCAACCAGGTCTGACCTTCGGTGTATGCAGCCTGCGCGGCAACCATACCAAAGCCGTTAGCACCCCCAACCAGTCCCCTACGCGTATTATTAAATAACTTCCTCAACTCTGGGTTCTGGATGATCGCGAAAGCACACCCAAGCCCGGGCACATTGAAGGTCTTGCTGGGCGCCATAAGGGTGATGGTGCGTTGATTAATCTCCGGAGACATCAATGCAATCGGGGTGTGGTGGTGCCCGCTGAAAATCAGGTCTGAATGGATTTCGTCGGAAACGATGGGAACCTCATACTTAAGGCAGATATCAGCCATGCGGGTTAATTCTGCTGCGGTGTATACGCGTCCGACCGGGTTGTGCGGATTGCACAACAGAAAGAGACTGGCATTATCGGCGATAGCTGCCTCAAATTTCTGCCAATCGACGGAGTAGCACCCTTGCTCATCTTCGAGTAGATCTACGGAAGAATCCCGCAGCCCGGCATTCCTTGCCACATCCAGGAATGGCATATACACCGGGGTCTGGATGACCAGACTGCCGCCCGGTTTTGCCAACGCCTGCGCTGCCAGATTGAAACCGACGATTACCCCTGGCAGCATAATGATATCTTCTGCGGCTACTTCCCATTGATACAGCCGAACTAAATGCGACTGAATTGCTTCGATTAAGCCAGGCATTTTTCCAAAATACCCATAAATGGGGTGACTGGCCCGTTCTATTAAGGCTTTGCTTACCGGTTCTGGTGCGGAAAAATCCATATCCGCAACCCACATGGGCAGGACATCGGTGTCAAAGAAATTCCATTTGATACTATCGCTCGAGCGCCGGTCGTAAATTTTATCGAAAGGAGTTGTCATGATGTCCTCAAAGTATAGTTCGGATGGATTGGGCGATTATAAACCCGCCTCAAGGCTGGTGTCGAGCGGGTTGAATACTGGTATACTCATCCTAGAATCATAAACAGGTCATTTTCCATGCAAAATCCCTCAACCACCGCTCCTACCCTGGAAATCCTTACCTCGCCAGAATGGCAGGATTACGAACTTCTCGACAGCGGAGATGGTCAAAAACTGGAACGCTACGGGCCTTATCGATTATTGCGCCCTGAACCCGAAGCTGTCTGGCAGAGAGCTCTCCCGGAACGCGAGTGGAACAAAGCCCATGCAGTTTTCAAACCCTCCCCGGAGGAGAACGGTGGACACTGGCAAATAGTCCAGAAGATCCCAGATCGATGGACTCTTCAGTATAAGGCACTAAAATTTTTCGTCCAAACCACAGCTTCGCGTCATCTTGGCGTTTTTCCGGAGCAGGCTGCCCAGTGGGATTGGATTTTCCGCCAAATCCAGAGCAGTAAACGTCAGGTGCGGGTGTTAAACCTTTTCGGGTACACCGGTGTGGCATCCCTGGCTTCTGCCCAGGCTGGCGCAGCGGTAACACATCTGGACGCCTCCCGTAAGGTTGTGGATTGGGCACGCGAAAATTTTATACTTTCGGGTTTAGGGGATAAACCTGTACGCTGGATCGTGGATGACGCGCTCAAGTTCGTCCAACGCGAAGGCAGGCGCGGCTCCACCTATGACGGGATCATCCTCGACCCGCCAAAATTCGGCCGAGGTCCAAAGGGCGAAGTGTGGGAGTTCTACAAACTCCTGCCAAATTTGTTGGAGGCATGCAGGCAAATTCTCTCGCAAGATCCAGTATTTGTTGCGTTGACCGCGTATGCGGTGAAAGCGTCTGCACTGACCATGTATTACGCCATGCAGGAAATGCTCAATGGACGCGGGGGTACTTTATCTGCCGGGGAGATTGCCTTGAGCGAAAAGAGTGGCGGCAGGCTGCTTTCGACCGCAATTTTTGCCCGATGGACTGGACAGGAATAAATATTTTTAACGTTGGAGGGATAGAAAATGACAGAATCTCCCAGGATTGCATTGATTGGCCCGGGCGTCATGGCGGAAGCCGTGATCGGCGGTTTAATACGCAACCAGGTTGCTGAACCGTCGAAGATTATCGCCGCCGGACCGCGTCAGGAACGCGGCGATGAGCTCATCACCCGTTATGGCATCCGGTTCACAATTGATAACACTGCAGCCGTGAATGGGGCTGAGATTGTAGTCCTTTCTGTCAAACCGCAAAGGCTGCACGGCGTGCTGGCTGGTTTACGAGGAAAAATCGCCCCTGGGACCCTGGTTCTCTCAATCGTGGCCGGGGCATCCATGCTGACCATTTCGCAGGCACTTGAGCATGCAACCGTCGTGCGTGTAATGCCCAACACACCGGCTCAAATCGGGCAGGGAATTGCAGTCTGGACAGCTTCATCATCGGTCACGCAGGTGCAAAAAGAGCTCAGCCGTAGAATCCTGCAAGCATTGGGGCAGGAGATTTTTGTTGAGGATGAAACCATGCTGGATATGGCAACCGCCCTTTCGGGCACCGGGCCCGCTTATGTCTTTTTGTTCATGGAAGCGCTGATTGACTCTGGAGTCCACCTGGGGTTTCCACGTCGAATTTCAGAAGCACTGGTATTGCAAACTTTACGCGGCTCGGTGGAATATTATGCGCAAAAGAAAGATCACCCGGCGCATCTGCGCAATGAGGTGACCTCACCGGGCGGTACATCCGCCGAAGCACTCTATTACCTTGAAAAAGCCGGTTTCCGAACCGCCATCAGCCGTGCCATTTGGGCAGCTTATGAACGGTCACAGGAATTAGGCCGCGGGAAAAACAGCGAATCCCCTGAAAAACAGGGAAGCTGATTCTGGTAACCAATTTTCCCAGGTGATCGATTGACCTACCATCCCGGAAATTGATTAGGAGGTTTTTAATGCCACTCTGCCTTCTGGATGATAGCTTGAGCGTAGATGTATATTATGAACCATCGGACACCGAGTTCAGCGACAATATTTGCCTTTATTTCGTAGAATCCTGTCCGGAGGATGAGAAGGTATTTTTAGCCGACGAAACCAACCTTTTCCTGACCCCCGAACAAGCGCGTGAACTGGCCAAAATGCTGCTTCAAGCCGCTGATGCCAGTCAGGGTAACGATTGATCAGCCATCTGAACCGATGGCAACCAGGTAAACCGAACCAGTCCCCTGGTAATCCCCTTTTGCGGCAGGTTCTCCGTACACAGGCCAGCCGCAGGTTTCTATAAAAATAAGCGGTTCGCCGCTGTTCAGAATTTCCTGAAACCGGAGGTCATTTTCGACTGCAGAATCCAGTGCTTCGATAAAAGGCCGGCTGTAATACGCCTCAATTTGATCGGGTGGAATCCGCAGCGCTGCCTTTACGGATAGATAATCCAGGTTTCGGGATCCTTGATGCAGACTGGCGATTGATGATTGCAGGTATTCCAAATTCGCCTGAATTGCAGCGGATTTTAAGCCGGCAGTATTTATCCCGGTTCCTTCCAACGCATGACGCAACTGCTGCGCCTCACCCGATACCCCGGAGTGAAGGGTAAGCAGCAGGTACCGTCCTGCAGCGTGCTGACTGACGCAGCCGCGTCCAGTGCCAAAGGGGCAGTCCTCGCCTGCCGTGAAACGCAGGACTACTGGTTTGCCGTCGAAAAAATTTCCAGTCTGGTCAAGCAAATGGATTTCAATTTTGCCTGCATCGATGGAAAAATCGAAATCCTCCCAGAAAGGCGGTATTTCAGGCCTCTCCTCGGCGGTTGGGAGAATCGCTTCTGGTTTTTCGTCACCCGATGATTTCTGCAGAACAACCGGTGGTTGGATTACCGGTAAAAATGGAGTCGGCGACGGATGGACAAGTAGGCTTGGCTCTTTGGCAGGGTTTTCTGCTGCCAGGCTGGTTGGAGACTGATTGGTAAAAATCCATAGGACCAATCCCACCGCCAGGAAAATCCCAAGTAAAAGCATCCCGGCCCAAAGCCATGGTTGGCTGGCCGCATTCTTGAGGCGCAAAAACAAACCCGCCATTTGCCTCCAGGATCAACGACGGTGCGAGGTTGCCCGATACCAGCGGAATAATCCGCCGGTTCCCGCTGCCACCAGAAATAATGCAATTCCGCCTAGCGCCGCAATACCCGGCAGGTTGCCCGGACCACCGGCTACAGGCCGGTAATAAACCGTCGGTGTTAGGGTGGGTGTATCCTCAATGGGAAGGACAGTTGGGATTGGAGGTGTAGCAGTTGCGGTCTGTGTTGGTATAAG
This sequence comes from uncultured Anaerolinea sp., assembly GCA_964411135.1. Taxonomy (GTDB): domain Bacteria; phylum Chloroflexota; class Anaerolineae; order Anaerolineales; family Anaerolineaceae; genus Bellilinea. Next base: position 57,951 of record CAYPJS010000053.1, read on the forward strand.
CGAAGGGGTAACGGTTGGGGCCGGGGTTGCAATTACCTGATACAGGCGCAATTCCTGCGTTCCATCGCCGCACCAGAATGTATCTCCATTCATCAAAGAACACGGAGCTCCCACTGGTGGGACTGGCATTCCAGGGTCCAGACAATAGGCCCGTACCATCCATCCACCGCCCTGACAAACCTCAAAATGCTGTGTCTGCCCTCCACCACCCGGGAGTTCACCTAAACCCAGATCTGCGCACACCTGCCAACCCTCGCCTGGCAGTAACACCTGAGGGAGCGGCGCCGCCATCGCGCTCTGATAATTAGAACCACCAACAGCAGCTGTAATTAAGATTAGGATCAAGCTGCAGAAACAAATCAAAAATATCTTCACAATGAACCCCGGGCAAGCTGCATAATCAAGCAAATTTATTCCAGAATAGACCAGCCAGCCTTGCTTGTCAAGCCTTTCGTATATCAAAATAAATACTCACGGCATCTTAGGATATTTCCGGAAGGATCAAAAGCCCTCTTTTCCATCGAGCTTCGAATCCTGGTACCGATGACATCCATTGAAACGCTAATTTGACGTAATCGCCCCAATTCGATAGAAATATCTATTTACAGGTGAAAGAATATTTCTATAATAATAATGTCGCAAACGGTTTCTCAAGGAGGGGTAGATGGAAAGCACAGTCCGACAAATTTTACAGGAAAAAGGCGGCGAAGTCTGGTCGGTCTCTCCGGAGACAACCGTATTTGAAACGTTACAGCTGTTGACGGATAAAGACATCGGCGCTGTGGTGGTTAGCGATGCGGGCAGGCTGGTTGGCATCTTTTCGGAACGCGATTACGTCCGCCAGGCGGTTAAGGATATTGAGACGATCAAGCATAAGCCTGTTTCGTTATTCATGACTCGCGAAGTATTTACCATCAAGCCGGATGAGACGGTCAAAGATTGCATGCTTATCATGACCGCGCGTCACATCCGCCACCTGCCCGTTATGGACGGGGACAATCTGGTGGGGATTATCACCATTGGGGATGTGGTCAAGCAGGTCATCTCCGACCAGACCAAATTGCTCGAGGAAATGGAAAACTACATCAGCGGCCGCTACGGGCGCTAAATACCAACATCTCCCGAGTGAACTTGCACACAAACAACCGCTTTTTTTACAAATCGCATATTCGCTTGGAGAAATGGGGGATTATTCCCGTTTTCCTGCTCAGGAGTAAAAAAACAATAGGAATGACGGCAAATACCAGCAAAGACTGAAAGAAATCGCGGGTCAGTCATGACCCGCGATTTTGATTATTCCTATTTATGGACACTGCGAATATTCAAACTATCCAGGTGTTTTTTGGATTGACAGGAATTATTTTCCGGTAGCTCTACGGTTTGACAATTTCCACAAGGTTCTCTACACTAATCTCATGCTCGCTAAAGTCAACGCCTGCGCGGTCATCGGATTGGACGGGATTATTGTCGATGTGGAAGTCGACCTTGGACCTGGTTTTAATCCACCCATCGTGATCGTGGGATTGCCGGACGCCAGCGTTCAGGAAAGTAAAGAACGCGTCCAATCCGCTATTCGCAATACCGGGTTAGAGTATCCACGCAAACGCGTGCGGGTAAATCTTGCGCCTGCGTCTGTGCGCAAAGGGGGGCCAGCATATGACCTGCCTATTGCGCTGGGGATCCTATTAGCCAACCGGCAGCTGCCGCCCGACTGTTTGAAAGATGCCCTGGTCATGGGCGAGCTTTCACTGGATGGCAGCGTAAGGCATATCCGCGGTGTGCTGCCTATGGCTGCCACGGCCCGGGCAGAGGGATTCAAACGGGTTTTTGTCCCTGCAGAAGATGCACCTGAGGCAGCCATTTTCTCAGACATAGAGGTAATCCCGGTTCGATCGCTGCTTGATTTGTTCAGCCACCTGATCGGGCAAAGCATAATTCAACCGCAGCCAATGCTTGAGACCGAGCTTATTCCACCCTCGGTTCAGACTGATTTTCAGGAAATTAAAGGGCAGGAACACATCAAGCGAGCGCTCGAGGTGGCAGCTGCCGGTGGGCATAATGTATTGATGACCGGGCCGCCGGGGGCAGGCAAGACGTTAATGGCACGGGCTATACCGTCCATTCTGCCGCGAATGACCATTGACGAATCCCTGGATGTCACACGCATTTACTCGGTGGCGGACGCCTTACCCAGCGGAATGCCGTTGATCAAAAACCGTCCTTTTCGGGCTCCCCACCACACCATCAGCCACGCTGGATTGGTGGGAGGCGGCAACCAGCCGCATCCTGGAGAAATCTCTCTGGCCCATCGCGGGGTGCTATTTCTGGATGAACTGCCAGAATTCGGGCAGCGCGTTTTAGATGTACTGCGTCAACCGCTCGAGGATAAGATTGTTACCATCAGCCGCGCACAAGGGTCGCTAACTTTTCCAGCCAATTTCCAGCTGATCGCTGCCATGAACCCCTGCCCGTGTGGTTACTATGGAGATCCAGTCAGACCCTGCACCTGTTCATCCATGACGGTCACAAAATATCAGAAACGCATTTCCGGTCCGCTGCTCGATAGAATCGACATTTACATCGAAGTGCCGCGGGTCGATTATGAGAAATTGTCAGAAAAAAGACTCGGCGAAACGTCCGAAATGGTTCGGGCGCGGGTCGAAAAAGCGCGTGGGCTGCAGCGTGCTCGATTTGGTGACAACGGTCTTGTATCCAATGCCGATATGAGGCCTGCAAATATCCGTCAGACATGTATTTTGGATGAGACAGGCACAAATCTGATGCGGGCCGCCATGAACCAGTACCAACTTTCGGCTCGTGCTTACCACCGGGTCCTCAAGCTGGCGCGTACCATCGCAGACCTGGCTGGCGCTGAATCCATCGCCCCTCAGCACCTGGCAGAAGCATTGCAGTACCGGCCGCGAACCCTTATGGTTTAAAGCAAACCAGGATGGCGGTATTTCTCGCCATCCTGGTTTTTATTTAAAGTTGGGGGATTAACTACGGGATATGCACCCCATCCACATCATTCGTGTCCAATCCCCATAGACTGCCGTCAAAGTAAAGGGTTGGAGCATAGAAACAGCTGGTTACATCGCCCAGGGTTAGCGGGCTGCAGATAAATACATCCTCATTCAAGCCTGAAAGACCAGCGACAGAGAAGTCGGTGAGGACTGAGAGGAAGATGTCGCCGTTACCCAGCACATCCACGCTATCGACATCTTCACCGGAGGTATCAGCTAAACCAACATCTGACCCATCGAAGTACAGTGTCCAACTACCGCTGGTGCTATCACCCAGTGAAGTCGCCGTGAAAGCGAGGAGATCCTCGTCAGCGGCGGTTAACCCGGGAACGGAAGCGTTGGTTGTGACGGAAATGAGGATCGTGCCATCAGGCTGCACATCGAGCGCATCGATAGTCTCGCCGGTTGTATCCAACCCGACGTCCTCTCCATCAAAGTACAAGCTGAAACTTCCGGCTGTATCGCTGCCCAACGAAGTTGCATTGAACTGGAGGATATCCCATGGATCGACATTGATCGAGCCAAGCGTGAAGGCTGTCCGGAAGGTCAGCAAAACGGTGGTGGAATCGACCAGCACAAAGTCGTTCAGATCCTGACCGGAAGAGCTAATTCCGACATCCGTGGCGTCAAAGAACATGCTCCAGCTAATTCCATCGAAGGTAAGGATATCGATGTCATCAGCGGCAACTCCGCCCACGTTCCCACTGCCATCCAGCGAGATATAAATCGGCAGGAGAACAACTTCAGGGGTTGGGGTTGGGGTCGGCGTATCCGTCGGAGTTGGTGGCAGCGTCGGAGTACTGGTGAAAGTAGCCGTCGGTCCGGGTGTTGGCGTGTCCGTAGGTGTATTCGTCGGTCCGGGTGTTGACGTGTCCGTTGGTGTATTCGTCGGTCCGGGAGTTGG
>CAYPJS010000054.1:0-4127 GCA_964411135.1 uncultured Anaerolinea sp.
GATGCAGGAGTCATCAGCACGAGGCGGTTAAGGGTGGACTCCATCACCACAGCCGGTCAATTGTACCCCTGATGGGTGAGGAGAGAGGCAGGAGGAACTTCCATATCGGACCGGAACAACGTCACGTCCAGTCGTTTTCCAGCAAAAGATGGCATAATAACTGGAAACTTCTGTCCCTGGACCTGACCACTCCCTGTGTGCCTGCCGAGGTGCGTTGGATGACCCTTTTGTCGAGCATCTTGCTTGCGATGACTGCCGAAGGAGAATTTCCCATGTCAAAGCCGGGGACCTGGATACCGTTCACCTCGCCGAGGATCAAACTGCCGGGAAAATGGTCGCGCAAGGCAAAAGCCTCGTCAACGCCAGAAACCAGGAAGATTTCTTCCACGCCCGCATCGAATAGATAGGCTGCCGTGGTAAATGCACGCAGGACGTCGATGACCACCACCAGGCCGGCGGCGTCTGAACAGGTATCGTTTGTGGCGCGGAAAATATCCATAAGAGACCAGGTCCAGGGAAAGAAGCTTCCAGTTATTATGCCATCTTTTGCTGGAAAACAACTGGACGTGACGTTGTTCCGGTCCGATATGGAAGTTCCTCCTGCCTCTCCCCTCACCCATCAGGGGTACAATTGACCGGCTGTGGTGATGGAGTCCACCCTTAACCGCCTCGTGCTGATGACTCCTGCATCTCATCCGGATGGGACGTTATGTTCTTACAGAAAATCATTCTTATTGGTGCTGGCGGCTTTATCGGCGCGGTGATGCGCTACCTCGTGGGCGGCGCAGCGCAGAGCCTGTTCAAGACTCAGAATTTCCCGATTGGCACATTAATTGTCAATTTGGTTGGCTGCCTGATCATCGGTTTTTTAACCCGGGTCGGTGAAAACAGTTCGATTATTACACCCGAAGCGCGCTCCTTTTTGTTTGTCGGCATCCTCGGAGCCTTTACAACCTTTTCGACCTTCAGCAATGAGACGGTCAACCTGTTCCGCCAGGGACAGAACCTGTATTCGCTGGTCAACGTGGCGATGCATATTTTTGTCGGCCTGGTGGCGGTCTTGATCGGACGCCAGGCAGCCTTTCTGATCTGGCGGTAATTGCTTGACCACATGTCTCTTTTGTTAGCGCCGGACTTTGACCGAGCGTACGAGTCTAAGGTGTCATTCTGAGGGAGTGTAGCGACCGATCGCGCAGCATCCTGTTAGGAAGAACTTTCTTTTCTGTTAATTAAAGAGGATGCTTCGCTTCACTCAGCATGGCAACCAGTAGTTGTACGGACCGGTCCGAACAACTATTATTCCAAATACACCGAATCGACCAGGCCCACAATGACCGAAATGACCGGGGCATCCGGGTTATCGAGCACCTGGCGCGCGCCGTTACCCTCGCGGTTGACCAGAACCACATCCCCAACCCCGGCCTGGGTGTTGTCCAACGCAATAAAATCGGCATCCGGCGGCTCACCTTCCACGCCCAGCGGCTGTATTACCAGCAGCCGGCGATTCTTGAAGGCCGTATGGCTGATGGTCGTGACAACCGTACCCACCACGCGTCCCAGGATCATGGCTGCCCCTTGCCGTAATAAGGGTTCCAGCCGCGGCGCATCACCAGTTCAAATTCCCCCTCTGGCTGCACTGCCAGCTCATCCACAATACCCACCAGCGCCAGGTCCACCGGCACGAACTTGACATCCGGCATGGCTAAAGCTGCCTCGCGCGAGCGTACCATCACGCACAGGTCGCCTGGACCGGCACGAACCACGTCGGCTGCCACCTGAAGACCGCCGACCGGCTCGAGGGTCTTGTTGAGCGGCTGCACGACCAGCAGCTTTACCCCTTCGGTGCCGGGGTATTTGATCGTGCAGACCGCTGTGCCCATTACCCTGCCGAGCAGCATGGATTATTTCATTCCCGTGGACGCCAGAACGCGCTTAATGATCGAATCCAGCAGCGTCGGGTCGATTTGAGTGCCCAGGCGCGCCATGACGGCATTTTTGATGCGCTGCTGCAGTTCCAGGTCGCCGGTCTTTGGCGCTACCGGGCTGACTGCGTTCGGCAGGTAAGCCGAAACATCCAACGAATTGGCGGGCACCGCGGGTTTTGAAGCCGATAAGTAAGGGCGCACCGGTGCAGCGGGCGGGTTTTCAGCACCCGGCTGGATCAATTTCATGCCAAGGCGGTTGGCCTTCTCGTAGGCGAGCTCGGTCAGCACCACGCTGTCGCTCAGCTCCAGCGACATCACGCCGCGCTTCCACATATCCTCGATATCTTTTTCAGTATAAAACTCTTTTGCCATCTCACCTCCACCAATGCCTAAGTGACTTCCCTGGTTATATTCCGGAGGACACTAAGCACCATCACGCCCGGCCAGGCCTTCCAGCGCCTGGATGGCGGCATTTTTGGCCGTCATAATCTCGGCCTCACTGCCTGAAAGCCACATGCGTCCGTATCGTCCAACCGAGGAAACATGCACCAGCTTGATGCTGGCCTTCTTTTCGGCCTCGTTGCAGGCGTAATTAATATAAGCCGCCGGAGCGCATTCGAGGACGAGCAGGGTCTCGCCGGGAACCAGCATGGACCCGCGGCGGAAGCGGTTGATCAACTGTGCCTGGTACGAGTCGATGCGGGTGATCACCTGCGTCGAAGCCACCACCGGTCGGATGCGGTCTTCCACTTTCAACCCCAACCGGTCGAGAACCACCTCGCCTGCTTCGATGACGGCAGCCTGATTGGGAGAATGCACCTCGAACATGCCGAACTCGCGCTCGACGATCTGTGCACCGGGGCGGGCTTCGGTGGCTTTAACCGCAATATCGACCACGCGGAAGACCTCGTTGCCGGGCGCCATCTCCACATACAGCGCGGCCATGCCCTCAGTCGGCAGGTCGCCCTGGGTGATGGTGCCGACAAAGGCGGCATACTGGGCCTGCATGCGGTCCAGGAAACAATAACAACGCAGCGAGAATTCATCAGCCATTGAGGCCTCCTTGGAAATGGGTGCAGACTGGGCGCAGCTCCAGTACAACCATGCGCAGCTGTGCAGGCCGGAAAGATATGCCGTGGTACAGGCTTACCGTAGGGTTAGCCGCGGTTCAATGCGTTTCCAGCCCGGTGGTCTTTATTTTTCTTTGGCTTCTGCAGCCCGGCCGCCAAAGGCGCCTTTGGAGGCTTTCGGCAGGATCATCTCGACGTCCACATGCGGTCTTGGGATCACATGCACCGAGACCAGTTCGCCAACGCGCTTGGCAGCGGCGGCACCGGCGTCGGTGGCAGCCTTGACAGCGCCAACATCACCGCGCACCATCACGGTCACATAGCCGCCGCCGACATATTCCGAGCCGATCAGTACAACGTTGGCTGCCTTGACCATGGCATCGGCGGCCTCAACCGCGCCAATCAGTCCGCGCGTTTCGACCATGCCTAAAGCGATAAGAGAAGTGTCTAATGCCATTGCGGGTATTCCTTTCTCCGAACAAAAAATGGTTTAAAAGGGATTTTTCTTCTGCAGGATTTCATCTAAAACTTGCCTGACCATGCGTTCCACCTCGGCAGGCGATGTGCCCATCGAGGGTTCGCCCGGGGCAAAGGCTTCCAGCGGCGGCGGTACGGTTTCGTACGCCAGCCTTTTTACGTTCATCAGGTGGGTCACGGTGATATTGTCGCCGGTGATAGCGCCGCCAACCCCGCCTGAGCCTAACGTCAACGAGGGCGCCACGCCGGTGGTATAGCCAATGGCTCCCAGCGTACCCATCGTATTGACCAGAATACGGAAGACGGGCTTTTCCAGCCCAAATGCCATGATCACGCGCTCGTCGTTGGCGTGGATAATCTGTGTGTGCCCTCGGCCGCCGGTCTCAATCATGGCAATCGAAGTTTCACAGCCTTCCTCCCAACCGTCCACTACATACCAGCCCAGTACGGTGGTTAACTTCTCGTGGGAGAGCGGTTCTTCACGCCCGACTTTGGTCAGAGGGGTGACCAGGATGCGCGTGTCGCGCGGGATCTGGATGCCGGCATAACCCGCCACATACTCCGCGGATTTGCCGACCACGGCAGTGTTCATGCTGCCGTCGGGATTGAAGACTGAGCGGCGCAGCGCGTCGGTCTCCTGCTCGTTGGTAAAGTA
>CAYPJS010000055.1:0-3679 GCA_964411135.1 uncultured Anaerolinea sp.
CAGGCAACGCCGTACACCGTATTGGTGTCATACGTGACACCCACGGTAAACGTCGCAGGGTGGTCGTGCCATGAACGGTCGCCCGGGAAGGAGCCGCTCTGCGGGATCGTCAAAACCGTTCCCGTCGAAAGACTGTCGGATTGAGCGCCGCTCAAGCCGCTTGCCGAAAGCAAGTCATCCGGGTCCACATTGAAGCGGCGGGCAATGCAGTAGGGGAACTCACCCTGCTTCAACGTATACGTCGTGGGCCTTGAACCGGCCGGCACCGAAGTCGAGGTCGGCACAACGACCACCGCCTGCGTGGCAGTGGAGGTCACAGGCAGGTTGATGACCGGCGTGGCAGTCGCCCCAGTCACCACTGCCATCGTGGCAGTCGGACCGCCGGGAGTCTGGGTTGGCAGACCGGCAATGGCAGTCTGTGTTGTGATGTTCTCCACATCCTGCATGTTCGCAGGCTGGCTCGGAATCGGCGTTGAAAAGAAACTGTTCGGGTCGATCGGCGTATTGGTAACCGCGGGCGGCGTGGAATACGGTTGTTCACAGGCTGAAACCAGCAAGGCGATCAGAAGCAGGGTGGAGGCGATGGTCAAGCCTCGATTCGTACGTGACATGGAATTCTCCTCAATATCGAACAAAAGTTTCAGTGATGGTAGCATATCCGTGTTACAACGTCAAGTTTCAGGGTGGGATATTTGATGGATGCGGATCATAGCTTAGAACCCTGACATGACACAAACAACAGCCATTTTCTTCGGAAGCATGTCCCGCTAATCCTGTCATGAAATCCAATTCCGTCGGACCGCCATCAAAGTAACGTCATCAAAGCGGTCTGCGCCGTCTATATAACAATGCAGTTCCGATTTGAGGGTATCTACCAGCACATGGGCGGAACTGCTGGCATGTTGAAAAATATCAAACAGGCGTTCCCGCCCGAAGAATCTACCGTGCGGGTCCCGGCTGTCCGGCACGCCGTCCGTGAAGGCAAAGAACAGATCTCCTTGTTGTATGTGCGTCTCCAGGATGCCGAAGCTACAATTCGTGATCGCACCCACAGCTGGGCCGGTTTTTCGAAGGGTCTCTTTCACCGCTCCAGCCTGAATAATGAGTGGCGGTTCGTGCCCGCCATTTGCGTAGGTGAGCTTGCCGGTGCGCGGGTCAAGGATGCCAAAGAAGATAGTGGCGAACATGCCGCTATCTTCATGTGTTTCTGCGATGTAATTGTTCGTCAGGGTCATCGCATGTCTCAGACGCTCATCAATGGAATTCTCCATACCTGAAGCCCCGGTATGCTCAAAAAACTCCTGATTGGATGTGGCGCGGATCAGGCTGCGGAACAGGGTCATGAACAATGCCGCCCCCACGCCTTTGTCACATACGTCTGCGATGACCAGTCCTATGTTTCCATCAGGGAATTCAAAAACATCATAGAAATCGCCTGCAACCTCTCTGGCAGACAGCAAAGACGCGGCAATCTCCCAACCTTCAACGAGGGGAAGTGCCCCAGGCAGGAAACCAGCCTGGATCTCGCGGCCAATCTCCAATTCCCGCTCGAGCGCTTTACGGTATTTCTTTTCCTGTTCCCACAGCCGTGCATTCTCCACTGCAACACTCATTGCAGTGGAGAGGGTTTGCAGTAACTGCACATCCGAATCGCTGTAGGCATTCTCACGTTCCATGTCTTGGATCGAAATGATGCTCCTTACTTGGTCATTGACCAGCAGTGGCACGAACAAAGCCGATTTGGGCCATTGCCCTGTAAGTAATGGGTTGTTGTATCTTGCTGCCAGCTCCACGAAATTATTGTTGATCAGCAAGGGGGCGCGGTTTCTTATGACCTGCTCCCGGAACCCGTACGGTCTCCTGGGGGAAAATACGCTGCGATCCCCTTTTTCATATGAATATGGCATGGAAATCAAATTGCTGACCGGGTCATAGTCCACAATATCCACAACCTGTACATTGAACACCTCGCGTACCTTTTCACCGATCAGCTCATAAATGGCATCAATGTCGAGTTTGGATGCCAGACCTACCTGTACGCTGTTTATCGTTGCGAGTTCCGCGGAGCGCTGTCGTTCCTCCTGAAAAAGCCGTGCATTTTCGATCGCCACGCCTACATTGGAGGAAAGCGTTCTTAACAGCGCCAGGTGATTCTCATGGAAGGCGTGCGTACGGGCGTCTGAAAGAGCTACCAACCCCAGAACCTGATCCTTTGACATGATCGGCACCCCCAGCCAGGATTGACTGAAAAAACCCGATCCTTTTTCAATTATCTCCGGCGGGAAATAGGCGCCATTAGCGATCTCCTCCTCAAGGGTGCCCACCATCAACGGCTGACCTGAAATTATGACCCTGGAAGACAACCCTGTTCCCAGTGGGAATGGCTCAACATAATCGATATATCCGCCTTCATTTCTGTCGAATTCGAAGGGGACATGAATGAGATTCGTTTTCCTGTCCAGCAGCATGATCAAGACCGAATCCGAATCGAAGATTTCCCGAATTTTGTCGCCGACCAGCCGTGTGAGAGTCTTCACATCCAGCGTTTCTACCATCAATTCACCAACGCTGTTAAGCAGGGCAAGCTCCGCGTTGCGTTGTTCGGTTTCCTTAAGTAGGCGTTGGGTTTCGTTGAATAGGCGAGCATTGTGGATGGCGGTGGCAGCCTGCGCGGCAAAAGCCATCGCCAGACTGGCATGTCGATCGTTATAAAAATCGGGCTCGTCCTTGTCAAGAGTGATCATGCCGATCAATTTTTCGTTAAGCACGATTGGCACGGCCATATAGCCGCGAATACGGGCGGTTGCATGCACGCCGGTATTGAAATATTGCGGGTATTGCTCTGAGGCATCGGCGAGAATCAGTGGTTGCAGTGATCTGGATATCAAGTAACCGATCTCATCATCCTGCTGATTAAACTCAAAGCTGACGCCCAATAAATCCTCAAAATTGGTGAAACCACGACCTGCCACCAATATGCGGCGGTTTTCATGTACATGGTAAATACCCGCGCTGTCATAAGGAATGACTTTTTGAACTTCAGTCAACACCAGGTCAAGCACTTCTGTCAGGCTTAATGAATGATTCAATGCCTGTGCGATGGAGCGCAGGATTTCGGCCAGTTCGTGTGCCTGTCGTTCCGCCTGTAACAGGCGCTTGATCTCATTGAATAGATGGGCATTCTGGAATGCGATGCCCACATTAGCCGCGATTGTGCTGAGCAGACGCTGATCGTTTTCTGTGAACCGGCCTTCATGTTTTGTGCTCTGTATGCTCACAACTCCAATGACTTCACCACCTGTAGATATTGGGACACCCAGGAAAGACTGCGCGAGTTTCCCAATCAACGTTACCCCCATCTTCTGTCGCTGGCGATCCATATCTTGGTTGATCAGCAAAGGCTGTCCGCTCCGGATAATTCTGCTGGTTAAACCCTGCCCCAATTGAATCGATTCCAGTTGCTGACCATGTTGATAAGGGAAGTTTATGATGTTGCTTTCCTTGTCCAGAAGTGCAACATATGCTATGTCCGCCTTGAATACGGAACGGATCTGTTCACCGACAAGCTCTATCAGCGCGGTCAGATCCAATTCACCTGCGAGGGCAACGCTGACAGAATTGACTGTGGCGAGCTCCTGCGCACGACGTTCAGTTTCTATGAGGAGGCGCTGGATCTCAT
>CAYPJS010000056.1:0-16692 GCA_964411135.1 uncultured Anaerolinea sp.
GCCCGTGTGCAAGCCGAAAAAGACAATCCCCAGTTTGACATTTGGTGGGGCGGCCCTGCCGACAGCTTTGTGGCTGCCAAGGGCGAGGGATTGCTGGAGGCGTATGAATCCCCCAACCACGCCAACCTGCTGGATCCGGTCAAAGCTAAGGACGTTGATAATTTCTGGGTCGGTATCTACATGGGTACCCTGGGCTTCTGCACCAACACCGATTGGTTGGCTGCCAACCCAGGCGTTGAAGCCCCAAAATCCTGGGATGACCTGCTGAAACCCGAATTCAAGGGCCAGATCATGGTTGCCCACCCGTCATCCTCGGGCACTTCCTATACTGCCCTCGCGACCATCCTGCAAATTCGGGGTGAAGATGCCGGCTGGGAATACATCCAACAGTATGCCGGCCAGGTTGCGCAGTTCACCAAGAGTGGCGCCGCGCCTGCGAAGTTCGTTGGCCAGGGCGAGGCTGCGGTCGGTATCGTATTCTCGCATGACATCGTCAACGAGATCGACAACAATAAACTCCCACTCGAGCTGACCTTCCCTGAAGAGGGAACCGGCTACGAAATCGGCGCTATGGGCATCCTCAAGGGTGCAAAGCACATGCAGGCTGCCAAGTTGTGGTACGACTGGGCATTGACTGCCGAAGCTCAGGCTCTTGGACCGAAATACAAGGCCTACCAGGCTCCGACCGTCAAGGGTGTCGAACTCTCACACCCCGAACTGCTTGAAGTCAACCTGATTGATTACGACTTCCTGTGGGCTGGAGCAAATAAGAAAGCCTTCGTTGAGAAATTCACCAACGAAATCGCATCAGCCGAAAATTTGAAACAATAATTTTTGGATTTCCTATGTTCTGGGCGGGGTTAACCCGCCCAGAACCTTTTTAGAGACCGTCATGACGAATATTGAGACAAATTTGGAAACATCTCCCAAAAGAGTAACCGGTTTAGTTCGACGGTTTCGCGAGTTTGCCCTGATAGCCAGAGACCCTGTGCTCTTCATGAGCCTGCTGTTTTCTGGGATTTTTATTTTAGTCTTTGTTATCGTTCCAATTTTTAGGACGATATCTGGCGGCTTCTTCAATGACGAAGGCGCCTTTGATCTGACGTATTTTGCGCGTTACTTTGATGATTATTACGGTCCCAATCTACGCACGATTTTTGTTGACACGATGAAGATGGGGATCCTATCGGCAGTATTTGGGACCTTTGTGGGTTTTATTTTTGCATATGCCACAGTCCGCTGCCAGATCCCTGGAAAGCGCATCATTCACTGGCTGGCACTCTTACCCACGGTTTCCCCGCCGTTTGCGCTGGCGCTGAGCATGATTCTGCTCTTTGGTAGAAATGGACTGATTTCCCGGAAATTACTTGGGATTGTTTTTGTCTCAGGCATGAACGATATTTACGGTCTGGACGGTTTGGTGATTGTACAAACCATCACGTTTTTCTCGGTCGCCTATCTTATTCTGCGGGCGATGCTGGAACGCCTGAACCCGGCCCTGGAAGAGGCTGCCGCCAGCCTTGGCGCAAGCCGCCTGCACATCTTTTTCACGGTTACCCTCCCCTTACTGATCCCGGGAATCGGCGGTTCCTTCCTGCTTTTATTCGTTGAATCGCTGGCTGACCTTGGCAATCCGCTCTTTATTGCAGGCAACCGAACTGTGCTTTCAGCCCAGATTTTCTTGGCAGTCATTGGTGAATATGATTACCAGAAGGCATCGGCCCTCTCTCTGGTGTTAATCATTCCTACCCTGTTGATATTCCTGGTACAGCGGTATTACGTGAACCGCCGCACCTATATCTCGGTCACAGGTAAACCCAGTGGTTCGCAGATTACGGAGCAATCCCCCCTCATTCGTTGGGCGTTCAACATTGCGACCTACCTGATTTGCGCGTTTGTGATCATGATGTACCTTACGATCATTTATGGTTCGTTCAGTTTCTCCTGGGGTGTGGACTTCACGCCAACACTGCGCCACTGGCAGCTGACGGTTACCCGGGGGATCGAGGCAATTCTGGATACCACTTTCCTGAGCGCTCTGGCAACCCCCTTTGCAGCCATCCTTGGCATGATCATCGCCTGGTTGGTTGTGCGGAAACAGTTCAGCGGTAAGGAAGCCCTGGATTTCACATCGAACCTGGGCGGCGCAATCCCGGGGACGATCCTGGGTATCGGCTTCATTTTAGCCTTCAACACTCCGCCGCTCAGTCTGGCGGTCGTGGTCTACCTGCTGTTGGCGCTGTTCTATGTTCAAGTTGTGGGCAAGAACCTGAGGGAGCGGCTGCTCATTTTGCTGATTGCTACTACCGCCGGTGTCCTTCTCACCAGGCTGCCATCTCAAATGATCTATTACATTGTGGGTGGTATTTACCTCGTTATCGCTGCCATATTCCAAATTCAAAAAAGAGGTAAAACTGGAGTCCTGGTGGCGGCTGCCCTGGGCATTTACGTAATGACCAACAACTGGGCGCCTGCCCTTGTCAAACCCATAGCGAATCTGTCGCGCAGTTTCGGCCCGGGATTCTGGAGCAATGCCGTTTTCCAATTCTCGGACCATATTAAGGTCCTTCTACAGCCTCCTCCCGCGATCCTGGCCATCTTCCTGGTGTTTGCCGGGATAATGCTCATGCAGGGCATAAAAACGCGGAACTGGCGTCTTGGGCTGGGTGTGCTGGGTCTGGTAATCCCGTGCAGCCTGTCCTTCATGGGAATCCCGTTTGCGCTGGTGGGCGGGGCCTACATTATTTTGGCTGCATTTATCGTCCGCAGCCTCCCTGCATCTGTGCGGGCGGGAGTAGCATCTCTCCAGCAGATTGACCCATCTATCGAGGAAGCTTCCAATATCCTTGGCGCGGATGCACAATATACTTTCCGAAAAGTTACGCTGCCGTTGATATTGCCGGCGTTGCTGGCCGGGCTGATCTTTAGTTTTACCCGCCACATGACCAGCCTTTCTGCGATTATTTTTCTGGTTAGCCCTCGCTGGCGAATCGTGGCTGCTTCCATTTTGAGTGAATGGGAGCAGGGCGGCGTGAGCATCGCGGCAGCCTATTCAACCGTCATCATTCTCTTTGTTCTGGCAGCGATCGGGTTGTTAAGCCTGCTCACCAGGCGGCTCTTCCGCGGCCGCGGCGGTATCGATCTGAGTCTTGGGGTTTAAATCCTGGATAAAAACAAGGACATTACCATGTATTTGAGGCTTGAGAACATTTCAAAAATATTTCCACCCCGCGGCGGTGTGAGCGAAGTTACTGCTGTCAACGATATATCCCTGGATATCGAACGCGGAGAACTGGTAACCTTACTTGGGCCATCGGGCTGCGGCAAAACCACCACCCTGCGCATGATTGCGGGTTTTGAATTTCCCACACAGGGCAAAATTCATCTGGACGGCGCTGAGATCAATTCACTGCCCCCGCATAAGCGCGAAATGTCCATGGTTTTCCAGAGTTATGCCATTTTTCCACATTTGAATGTTTTCGAAAACATTGCTTACGGTTTAAATGTACGCCGCACTTCCCAGCCGGAAATTACTGAGCGCGTGAATCGGGTTCTGGATCTGGTGCACCTGGGAGGTTACGGGGATCGGGGTCCGAACCAGCTTTCTGGCGGGCAGCAGCAACGAGTGGCATTGGCGCGCGCGCTGGTCATGGAGCCAAAAGTCCTGCTGATGGATGAGCCGCTTTCTAACCTGGATGCCAAGCTGCGTGAAGAGATGCGCACTGAAATCCGCCGGATTCAAAAGGCATTGAACATCACCAGTGTTTACGTGACCCATGACCAAATTGAAGCCATGACCTTGTCCGACCGCATCGTGGTGATGAAGGATGGGATCATCGAACAAATCGGTTCGCCGACTGAAATTTACCGCTACCCGCGCAGCCGGTTTGTGGCAGACTTCATCGGGCGGGTTAATTTTGTCCCAGGCAAGGTAATCAGGCAGAACGGCTCAAAAATGGATGTCGAGGTTTTCGGGACCTCTATGTCCCTTTCAGGTGTACGAAATTCCTTTTCCCCTGGCCAGGCGGTGACTTTAATCATCCGCCCGGAGATGATCTCCATCAATGGGGTAAATAGCCCGTACAAAGGAATTATCCAGCGGGCGGTTTATCTTGGGAACGTGGTGGAGTACGATGTTGAAATCGGCGGGCAGATGCTAACGGCCTCCGAGACCGACCCGGCGAAGACTGTAATTTATTCAGAGGGTGAAGAGGTTGCCGTCCGTTTCGCTGAGACGGTCATCCAGGTGCTTCCGGACCAGGGGTAGGCATGCCTGATTTTGACATCATCATGATTGGCAATTTTGCCAAGGATAAACTTATCGTCGATGGTGTGGAAGAGATCGCTTCCGGTGGCGGCGTGTATTATGGAAGCGTGGTGATCCATCGTTTGGGACGCAGGGTAGGTGTAGTCACCCGCCTTCATCCGGACGATTTTCCGCGCCTGGAAGAATTGCGCAGCGAAGGAATTATTATTCATGCCATTCCTGCCGATGGCACTTCTGGAATCGCCAATTTTTATAAATCTTCCGACATGGAACGCCGTATCACAAAACCGATCGGTTTTGGCGGGGAATACAGACTACAGGATTTGCCGGATTGGAAAACGACCCTGATTATGCTCACCCCGTTATTTGCTGGCGAGGTAAATCTGACATTCCTCGAGGCAGTTTCCAGGCGGGCTCCGGTGGCAATGGATATCCAGGGTTTCGTGCGAGTTCCGCGGGCAGCCGACCTAATATATGAGCCCTGGGATCAAATTGCTGAGGGGTTGAAATGTGTCAGCTTCCTCAAGGTTGATCGGGCGGAAGCAGAGTTCATCACCGGCGAAACCGACCTTAAGCATGCAGCCCGAAAACTGGCCGACATGGGACCGAAAGAGATTGTCCTGACGCAATCCTCCGGGGTTACGGTATATGCTAACGGCGAGTTCTACGAAGCGCCGTTCACCCCGCGCTCTCTGGCTGGCCGCACGGGGCGCGGCGATACCTGTTTTTCAACGTATCTGGCCAAGCGGCAAACCACAGATCCGCACACAGCCTGCCAGTGGGCTGGAATCGTCACGTCCATTAAACAAGAGACCCCGGGGCCGTGGAAAGGCACACTAGCGGATATCCAAAGAGTGGTTGACAGCCAATAATCCGAATGGCTGATTATTAGATTCACCCTTCAATAAAATATATAATAAATTAAATGATCTTAATAATGGGATTAGAATTGGCATAACTTTATTCAGACTAAAACGACTATATACATATTATATTGAGCGGCCAGCCTGCGGACGGAGGATGGGGTTGCATTCACGTGAAAGTCAAGAGTTGCCATTGTTCTCTCCGATCAACCTGCTGCTAGCTGGTGTAGCCATTGGGATTTTGATTCTCGTAATGGTATTAACGGGCAGCCGCATCTTCAACCCTGGTCAAATTTCATCCGTTAGCGGAGCCGGATTGGCAGTGAGCCAATATCAATCTCATGCTGACTTTGCGGAGCGCTGCGAGTTATGCCATCAGCCGCTTCAAATGAAGCAGAGCAGCCTGTGTATGGAATGCCATCAGGATGTTGACCGGCAAATTTTACAGGGAAGCGGTGTCCACGGAGTGATGGCCAATGTTTCGGAGTGCCGTGCCTGTCACCCAGACCACAAGGGTCGGGATTTTTCAATGACGGCCTTTGCCTTGCAAGAATTTGATCATACCGCCACTGATTTTCCACTGGAAGAACGCCACAGCCAGGTCCCTTGCGCTGACTGTCATACCCCGGATACCAAAAACATCAGCACTGCCTGCGAAAGCTGCCATGCGGAACCTGATGTGCACGCCGGCATGTTCCCGATAGGTTGCGAAGGTTGCCACACCGGAAAAACCTGGCAGGAGATCACCTGGCAAGGCCAACCCTTTGACCATGGCATAACTGGATTCTCGTTAGGGATCCATCAGAGCAGCTATTCTGGCAGCCCCATGGCATGCCAGGACTGCCACCAGACGCCAGTTGAAGACGCCCCCCAATTTTCCTGCGATTCCTGCCACGCCAACCATGATCGTCCGTTTATGGACGAACACAGGCGTTCATTTGGTTCCAATTGTCTTGAATGCCATGACGGTGCGGACCGCATGCAAAATTTTGATCACAGCAGTGTTTTTACGCTAGCAGGTCAGCATCTTGAGTTGGTTTGTGCCGACTGTCATACCGGCCAGACATTCAATGAGCCAGAGATAATTTGCGCCACCTGCCACGAAGAACCAGAAATCCATGCCGGTTATTTTGGTCTGCGGTGCCAGGACTGTCATACAGATACTGGTTGGCAGCCAGCCAGGTTGGTCAACCACACCTTCCCGCTCGATCACGGTGGGCAGGGCGAATCGAGCTGCGTCACCTGCCATACCGATGCTTTTACTACCTATACCTGTTACACGTGTCACGAGCACGATGAGGACGAGGTTATTCGGGAACACCGTGAGGTGGATGTTTCTGCCGTTCCACTGGTAAAGTGCACAGAATGCCACAGCGACGGGCTTGAGCACGAGGAGGATGACGAATGAAGTCGCGGGTTATCCTTCTGGTTACGCTCAGTTTGCTGTTACTGGTGCTGATGGGGGTCACATCCTCAGCTGCCCTGGCGGTATTTGGGCCGCTGCATGTCGGGCAACCCGGATTTTCGACGCAGGCATGGATCGAGCACCAGTATCTTGGAATGCTTCCATCTCCATTAAGTCGGGTGCAATTTGGATTGACCCTGCTCGAAAGGCGCATCCAGGATTATGAGTTAAGGACCCTCAGCGACCAAGAGGTTGTTGCCCGGCAGATTGTCTCGACTGAAATCGACAACGTGCTGGCATTATTTGAGTACCTTCGTGAAGCTGACAATCCCGATATCCGAAATGTATTCCTGGAGGACTTGCGAACCTTCCTGGCGTCCCTTGACCGGGCAGCCCAAACCGTTGGCAGGCCGGACCAGGATTTGGTCAACCTGTACAGCAGGATCCTCAGCCTGATACAGGCTTGCGAGGATCTGACCCGGCCGTTGGCGAGCCTGGACCAGATCCGGGTTTCCGCTACCACTGGCGTTGCATTGGCGTCTGCCGGAGAGAATAAACCCCCGGCAAACGTGAGAATCAATCCTCACCTGATTCCATTTCCTGCGGGCAGTCCTGGAGCACTGCACTTGTTTTTTCCTCTGGATGGGAAACACTCAGAATTATCCTGTGACAGCTGCCATTCCACCGGGTTATATGCCGGGACGCCAAATCTTTGCTCCAGCTGTCATGTTGAGGCAATGCCTTCCGGTCATTACGAAGGCGAATGTAGTTTATGCCACTCCACAACAGGCTGGCTGCCGACCACTTTCACGCATGAATTAGTGATCGCTCAGGACTGCCAGAAATGCCATCTTGATGAACGCCCAGCACGGCATTATCCAGGGCAATGTTCCGCCTGTCATGCCACGTCCGAATGGCTGCCAGCTGCCTTTGATCACACGGTGGCTGGGGCTGTAGATTGCCAGTCCTGTCATCAATTGGATCGCCCTGTAAACCACTACCCCGGTCAGTGTTCCGCCTGCCATGCCACAAATGCCTGGAGCCCAGCCACCTTTAACCATCAGGTTGCCGGGGCTGTGGATTGCCAGTCCTGTCATAATAATAATAAACCTGCCAACCACTATTCAGGCCAGTGTTCGGCCTGCCACACAACCAACGCCTGGAAACCTGCCTCTTTCAACCATCAGGTTGCTGGAGCTGTGGACTGCCAGGCGTGCCACAATAATAAAAAGCCTGCCAACCATTATTCAGGCCAGTGTTCGGCCTGCCATTCAACCAATGCCTGGAGACCAGCCGGTTTTAATCACCAGGCTGCTGGCGCTACCAATTGCCAGGCGTGCCATGCTGGCAACCGACCGGCAAACCATTTCTCTGGCCAGTGCTCAGATTGTCATAACACTTCAAACTGGGGTGATGCGAATTTCAATCATTCATTTCCAATCAATCATGGCGACGCGAATGGTCAATGTTCCAGTTGTCATCCATCCGGCGGCAGCAGCTGGACTTGCTTCAACTGCCATAATGAGTCTGAAATGACCAAAAAGCATAATGAAAAAGGGATTGCGGATTATGTTGCACGCTGCATGGAATGCCACGGCGATGGGCGAAAAAATGAGGACTGAGAGGAATTAGCCGTGTCCATTCGATCGATACTTCACCAATCAGCGGAAAAACGCCGCGTTCTGGCTGTCAGTTCAATTGTGCCGGATTCTAAACGCTGCGTTCAATGCGGAATCTGTTCCTTTAACTGCCCGCTGGGTGTGGATGTTCGGCTGCATGCCATTTTGGGCAAGCCGGTTGTGGATTTCGCCTGTTTGACCTGCGGCGAGTGCGTCCGCCGCTGTCCGCGGGGCGTGCTCAAATTTGAGGACATCCTGCCTACACGGGATGACCGGGAATAGGTTCGATTATGGGCGCAAATCTGGGGCCTGCCGGGCACGTAATTATCGGCATGGGTGCAGCCGGGCTGGCTGCCGCACTTTCAATCCGCCAATGTGAATCCAAAGCGAATATCACACTTATTACCGACGACTCGTACGGTTATTATTCACGGCCGGGGTTGGCCTATCTGTTGGCTGGGGAAGTACCTGACAGGCAACTGTTCCCATTCCCGGACAAACTGTTTCGTGATCAGCATTTTCATGTCATCCAGGCGATCGTTGAGTCGATTGATGTGGAAAACAGGCAGCTGGTGCTGCAGGATAGACGAAGGCTTTCCTACAGTAGTTTGTTAATCGCTACCGGTGCCTCGGCTGTTATTCCCAATGTCCCCGGAATTCAAGCCGAAGGTGTGGTTAAACTCGACAATCTCTCCGACGCCCATCATATCCTTAAACAAGCCCGTAAAGCCCGGAGAGCGGTTGTCATTGGGGGCGGGATCACAGCCCTCGAGTTGGTGGAGGGACTGTTGGCGCAGGGAATTGAGACCCATTACTTTCTTCGCGGCGACCGTTATTGGAGCAGCGTGCTGGATGAAGTTGAATCCAGGATTGTCGAGAGCCGTTTGAGCATGGAAGGCGTAAAAATCCACTATTTTACTGACTTGCTCGGGGTGAGGGAGAAAAAAGGTAAGGTAATTGGTGTTACAGCTCAGCAGCAAGGCCTTCAAGTTTCTATCGACTGCCAGTTGGTGGCCGTAGCAATTGGTATTAAACCGCGCATGCAATTAGCCGAAGCTGCAGGAATTGCCACCAAAAGGGGAATTTTGGTGGACACGATGCTGCAAACCAGTGCTCCGGATATCTATGCGGCGGGCGATGTTGCCCAGGTGTATGACCGCCAGAAGGGAGACTATTTCCTGGATAGTCTTTGGCATCCCGCAATTCAAATGGGGCGGGTTGCCGGAGCGAACATGGCAGGTGGAAAGTTAAACTACATCAAGAAATATCCTCTAAATGTTACTCGGCTGGCTGGTCTGGTAACGACGATTATCGGCCGGGTTGGAAAAGAAGACACAAACAGCAGCACCCGGCCTGCACGAGATGCGGATACGGTTGGGATTATGCGCGGTGACAGCGAAGTTTGGAGGCTGCAACCAGAAGCCGAGTTGGTTCAAACCTACCAGGGCGATAACCGTCTCCGATTGTATATCAACCAAAACCGGGTAGTAGGGGCCGTGCTTATGGGTGATCAAGCCTTATCACATGCCATTCAGGGGCTAATCCAGGAAGAAATTGATATTCAGCCAATTCGGGATGCCCTGATGGCGTCCAATGCGGATTTACCTTCCATTCTTTCAAGATATTGGAGCGCCAGAACCCATGCTGCAAAAGTCGCGTGAATTGATCTACTCGGTGGTTGCCATACTGGTTGTGACTATGGGCTATTTGCTGGTGCAGAATGTTTTCCAGGAAGTACCGTCTGCGAGCAGTTTCTGGGGACACAGCATCGGCATCCTAGGCTTCATCATGATGATCATGACGGAAACATTGTATTCCTTGCGTAAACGATCGCGGCGTGCACAGTGGGGAAAAATGGCCGGTTGGCTGCAATTCCACATTTTTACCGGAATTGTAGGGCCGTATATGGTGCTCATTCATCCAGGCTGGCAGTTCAAGGGTCTGGCGGGTGTGCTGAGCCTGCTCACCGTCCTGATTGTTATCAGCGGATTTGTCGGGCGTTACATTTACACTGTAATTCCACGCACGGTTGACGGTGCAGAAGTCGATCCGCTTGAACTTGAGAGCCGCCTGGCCCGCTTGAAGAATGCCCTTGGAACATTTTCGGGCGGCAATGAACAGACCCTGGCGCCTGCAGGATATGCCGGAGTGAATTCGGCGCAATTAGAGGCTGAGTTGCCGTTCACCCTTCAGGATTTATCCCCGCAGGAAATAAAGGAATTCAAGAGGTCTCGGGCGAAATTGCAAAAAGAATATGATAACCTGAATCGGATCATTTCGAATCGCCGCCAGGCTCGCCAATTATTTTCCCTCTGGCATACCATCCATATACCGTTAGGATTAACCCTCTTTTCCATTGCCTTTGTGCACATTGGGGCGGCAATTTATTACGCCATGCTGTTGAATTAGTAAAAAAATCATAATAAATATATTACAGAAGCGATCGTATAATTAAATTAAGAGATCAAACGCCATTTCTCGACTCTGGGCGGGAAGTACGGAGTCCATTTGGCGCAATACTCCCCCGGGTGCTGGAATAATATATGGAGGGAAATATGCCGAAACCTGCTGAAGGTTGTGTGAAACCGTCTGCCGGGCCAATCGTGGCAAAGCTGGACCAAACCAATGCGATTTCTGAAATCAGACAGGAGGTTCCAAAAATGCATGCACGTGTTGGAAAACCTGCCCCCGACTTTGAATTAACTGCTTTTGTTGGGAAGGGATTTAAAAATATCCGCTTATCCGATTACAAGGGCAAGTGGATTGTTATTTGTTTCTATCCAGGCGACTTTACTTTTGTCTGACCGACAGAATTGTCGGCAGTTGCCGTCAAATATAAAGAATTACAGGAGCTCGGTGTTGAGGTCCTTGCAATCAGCACTGACAGCCGATTCTCCCATAAAATCTGGCAGGAAGAAGAACTTTCCAGGATGGTGGAGGGCGGCGTACCCTTCCCCTTGTTGTCTGATGGGGGCGGACGTGTAGGGACAGCCTACGGCGTGTATGACGAGGATGCCGGCGTCGATATCCGCGGACGCTTTATTATCGATCCTGAATTTGTGATCCGCGGCATGGAAGTTTTAACCCCTGAAGTAGGACGGAACGTTTCTGAGCTAATCCGTCAGGTAAAAGCCTTCCAGCATGTAGTTGCGACCGGCGAGGTCACTCCATCAGGCTGGCAGCCAGGCCGTCCGACATTAACCCCAGGTCCTGAGCTAGCAGGAAAAGTCTGGAAAATCTGGACTACGGATAACGCTTTCTAACAATCCACCGCACCCGGTGGGTAGGATTATCCAAACCGGCTCGAGCCATCGGGCCGGTTTGTGCATTTTCTGGTATTCCTCATTGAATTAGTTTGCTATCCTGCAAAACATGACGATAATCGACGTATAACCAGCCGGGATATCCGGGGTTAAACACTGGTAAACCGACTTTGGAGCCAATCATGCCAGAAAAGACATTTCGTCTTTATCCATACCGCTGGGTCGTACTGGCGGTATTCATGTTCATTAACCTGACCATTCAAATGCTGTGGATCTCGTACGCACCGATTACCGGGATTGCAGCTGAATATTATGGAGTGTCCGATCTTAAAATTGGGCTGCTGGCAATGACCTTCATGATTGTGTTTATCCCCCTTTCCATACCCGTTTCCTGGGCAATCGATACCTATGGTTTCCGGCGGGCAGTGAGCCTGGGAGCGATCCTGATGGGGATATTTGGATTAATGCGCGGTTTGGCTGGCGACAATTACAATCTGGTCCTGTTCAGCACAATTGGAATTGCCGCTGCCCAACCGTTCCTGCTTAATGCCTGGACAAAGGTGCCGGCTCAATGGTTTGGACCTGAGGAACGAGCCACCGCCGTCGGACTGGTGACACTGGCCAATCTCCTGGGGGCCGCAATCGGTATGGCGCTGACGCCCGGGTTAATCGAAGGTATGAGCATTGCTTCGGTCCAACTGGTTTATGGCGGAATTGCGGCTTTTTCCAGCGCGGTATTTCTCCTTTTGGCACGTGAGAAGCCGGCAACACCCCCTTGCCCTCCGGGGGAGGACACGCGCGCTCTCATGCTGGATGGCCTCAAACATGCTTTAAAAGTTCCGGAATTCTGGTTGTACCTGGCTGCTTTCTTTGTTGCGATGGGAATTTTCAATGGAATTTCCACCTGGGTTGAAAACATAATCCGGCCGCGAGGTTTTTCGCCAGCGGACGCCGGAACTCTGGGTGCACTGCTGGTTGTAGGCGGGGTGATCGGAGCGGTGGTGCTTCCGCCTATTTCCGACCGGCTTCGTAAACGCCAGGTTTTCTTGCTGGCTGGTTTTATCGCAGCGATCCCTGCCATAATGGGCATCGCTTTTGCTCAGGCTGCATGGCTGTTATTTGCTTCAGCATTCTTCCTGGGGTTTTGCCTGGTGAGTGTTGCTCCAATCGGAATGCAGTATGCAGCCGAGATCACCCAACCAACACCGGAAGGTACATCCACCGGTTTGATCCAGCTTTTCGGCCAGGCTTCCGTTGTATTTGTCTATATTATGGAAGCCCTGAAGGCTGCTGACGGAGCCTTTACACCGGCTCTGATGCTGGCAGGCGGATTGTTGATCGTTAGTGCCTTCCTGATCATTAAAATGAAAGATCCGGTGCTGGCGGCGGCGTAGCGTCCAAAATTAGTCCTTAATATCTTTGGGTGTATTAACAGCGCATCCATTCCTTGTTTTCTGGCTAAAGGGTGTTCATTATTTATCTTGAGTGCCCGCCAATAAAGTCAAGGTCATCAACCGATTCTTTTTTATCAATAATTTTTCCTGCGAGCCCGGATTGAGCTGGCCGCGGGTATTCCATGGTACTTGGAATATGACTCCATCCATGACCACAGTCATATTGGAAATTTCGGTTTCTGCCTTAAACTCATTCAAGAGGTGAAATATGACAAATTCGGTAAAATTAAAACAGTTGCCATCCATGAAAGATCTCAAGGCAGTTGTTGAGCCTTTTTCCAAATCCGATTCCCGAATTGCAGTCCGACAGCTGATCATTACCCTGTTTTTCTATGCGGCAGGGTGGGCGGCTATGTATTTCAGCCTGCAAATCGGTTACTGGTTGACCTTGCTGCTTGCAATTCCCACAGCCGGATTTTTGGTGCGAATTTTTATCTTCTTCCATGATTGCGGTCACAATTCTTTCCTGCCATCGACGAAGGCAAACCGTACCCTGGGATTCTGGCTGGGAATTCTGGTTTTCACCCCTGGTGAGCAGTGGTGGAAAGCACATGCGATCCATCACGCCACCAGCGGCGATCTGGACCGCCGTGGTGTGGGAGATGTAACCACCCTGACAGTCGAAGAATATCTAAAACTGCCCCCATTAGGGCGGCTGGGGTATCGTCTGTTCCGCAATCCGTTGGTGATGTTTGGTTTGGGCCCAATCTTTATGTTCCTCCTAAAGCATCGGATACCTTTCCCGATTCTGGGTAAAAAGGAAACCATGAGTGTAATCTGGGCCAATCTAGCAATTCTGGGCCTCGCTACCACCTTGAGCCTGGTCATGGGGTTCGGAAATTATGTATTGATCCAGCTTCCTGTGATCTGGCTGGGCGGCATGGCGGGGATCTGGATGTTTTATGTTCAGCACCAGTTCGAGTCTTCTTACTGGGAACGACACCCGGAATGGGAATATGTTGCCTCAGCCTTTGAGGGAGCATCCTATTACCGACTCCCCAGATTACTGCAATGGTTCACAGGTAATATTGGTTTCCACCATATTCATCACCTGAGCCCGCGTGTGCCGAATTACAGACTGGAGGAAGCGTACCAATCTGCTGAGGTCCTGCGCCATCCTTTAACCCTCACAATCCGCGAAAGTTTTCGCACTATACCTCTGGCATTGATCGACGAAACGAATGACCGGATGATCACGTTTCGTGACTTGAAATCAGTGCTGGCAAAGCGCGAAATGCTTCCAGAGGTTTAACTATAATTTCAATGAAACCTGGGCAGCCGAAAGGCTGCCTTTCCATAACAGGTTCAATTGCGATCGCCATTTCCGCCAGGCAGCATGGATCCATACTCGGGCGTATAATATCTGAGAATAAAGATTCCTCGGATTAATTCATGGCGACTGAAAGTTCATTATTGCCCGGCGGGCCTGCAAAATCACGTCTGCCGGGAACATTCCGTGCGTTGCGCCACTACAACTATCGGCTGTGGTTTGTAGGGCAAACGATATCCTTGATAGGCACCTGGATGCAGACAATGGCGCAGCAGGTGCTGGTTTACCGACTGACCGGCTCGGCAACTGCATTGGGCATGGTCAATTTTATTGCGTTGATCCCGTTAATTCCTCTATCCTTTATCAGCGGTTCCCTGGCGGATCGCTTCTCAAAACGCAAGATCATCCTGATCTCACAGGTTGTAATGCTCATCCAGGCATTGGTACTGGCGGTTTTAACGAAAACCGAAATGGTACAGGTCTGGCATGTTTACCTGCTTTCCTTCATCCTGGGAGCCGCGACGGCTGTTGACCTCCCTGCCCGGCAGGCGTTCACTGTGGATATGGTCAACGGCAAGGAAGATCTGACGAATGCCATCGGCTTAAATTCAGCCATGTTTAACCTTGCGCGGGCACTAGGCCCAGCCCTGGCTGGAATTGTGGTTGCCGCGACGGGAGAAGGGAATGCCTTTCTATTTAATGCTGCAACTTTTGTGGCGGTGATGGTCAGCCTGTTATTAATGAAGAACCTGCCGATTTCCTCGCACCCTCTGGCAAAAGGTGTCAACCAGTTGGAACATATTGGAGCAGGGTTTAAATATGTTGTAACCAATCAGGTTATTTTCGTGTTAATCAGCCTGGTAGCGGTCAGTGCTTTCCTTTCCATGCCGTATAACACGCTCATGCCGGTCTTTGCTCAGGATATTCTCAAGGGCAGCGCTGCCCCGGTGGTGGATTTCTTCTGTAATGCGCAGTCGGGTCTGCTTACCTGCCAGGCCCCAGAAGCCCTTCCTTTAGGTATCCTGCTTACGATGGTAGGCATAGGCGCGGTTATAGCGGCTTTGTTAATTGCATCCATGTCTGACGGATCACGCCGGGGAGCCTTGTTAACCCTGGGGAACCTTGCCTTCCCGCTGACCTTATTATTATTCGCACTATCGCGGTCATTTGTTTTTTCTGCCATCGTGATGCTATTTACCGGTATGAGTTTCGTGATGCAGAATGTCCTCGCAAACACCTTGCTGCAAGTCACTTGCCCGGACGAACTGCGCGGCCGGGTGATGAGTTTCTATACCATGACCTTCCAGGGAATGATGCGCCTGGGAGGATTGCAGGCAGGATTGGTAGCGGATTGGCTGACTGCGCCGCTTTCCGTCGGAATTGGGGCTGGAATTTCCCTTGTCTACGGCCTGTTTGTTGCAATCCGCTATCCCAAAGTCAGGCAGTTGCGCTAACCAAATTAGAATGGTATCAGGACGAGGGACTACACTGTCCACCCTGTATGATTCACTTGGTCACGGTTAGAACGTTAGCTTCCGCGGCCTCGACCGACAGGTCAAGCAGCCGGCCGTTTAGTTTGAGCCACTTGCGCTGGATTTTAAATTCCGGCAGCATGGATCCGACTAGATTCCAAAAAGCCTGGCTGTGATTCTTCACGATCGTGTGGGCCAATTCATGCACAACGATATAGTCGATGACTTCCATGGGTGCCATGACGAGCCGCCAGGGAAAGCTGAGGGTGTTCTGACTACTGCACGAACCCCAACGAGCGCGTGCAGAAGTGATCCGTATCGCGCGGTAGGTCAGCCGATGCAATTCCGAAAAATATGCCACACGACCGCTGATGATTTTTCGAGCCTGCTGCCGATACCAGGCAATTAAATGCCTGTCGGCATTGGGCAGCGCACTGCGAGGCAGGTTAAAACCATGGATAAGGTGTGCCCGGGCAGGACCATCCTCAGTCAAGCACAGCGGGTAGCCCTTTCCCAGGAACCATAGTCGGGCTCCATCGGCAAGCGGACGCGGCTTTGCTTTTTCCTGTGAAATTCGGGCGCGTTCCTGCTGCTTCTCGATCCAGAGGGATTTCTCAGCCACAATTGCATCAATTTGCCGCCTGGTAATCTGACGGGGTGCCCGCACTTCCAATTGACCCTCGGGGGTGACGATCAAGGCCACGGTTTTTCGCCGGCTGCGGACAATTCGATCGATGGTTGGCCGTGCTGTCATGGGGAAATCGGTATGTCAGGCTTCGAGCCGCCTGGATTGAATGGTGTCAAAATCGCGCGCAACCACGGTGTTCTCGAACACAGCCTGGGCTTCCGCCAGGATGTCTTTTTCACGGTAGCGGCGCGATACATGCGTCAGTATGAGCTGACCAACACCTGCCGCACGCGCTAATTCGGCTGAACGACGGGCGGTCATGTGTCCGAATTGGCGCGCCATCTCCGCTTCCTCTTCGAGGTAGGTGGCTTCCATAACAAGGGTATCCACATTCGCCACAGCCTCGACCAGGTTGCTGGTATCTCCCGTATCGCCGATCACTGCCAGGCGT